>JBGAMH010000027.1:0-26885 GCA_044223135.1 Candidatus Eiseniibacteriota bacterium | reverse complement strand
GGCCCAGGCGCTGGTGCCCGGCCTGCGGCGCGAGGGCCTGCTGTGAGCCCGCGCGGGGCGGGCCGCCCCGCGCGCGGCTGAGCCGTCAGCCCAGCTCGGCCAGCCGGGCCCACAGCGACTCCACCTCGGCGCGCACGCGCTCGTATTCGAGCACGATGTCCTTCGACCGCGCGGCGTCGTGGTAGAGCTCCGGGTCGGCGAGCTGCGCCTCGAGCGCCTGGATGCGGGCCTCGCGCGACTCGAGGTCCTTCTCGATGCGGGCCATCTCGCGCTCACGCTTGTCGCGGGCACGCTTCTCCTCGCGAGCCTTCTCGCGCGCGGCGTGCGGATCCGCGGCCGCGGCGGGCGCGGGCGCCGGCGCCGGTGGTGCGTCCGCCACGGGCGCCGAGCGCGCGACGCGAGCCGATTCGTAGTCGTCGTAGCCGCCGGGATACGAGGTCACGCGCCCGTCGTTCACCTCGAGCACGCGCGAGGCGAGACTCGCCATCAGCGAGCGGTCGTGCGTCACCACCACCACGGCGCCCGGGTGCTGCTGGAGCGCGTCCTCGAGCACCTCCTTGCCGGCGAGGTCCAGGTGGTGCGTGGGCTCGTCCATCAGCAGGAGGTTGCTGGGCGCCAGCAGCAACCGGGCGAGCGCCACGCGCTGCCGCTCGCCGCCCGACAGGATGCGGCACAGCTTGAACGCGTCGTCGCCCGAGAACAGGAACTGGCCGAGCAGGCTCCGGAGCCGCGGCCGCCACTCGGCGTTCGCCACGTCCTCGAGCGCGCCCAGCACGGTGGCCGCGCCGTCCAGCGTCTCGGCGGCGTGCTGCGCGAAGTAGCCCATCTTCGTGAGCGGCGGCGTCTCGCGTTCGCCGGCGCGCGGCTCGAGCTGCCCGGCGATCAGCCGCAGCAGCGTCGTCTTGCCGGCGCCGTTCGCGCCGACGATCGCCACCTTGTCGCCCCTCTGGATCTCGACGTCCACGTTCGAGAACAGGTCGTTCGCGCCGTAGCCGAACTTCACGCCGCGCAGGCGGACGAGCGTGCGGCCGCTGTGCGGAGGGTCGGGGAACTGGAAGCGGAGACCGCGGGGCGGGCTCGGGATGACGATGCGCTGTTCCTGCAGCCGCTCGATCTGCTTGCGCTTGCTCTGCGCCTGCGTCGCCTTGGTGTTCTTGGCGCCGAAGCGTTCGACGAAGCGCTGGAGCTGGTCGATCTTGGACTGGAGCTGCGCGTTCATCGCCGCCATCTGCTCGCGGCGCAGCTCCTTCTCGGCCAGGTACGGCGTGAAGCTCATCGGGTACGGCGTGAGCGTGGCGTGGTCGAGTTCACGCACCTCGGTGCACACGCGGTCCAGGAACACGCGGTCGTGCGAGACCACCACGAGCGCGCCGTGGAAGTCCTCGAGGTAGTCCTCGAGCCACTCGATCGCGGGCAGGTCCAGGTGATTCGTCGGCTCGTCCAGGAACAACACGGTCGGGTCGGCCAGCAGCAGCGCCGCGAGCGCCGCGCGCATGCGCCAGCCGCCCGAGAACTCGGCGAGCGGTCGGTCCTGGTCGGCGAGCGAGAAGCCGAGGCCCGTCAGCACCGCGCGCGCCTCCGGCTCCAGCGTGTGCTCGCTGCGGAGCTCGAGGTGGTGCTGGAGTTCGCCGGCCCTCGACAGCAGCGCGTCGAGTCGCGGGTCCTCGGGCGCCACGGTCGCGAGTTCCTGGTGCAGCGCGTCGAGCTCTTCGCGCAGTTCGAGCGTGGCCCGGTGGGCCTCCATGGCCCGGTCGAAGACGGTGCCCTCGAACTTCTCCGCGGCCTCCTGCGGCAGGTAGCCGATCCGGGTGCCGCGCGACAGCACCCGGGTGCCCGATTCGGGCGCATATTCGCCCAGGATGACCCGGATGAGCGTGGTCTTGCCGGCGCCGTTGGGGCCCACGAGCGCGCACCGGTCGCCGGGGGAGATCACCCAGTCGAGGCGGTCGAAGAGCACGCGTTGACCGATGGAATACCGAAGTTCTCGGAGCTGGATCATGGCTGCTGGTGGGCGTTGACGCCCCCGGCGGTCGGGCCGGATAATCCCCGGGCCGCCTGAAACCACCCTCCGTATCCCTCCAAGGGCCGCCTGCTGGCCCGGGAAGGTCCGTGCGCATCCTGCTCCGACGACAACGAGTGGCCCTTCCGTGCGCTGCCCGCCTCTGGCTGGCCGCGCTGAGCCTTCTGGGCCTGCTCGCGACTACCCCGGCGCACGCCAGCTACATGATCCCCGGCTCGCCGATCCGCGCGAAGGACTTCGCGTTCATCAAGCGGAACGGGGTGTACCACCTTTTCTACATCCGCAACAACATCAACCTGACCGCGGCGCAGACCGAGAAGGACTTCGGCCACGCGGTGTCCACGGACCTGTTCCACTGGGACCAGCGGCCGATCCCGCTCGCGGTGAACCCCAGCGGCTGGGACAACGATCACGTGTGGGCGCCGTGGATCGTGGAGCAGGACGGGCTGTACTGGATGCTGTACACGGGGGTCACGCTGAACGCGACGTACAACGCGACCCAGCGCATGGGGCTCGCCGTGAGCGAGGACCTCGAGACGTGGGTGCGCGTGAACCGTCCCGTGTTCGCGGCGACCACGGTGCCCTGGGCGTGGTGGAAGCCGCGCAGCGCCGACCCGGCGTTCCGCGATCCGTTCGTGATGCGTGACCCCGCCAATCCCACGGGCTGGCTCATGTACTACACGGCCACGCCGGCGTCCGACACGGCGTCCACGCTGATCGGCGTGGCGCGATCGAACGGCGACCTCGACGCGTGGGAGGACGTGAAGCCGCTGTGGATCACCCACCGCAGCTACACGTTCAACCAGCTCACCGAGTCGCCGCACGTGTTCGAGCACGACGGTCTGTACTACCTGTTCATCACCACGAACTCCGGCCAGCCGCTGTCGTTCTACACGTCCACCGATCCCACGGCGGATCCGGCGGGGTGGACCTACCGCGGGCGGCTGCGGAACATGCTCGGCTACGACACCAGCTTCTGGTTCGCGTCCGAGGCCATGAAGGACGGCACGCGCCAGCTGTTCTCGTTCGTGAGCGGGGATCGCATCGAGATCCGCGAGGTCGTGTGGACCGGCCCCTGGCAGTTCGCGCTCGTGCAGCCGCCGCTGCTGCACGTGGTCGACATGAGCTGGCAGCAGGCGTCGGTCGCCGAATCCGACAGCGTCGACCTGAAGATCGTGACCGCGAACCCGTTCGGCGGGCTCGCGTCGTTCGAACTGGTCGCGCGGGACTCGGCCGGCGTGGAGACGGTGTTCCCCGTGGACAGCCTCAAGCTGAACGACCCGATCGCGCTCAGCGGCGACACCACCTTGACGCGGGTCCGCATGCAGCGGCTGCC
The DNA here is from genome assembly GCA_044223135.1 of Candidatus Eiseniibacteriota bacterium. Lineage (GTDB taxonomy): Bacteria > Eisenbacteria > RBG-16-71-46 > RBG-16-71-46 > RBG-16-71-46 > JBGAMH01. The sequence goes on along the minus strand of JBGAMH010000027.1, from coordinate 23,529 downwards.
CTCGCGCGGGGACACGACCAGCATCGTCCAGATCCGGCTGCGCACCACCGACCAGACGGCGCAGACGGGCTGGGTGTCGGTGCTGCCCCCGCCGCCCGCGCCCCCGGTGATCGACGACCCGGGCGGCATCGACCCGAGCGATTTCCCGCCGCCGCCCGACATCGAGGATCGGCGGTTCGGGCGCGTCGCGCTCTCCGGGCTCGCACGCACGCCGCTCGGCTCCGGGCCGGCCGTGCTCCTGCGCCTGGACGAGGCGGCCGTCGCGCGCGTCGACCTGTACGACCTGCAGGGACGGCGGCTGATCACGCTCGCCGACCACCGGCTCGAGAAGGGGCCGAACGTGCTGCCGTGGGACGGTCGCGATGCGTCCGGAGCGAGGGCGCCGAGCGGCGTCTACTTCGTGCGCGCCGTGGTGGGCGGCAAGGTCGCGACCACGCGGCTGCTGCTGCTGCCGCGCTGATCCGCCGGTTCGAACGAGAAGAGCCCGTGACGCCTCGGCGTCACGGGCTCGTTCGTTTGCGGCTGCCGCGTCAGGCGCCGAGCTTGTCGGGGTTCAGGCCCATCAGGTCGGGCACCACGAACAGACCGTCCTTGCGGATCAGCTCGCCGTCGAACCAGATCTCGCCGCCGCCGTACTCGGGCCGCTGGATCAGCACCAGGTCCCAGTGCACCTTCGACTTGTTGCCGTTGTTCGCGGTTTCGTACGCCTGGCCCGGCGTGAAGTGCAGCGAGCCGGCGATCTTCTCGTCGAACAGCGTGTCCTTCATCGGGTGCAGCACGAACGGGTTGAACCCCAGGGAGAACTCGCCGATGTAGCGCGCGCCCTCGTCGGTGTTCAGCAGCTGGTCGAGCTTGTCCTGCGGGTTGCCCGTGGCCTTGACGATCCGGCCCTTCTCGAACGTGAACACGAGCTTGTCGTACGTGGTGCCGAGGTACACCGACTGCGTGTTGTAGGCGATCGTCCCTTCGACCGAGTCGCGCACCGGCGCGGTGAAGCACTCGCCGTCGGGGATGTTGCGCCGGCCTTCGCACGGGATCACGCCGATGCCCTTGATGCTGAACTTCAGGTCGGTGCCGGGCCCCTTGATGTGCACGCGATCGGTGCGCTCCATGCGCGCCTGGAGCGGCTCCATCGCCCTGCCCATCTTCTCGTAGTCCACCGTGCAGACGCGGAAGTAGAAGTCCTCGAACGCCTCGGTGCTCATGTTCGCGAGCTGCGCCATGGCCGCGTTCGGCCAGCGCAGCACCACCCACTTCGTCTGGTTGACGCGATAGGTGAGGTGCACGGGCTGCGCGACCAGCTTCTGGTACGCGGCCATGCGCTCGCCCGGCACGTCGGACAGCTCGCTCACGTTCTCGGCGCCGCGGATGCCCACGTACGCCTGCACCTTCTTCATCTGGTGCAGCTCGATGTCGCCGACGACTTCGAACTGCTTGTCGGTGCCCTTCGCCAGCAGCTGGCGCTGCACCGCGTTGTTGCGCAGGTACACGAGCGGGATGCCGCCCACCCGGTGCACCTCGTCCACCAGGTCGAGCACGATGGTCATGTCGGGCAGGTCGAAGGCCTCGATGAGGATGGCCTCACCGGCCTGGAGCTGCGTGGAGTGATGCACGATGAGATGAGCGAGCCGGGCGGAGCGCGGATCGCGCATGACGGACCTCCGGTGGACGTGCGTGGCGATGCAGGGGAAAGAGGAAAGCGGTCGGACGATAGCACAGCGTTCGAAGCGCTCCGGTGCGCCGCGGCGCGCTGGGAGCGGGGCGCGCCGCGCTCGTCGCCGTCCCGCCCGCGTTCCGTGCGCGATTGACGAGCACTCGCGAGCGCCGCACGATGCGGCGGTCCGTCTCGCCGTCCGTTCCCGCTCCGGAGCATGCCCGCCATGGACCGCTTCCGCGTCGCCCTGCTCGGCACCTCGTTCGCGCGCCTCGTGCAGGCGCCCGCCTTCCAGCGCCATCCCGGCTTCGATCTCGTGGCGATCGCGGGGGCGCGGCCCGAGCGCACGCGCGAAGTGGCCGCCGAACTCGGCGTGCCCGGCGCGTACGGCGACTGGCGCGAGTTGATCGCGAAGGAGAAGCCCGACCTGGTGAGCATCGCCACGCCGGTGGACCTGCACCACCCGATGATGCTGGCCGCACTCGAGGCCGGCTGCCACGTGCACTGCGAGAAGCCCACGGCGTTGAACGCCGCGCAGGCGATCGAGATGCGCGACGCGGCGCGACGGGCGAAGCGCGTGGCGGGCATCAACCACGAGTTCCGCTTCCTGCCGGCGCGCGCACTCGCGCTGGAGCTCGTGCGCAAGGGCGAGATCGGAAGGCCGCGGCGCGCCGAGATCCTGGGGCGCTATCCGAGCTGGCAAACGGTGCTGGGGCGCGCGATGAACTGGCTCGCCGACGCCTCGCGCGGCGGCGGCATCCTGGGCGCGCTCGGCTCGCACCACACCGACGCGCTGCGCCTGTTCCTGGGCGAGCCGCGCCGCGTGCTCGCGAGCGTGCGCGTGGACCAGCCGCGCCGGGGCGCCCCCGCGCCCGGCGCCCCCGAGGGCGTCGCCACCGCCGACGACGCGTTCACGCTGCAGTACGCGTTCGACCACGGTGCGACGGCGCTCGTGGACCTGAATGCGCACGCGCCGTATCGCTGGGAGCGCTACGAGGTCGAGGGCGAGGAAGCCACGCTGCGCTGGGACGACGACGGCCACCGGCTGTGGCAGATCGCCCCGGGGAAGGAGCCCGAGGAACTGGAGATCCCGGAGCGGTTGCGACTCGATCGGCGCGAGGGCGATCCGCCGCTCGTGGCGCCGTTCTCGGTGATGGTCGACCGGCTCTGGCACGCCCTGAAGGGTCTCGCGCCGATGGAGCCCGACTTCGGCGACGCGGTGGCCGTGCAGCTCGCGCTCGATGCCGCGCGCCGTTCGAGCGCCGAGGGCCGCGAGGTCGCGGTGGCGGTCGCGCCCGCCTGATCGCCCGCCGGCCCGCGCGGCGGTCCTTCGCGTGCAGGGCAGCGCGCCGGCAGCAGGCTTGACCCGGCCCGGACCAGCCTTCGGCGGTGGACCCTCATCCATACGGCCGATATACTCGCGCCGCGCGACCATCCCGTTCGGGGTGGCGAGCTTCGACCCGGAGAACTGCGACATGGCGGATTGGGACGTCATCGCCAAACAGCGTCTGACCGAGGACTGGGCCACGCTTCGCTCGGCCTACGTCCCGCTGAACCAGGCGATGCGCCGCACGGTGGACTACCTCGACAAGGGCGACGGCACGTTCGACGAGTTGATCACGGTCGTGCGGGAACGCCTCGAGGGCACGCTCCACAACCTCACCGCGCTCGCCAACCGGCGTTCGCCGTGGGTGCGGCTCGAGGCCATCCGCAACCTGCGGGTGCTCGCCACCGGCGTGCGCGGCGCGGCGTCCGACGACCCGCGCGCGCTGCTCCGCTACCAGTTCGCGCTCAGCGAACTGCTCGGCAACCTGTGGCGCGACGCGCCCACCGAGGCGCGCGTGTCCGAGAACATGGTGATCCGCGGCGATCTCGATTTCTGGTTCGGCTGCGACTGCTGCGCCGTCGGCCGGCTGGAGCCCGCGGGGCCCGACGATCCGCCGGATCTGCTGAAGGGCCGCGAGGTGCAGCTGATCTGGGACGTGGACGCGCTGTTCGCGTGGACGCTCGACGAATTCGAGGACTACCTCGCCAGCGAGCGGTACGCGCTCCCGACCACGTCGCGCGTGGCGGCCGTCGACGACCTGGGCCTGCCCGTGGTGGACGTGCCCTCCGAAGCCCTGCGCAAGGGCAACGAGTGGTTCGGCTCCCAGGGCGGCGGGCTCTACGGTCCGATCGACCTGAAGCACCTCGAGCTGACCTGAGCTCCGTTTCCGGGCCGCTTCCGCATCACCCGAGCGCCGCGTCGTGTCGCGCCGTACCGTCGGTGCTCGCCACCCTCCAGGAGGTCTTCGCATGAAGCGTGTCCTGTCGTTCGTCACCGCCGCGGGTCTGGTCATGGTCGCCGTCGCCGCATTCGCCGCGGGCATGGGCGGGGGCAAGCCCGGCACGTGGAAGGGCGAAGTGCTCGACGCCGGCTGCTACCTGGGTCACGGCGCGATGGGCGCGAAGCACAAGGAGTGCGCGCTCAAGTGCGTGTCGAACGGCATGCCGATGATGCTCATGGGCACGGACGGCAAGGCGATCCTGCTGACGCCGAACCACGACGACGCCGACGCCTACAACAAGCTCAAGACGATGGCCGGCTCGATGGTGGAGATCACCGGCACGCTGTCCGAACGGGGCGGCGTCCGCGGCATCGACGTGACCGGCGCGAAGCTGCTCGCGGGCAAGTGAGTTCGCGCTTCGACGCGCGTGAGGGCCCCGGCCTCCACGCGCGTTCGCGTTTCGTGATGCGCCGCGCGCTGGCGCTCGTCGCCGTGGCCGCGCTCGCGGTGCTCGCCGCCGTCGCGGGACTGCGGCGCGCCGACCTGCCCGCGGCCGAACGGGGCCGGCGCCTGGCCGAGCGCGAGGGCTGCTTCACCTGTCACGGGGCGGGGGCGTGCGCGGCGCCGCGAACCCGGGCCGCGCCGGGGCGACGGTGCCGGGATTCGAGGGCGACCTCATGATATACGCGAAGTCGTTCGACGACGTGCGCGCGTGGATCCGCGACGGCGTCCCGCCGGCGCGTGCGAAGAGCCGCTCGTGGCAGGCGGCGCGCGATTCAGGGCGCTGCGCATGCTGCCGGCGTGGGAGGCGCCTGCCCGCGCGCGACATCGACGACCTCGCGGCGTTCGTGTGGGCCACGAGTGGCGAACCCTCGCCGGGCGCTGGCCGCCCGCGGCCTCGAGCGCGCGGAAGCGCTGGGCTGCACGGGCTGCCACGGGGCGGGGGGCCGGCTGGCGCCGCGCAATCCGGGCTCGTTCAAGGGCAGCATCCCGTCGTGGGACAGCCGGGACTTCGCCGAACTCGTGCACGACCGCGGGGAGTTCGAGGCGTGGGTGCGCCGGGGTCGCAGCGAGCGCTTCGAGCGCAATCCGATCGCACGGGCGTTCCTCGACCGCGCCGCCGTGCGGATGCCGGCGTTCGAGCGGCACCTGCGCCCGGGCGACCTGGACGCGCTCTGGGCGTGGGTGCAGTGGATGCGGGGGCATCGGCCGGGCGAGCCGGCGGGGGCGGGTCCGGGCCGGGACTGAACTTGCCGGACAGGGGGCCGGGCGGCTACTGTTCGCGCCCTCGCGCGCCATGGGGGCGCGCCTCGACGCGAATCCTCAGGAGTCCCATGACCGCCTTCAAGATCCGTCTCAATCGCAAGCGCGCCAAGCTCGCCGCCCAGAAGAAGAAAGCCAAGGCTCGCGCGGCGAAGAAGAAGGCCCGCTGACGCACGGGTTCACCAAGCGAGACGCCCGCCGACTGGCGGGCGTTCGTGTTTCCGGTGGTGCGGTCGGGCCGGCGGGCCGGGGACGTCAGGCCGCGCGCGGATCCCGCTTCGCTTCGGGGTGCTGCTGCAGCCACTTCGAGGCGAGTTCCTCGGCCGCGGGGCCGGCCTTCACCTCGGCGGCGGCGGCGCTCACCACGTACACGCGCACGTTGTTCGTGGTCTGATCGGCGGGGGTGACGAAGAAGCCCGGGCGCTCGGGCGTCCGAGCTCATTCGATAGCCGCAGATCAACTCGCCGTCCTTGAAGCGCACCGCGATCTTCTTGCCGGCGGCAGTCTCGGCGGGCAGCGTCACGAAGCCCTTCGTGTCCTGGCGGGCGCGATCGCCATCCAGGTCGCGCACCATGAAGACGGCCTTGAGCTGCTTGGTCTGGATCGGCGTCATCTCGCCGCCCGAGACGTGCAGGTGGAACATCAGGCGCATGGGGCTGAAGTCGCAAGGTGACGCCGCCAGGAAGCGCACGACCACCTTCTGGATCTCACTCGAAACGAACATGCGGAACCTTCAGGGCGCACCAGCGCTGGTGTTTTGCCGGGGTTTTCGGCCGTCCACGGAGGGGGCTTGAGGCGGGACTTGGGCCCTCCGGCCCGCCGGACCCCGGCCGGAGCACCCGCGGCTTGCCGCCGCCGCCGCCCCTGTGCGAGCGTCACGCGCCGCTCCGGGAGGCACCCGGAGTCCCGGAACCCAGAGGAGATCCACTGATGCGTGCCATCGCTCTCGTCGTGCTGGCGGGCGCCCTGCTGGCCGGCTGCCAGCAGAGCTCGACCACCGCGTCGTCCGCCCAGCAGACCGCCACCGCCACCACCACCCCCGCACCGGCCGCGACGCCGGGGGAGACCCGCATGCCGAACGGCCTCGTGATCCAGGACATCTCGGTCGGCAACGGCGCCGTGGCCGAGGACGGCAAGTCGGTGAGCGTGCACTACACGGGCTGGCTCACGGACGGCACCAAGTTCGACAGCTCGCGCGACCGCCAGCAGCCCTTCAGCTTCACGCTCGGCGCCGGCATGGTGATCCCGGGCTGGGACCAGGGCGTCAAGGGCATGCGCGTGGGTGGCAAGCGCAAGCTGACGATTCCGCCCGCGCTCGGTTACGGCGCGCAGGGCACGCCCGGCGGGCCGATCCCTCCGAACGCGACGCTCGTGTTCGACGTGGAGCTGATGGGCGTGCGCTGAGCCGCACGCGAACGCGTGGCGCGCGCCTTCCGGGGCGCGCGCCACTTTCGTGAGGAGTGCCGGGCATGTCGGTGGACTACGGTCGCGAGCTGGTCGAGCACGTGCGCTCGGTGTTCGGAGCGGATGCGCCGTGGGCGGTGGACGAGCCGGCGGGGTTCCGGTGGTGGCCGGCGCGGCTCGCGCAGCGCGTGTGGTCCGAGCGCGCCGCGGACGGAACCGCCCTGCGCGCGCACGCGGAGACCCGCGTGCTGCGCGGCGTCGACGGCACGGGCGCCACGTTCGCGGCGCTGTCGGACGCATTCACGCGCGATCCCGGGCTGTCCGCGCTGCGCTGGAACAGCGAGACGGGCGACGTGTCGCTGCACGCCTCCGGTGACGCTCGCGGCGAGCCCGACCGGCTGGGCTTCGGCCGCCGCGGCGGCGCTGCTCGCGCACGCCGCGCTGCTGCAGCTGGGTGACGCCGAGCGCTTCGCCGCCGCTCGCCGAGCCGCTCGCGGGCACGAGCGCCGCGAGCGCGCCGCCGGGCCTGCCGGCGCGCGAGGAGGCCGACCCGCTCGTCGAAGCGGGCGACGCCTACGCGATGCGCGGCGCGGGTGCATCGCCGTGGACGCGCGACGTGTTCGCGGCGTTCGCCACCCTCGAAGCACCACCGTGGACGCGCGCGAACGCGGACGCCGGCGTGTTCGACGCCGAGGTGCGCTCGGGCGAGGCGACGTCTCCGGCCGAAGCGGCGGCGCACACGTCGCTGCTCCGCATGACGGGCGCGCAGCGCCACCCGCGGCTCGGCGCGGGCCTGCTCGTGATGCTGCAGCCGCCGGCGGCGGTCGAGAGCGTGCCCGAGCGCCGGCACGCGACGGCGGCGCTGCTGAACGAGGCCGAAGCCCGCGAGTGGCTGCCGGCCCAAGCGCCGTGGACGGCCGACGGGCTCGGGCAATGGTGCGTGCACCCGCAGCACGGCCTCGCGCACGTGGCGTTCCTGCCGCGGCTCGCCGACCGCCCCGACCTGCTGGAAGCGGTGGCCCGCGGCGCCGCGCTGCGCGCGCGCTGGGTGCCGGAGTTCCTCGCGAAGGTGGCGGCGATGCGGCCTTCGTCCGGCGCCTGACGCGCCCGCCCGCGCGGCTCCCGCGTTCGTGATCGCGCCCGCGCCGCGCGCCCGCGGGCTGGACTAGGTTTCCGCCGCGCCGCGCCGGACGATGCGCGGCGGTGCCCGTACCGGAGGAAGCCGCATGTCCGTTCGCTCGCTGTCGCCCGTCCTCGCGCTGCTCGCGCTCGTCGCCGCCGTCGCCGTCGCCGTCGCCGCGCCGGCAAGATGGGCGGGCGCATCACCGACTTCGCGGTCGACCCGAAGCGGCCCGCCACGTATTTCGTGGCCACGGGCACCGGGGGCGCGTTCAAGACCACGAACGCGGGCGTCACGTGGACGGGGGTGTTCGAGCGCGAGGCCGTCTCGTCGGTGGGCGCGATCGCGGTGTGGCCGAAGAACGCGCAGGTGGTCTGGCTCGGCACCGGCGAGGCGAACAGCCGCAACTCCTCGTCGTGGGGGCGCGGCGTGTACCGCAGCCTCGACGGCGGCGCCACGTGGGACACGCTCGGGCTCGCGGCGACGTCGGCGATCGGCCGCATCGTCTGCGACCCGGCCGACAGCAACGTCGCGTACGTGGCGGCGTTGGGCCGACTGTGGGGCGAGAACCCCGAGCGCGGCGTGTTCAAGACGAGCGACGGCGGTCGCAGCTGGCAGCACGTGCTCAAGGTGGACGCGCGCACCGGCGCGGTGGACCTCGCGATCGACCCGTCGGATCCGCGCGTGCTGTACGCGGCGATGTACGCGCGCCGGCGCACGGCGTGGTCGTACACGGGAGTGTCGGAGACCGGCGGCATCTGGAAGAGCATCGACGCGGGCCGCACGTGGACGAAGCTCACGAACGGGCTGCCGCGCCGCACCGGGCGCATCGGCCTGTGCGTGTGGCCGAAGCGCCCGGGCGTGGTGTACGCGGTGGTGGAGAGCGACGAGGGCGGGCGGCTCTCCGAGTTCGAGGACACGCAGCGCGCGGGCGGTCTGTTCCGCAGCGACGACGCCGGCGCGACGTGGAAGCGCATCAGCCCGTTCTCGCCGCGCTCGTTCTACTTCAGCCAGGTCCGCGTGCAGCCCGACGACAGCACGCGCGTCTACCTGCTCGGCACCGACCTCTGGGTGTCCGACGACGGAGGCGTCACGTTTCGCGCGGGCGGTGCGAAGAACCTGCATCCGGACTGCCACGCGATGTGGGTGGACCCGGCCGACGGCGACCACGTGCTGCTGGGTACTGACGGCGGCATCTACGAGAGCCGCGATCGCGCGCGGAACTGGGACTACCACGACAACCTGGCGCTCGGGCAGGTGTACAACCTCGCGGTCGACTTCCGCGAGCCGTACTACCACGTCTACGGCGGCATGCAGGACAACCAGAGCTGGGGCGGCCCGTCGCGCACGCGCTTCGAGGTCGAGACGTGGGGCGAGCCGTCCACGGGCGCGGGCATCGCGAACGATCACTGGTACGTGCTCGGCGGCGGCGACGGCTTCCACGTGGCGGCCGATCCGGCCGAGCCGGACATCGTGTACTACGAGTCGCAGGGCGGGCAGCTCGTGCGCCAGCACCTGGGCAGCGGACGGGAGCGCTACCTGCGGCCGTCGAACAACGAAGGCGAGCCGGCGCACCGCTTCAACTGGAACACGCCGTTCCAGCTGTCGCCGCACGACCCGACGGTGCTGTGGATGGGCGGCCAGTACGTGTTCCGACTCACCGGGCGCGGCGACCGGTGGGAGCGCGTGAGCCCGGATCTCACCACGCGCGACCCGGCGAAGATGGCCACCGGCGGCTCGGGTGCGGAGCAGCACTGCACGATCACGACGGTCGCCGAGTCGCCGGTGCGCGCCGGCGTCGTGTGGGCGGGCACCGACGACGGCAAGGTGTGGGTCACGACGAACGGCGGCGGCGTGTGGCAGGACCTGACGCCGCACCTGCGCGGCGTGCCGGCCGGGCTGTACGTGAGCCGCATCGAGCCGTCGCACCACGACGTGAACGTGGCGTACCTGGCGATCGACGGCCATCGCAGCGACGACTTCGCGCCGCGCGTGCTCGTGACGCGCGACCTCGGGCAGAGCTGGACGAGCCTCGCCGGCGACCTGCCGCGCGAACAGCCCGTGAAGGTGGTGCGCGAAGACCCGCGCAACCGCGACCTGCTGTGGGTGGGCACGGAGCAGGGGCTGTACGTGTCGCTCGACGCGGGCCGCAAGTGGATGAAGTTCGGCGAGGGACTGCCCACGGTGCCCGTGGACGACGTGCTGATCCACCCGCGCGACGGCGACCTCGTGGTGGGCACGCACGGGCGTTCGATCTGGATCGTGGACGGCATCCAGTCGCTGCAGCAGTGGACGCCGAAGGCGCTCACCGACACCGTGACGTTCTTCGCGCCGCGCGCGGCGTGGACGTGGTACTCGCGCGCGCTCGGCGGCCGCTGGGGCCAGCGCGAGTTCATCGCGAAGAACCCGGCGTTCGGCGCGTGGTTCGACTACTTCCTGCCGAAGGAGATCGAGGGCGGGGTGAGCGTGGTGGTCAGCGATTCCGCCGGCCGCGAGGTGCGCACGCTCACGGGCCCGGGTTCGCCCGGACTCAACCGGGTCACGTGGGACCTGACGGCCGGCGAACCGCGCACGCGCATCGCGCGCGAGGAGTTCGCCGGGCAACCGCAATTCGTGCGCCCCGGCGTGTACACGGTGCGGCTCACGGTCGGCAAGGCACGTGCGATCGAACGGATGCTCGAGGTGAAAACGATTCCAGCCGTCTACGCTGCCGAGCCGTGACGGGTTGAGTCTTGATTCGGCATTCCGCGGTGGTACAGACTGGCTCCGTCGGTCGGTGTCAGGTGTCAAAGCGGAAGGCAGCACGGCAGCCGCGGACCCCCAATCCCCGCGGCTGCGTGCGTTTTGTCGCCCACACGTCCGACGAGGTTCACCCCCACTCGGCCCCACCGGGTGCGGGACGTTCGACGGGGGCGATCCGCCCCAGCATGAAGGAGTGCGCAGTGCCGATCGGTACCGTGAAGTGGTTCAACGATGCGAAGGGATTCGGTTTCATCTCGCAGGAAGGTGGCGAGGACGTGTTCGTGCACTTCTCCGCCATCCAGTCCGAGGGCTTCAAGACCCTGGCCGAGGGCGAGAAGGTCGAGTTCGAGGTCGTGAAGGGCCCGAAGGGTCTGCAGGCGAGCAACGTCCACAAGTCCGCCTGAGCCGATTGCCACGACATGGATGCGGCGGGCGCCGGGTGCGGCGCCCGCCGCTGTTTTCGCCGGGCCGTCGCCGCGCCGTCCCGCGCGTCCACCGGAGCCGGTGCGTTTGGAGGCACGCGTGCGGCGGGGGATACTGCCGCGCATGCACGCCCGCCGCTCCGCTTCCCCCGTCCTCGACCATCGTCGGCTGCCCCGGCGCGCGCGCCCGTGGAGCCCTGCGTGAAGCGCGGTCGCCCGCGACGCGGCCCGGGCCGCGGTGGCCGCGGCGCGCCCGACGAGGCGCCGAGCGCCGACTACGTGCGGCCGCTGGTCGAGCGCGGCGCGGCGCCGGGCGCGTGGGACACGCTCGACACCGACGAGTTGCTGCTCGTGGTGTTCCAGCTCGCGCTCTACTACGGGGCCACCCGCGAACCCGAGGCCGGCACGAGCCTGGCGAGCGCGTACGAACGCCTCGCCACCGTCGCGCCCGCCGGCGAGCGCATGGAACTGCTCGAGCGCCTGGCCGAGGCGGTGCGCGCGGGTTCGACGTCGGTGGTGGCGCTGCTGCCGTTCGTGCAGCGCGAGCCCGACTCCACGGTGGTGCAGGCCGCGGCCACCTGCTTCGCGTCGCTGCTGCCGCTGACCGGCGACGATCCGATGACCGGCCCGCGCACGGTGCGCGCGCTGATCGAGCACGCCGAGGACGAGCCCGTGCGCGTGGGCCTGATCGCCGGCCTGCTCGCGCTCGGCGACCGGCGCGTGCTGCCGCTGCTGCGCGGCGCGTGGCGCGTGCTCACGCCCGATGGCCGGGAGGCGCTCACGCGCACCGGGCTGCCGTTCGCGACGGCGAGCGTGGCCGAGTTCTGGCTCGACTGGCTCGAGGACGCCGACCCGGCCGAGTCGCACCTCGTCGCCGATGCACTCGCGCGGCTGCCGGGACAGTCCGGCGGGCGCGTGCTCGACCTCGAGCGGCGCTTTCCCGAAAACGCGCCCGGCGACGCGCCGGAGATCGCGGTCATCGGGGAGTGGACGACGCGCGCCTACGCCGAACGCATGGCGCCCCGGCTCGCCGACCTCGAACGACGCGGGCTCGCACCGGACGCGCTCGCCGAAGTCCGGGCCGCCTGGGGCGTGCCCACGACCGATCCCGACACCGGAGACTCCCGATGAAGTTCGACGATCTGCGCATGAAGCCCGGCCGGGACGTGGACCTCTCGAAGTGGAAGGCCGGCGCCACGCCGGGCGTGAAGGACGAGGAGACCGCCGCCGCCGAGACCGCGGAGCGGCTCGCGCGCATGGAGCAGCTGCAGTTCCGGCTGTACGCCGAGGGCCGCCGCTCCCTGCTGATCGTGCTGCAGGGCATGGACACCTCGGGCAAGGACGGCGTCGTGCGGCGCGTCATGACGGGTTTCGATCCGCTGGGCGTGCGCGTGAAGGCGTTCAAGGTGCCCAGCGAGGAGGAGCGCGCGCACGACTTCCTGTGGCGCGTGCACCAGGTCGCGCCGGCGGCGGGCGAGGTGGTGATCTTCAACCGCTCGCACTACGAGGACGTGCTCGTGGTGCGCGTGCACGGGCTGGTGCCGAAGGCGGAGTGGTCCGCGCGTTACGCGCTGATCAACGCGTTCGAGCAGGCGCTGGTGGCGCGCGGCACGACGGTGCTCAAGTTCTTCCTGCACATCTCGCGCGGCGAGCAGCGCGAGCGCCTGCTCGAGCGGCTGGACGACCCGGCGAAGCGCTGGAAGTTCAACGCCGGCGACCTGGACGAACGCGCGCTGTGGAAGGACTACCGCCGGGCCTACGAGGACGCGCTCTCGAAGTGCTCGACGAAGGCCTCGCCGTGGTGGGTGATCCCGGCCGATCGCAAGTGGTACCGCGACTGGGCGATCGCGCGCGTGGTCACCGAGGCGCTCGAGTCGATCGACCCGCAGCTGCCCGCGCCGGAGCTGGACGTGAAGGCGCTGCGCGCTCGACTGACCGAGGAAGGCTGACGCCGGCGCTCCCGTGCGCGCGGCGGCGTCAGCTCCGGGTGGCGGAGCGGTCGCCCGCGAGCGCCAGCACGACCGCGCCGATCACGACGGCGGAGCCGAGCACGGCCGTGGGCCCCACGGTCTCGCCGCGCACGAGCACGCCGAGCGCGAGCGCGAGCACCGGCACCACCACCGACACGAAGCTGATGCGCGTGGCCGGCCAGCGCGGCACGAGCCACGCGAACGCGACGAACGCGACCACCGAGCCGACCACGGTGAGGTAGAGCACCGACAGCCAGCCGCTGCCCGTGCGCGGCAGGTGCTGCGCCTCGCCGAGCGCGGAACTGGCCGCCCACACGAACGGCGCGCCCACCGCGTGCGCGATCGCGTTGATCGTGAACGGGCTGCTGCCGGGCGCGCGCTTCAGCAGCACGCCGGCGAGGCTGGCGGTCACCGCGCCGCCGCACACCGCGGCCAGGCTCGCGCCGTGGATCGCGCCCGAGAGCTGCGACGACACGAGCACCGCGACGCCCGCCACGCCGAGCGTGGCCGCCGCGAGCACGCGCGGGCGCAATGGCTCGAGACCGTACAGGCGCGCGAACAGCGCGGTCGTGAGCGGGATCGTGGCGTACAGCACGCCGGCCACGCCCGACGGTACGTCGCGCTCGCCCCAGTAGAGCAGCGGCAGGCTGACGCCGAAGTCCACGAAGCCGAACGCGATCGCCGCGCGCAACGCGGCGCCGCGGGGCCACGGCTGGCGCGTGATCAGCGCGATCGCCGTGAGCAGCACGGACGCGATCATCAGGCGGAGCGCCGCCGCCCACACCGGCGCGAGCGAGTCGTTGCCGATGCGGATGAACAGGAACGTGCTGCTCCAGATGGCGCAGCAGACGCCGAAGGCGAGCCACGGCAGCGGCCCGCCTTCGCGCTCGCGCGGATCGGTCACGGAAGCACGACCACGCGCACCGACGATCGGGCGGCGCCGCTGCGCGCCGTGACGAAGTACACGCCCGGCGCCGCGCCGTGCGTGCGCAGGTCGCCGGACACCGACACGGGGCCTGCGGCGGGCGCGTTCCACAGCGTGGCGACCACCGCACCGCGCACGTCGAGCACCTGCACCGTGAGCGCGTCGCCCGGCTTCGCGTCGACCGCGGCCCGGAACGCGCCGCGCGTGGGGCTGGCCGAGGCGAGCGCGATGCGCGGGCCCTTCGCCGCCGCGGGCGCCGGCGCCGAGACGAGCGCGCTCGACGACACCACGAGCCGCTCGCCCGGATCGAGCGCGCCGTTCGCATCGCCGCACGGCACCTGCGCCGACAGCGCGCCGCCGTCGGCGGTGCCGTACCCGGCGAACGCCACGCGCAGCGACGCGGGGGGAGGGTTGAACCACAGCGAGACGTCGATCATCGCCTCGAGCACCGTGCCCGCGGCCTTCTGCAGGCCCGCCGTGGGCTGGTTGCCCGCGGCGTCGAACCAGCCGACGAAGTTGTTCGTGCTCTCGTTGGCCACGAACAGGTCCCACGCGGCGGCCGGCCCGGCCTTGGCCCACGGCGCGGCCCGCATCCGCGTGCTGTCGGCGCGCGCCACGAACAGGAAGTGGTCGAGCCCGCTCGCGGCCTTCGGCGCGGCCAGGTACAGCCAGTGACCGTCGTAGTCCGCGTAGAGGTCGCGGCCGCCGCAGGTGGCGACGGGCGTGAGGCCGGCGTCCAGCGTGCCGTCGATCACGTGCGGGGGCGCCTGGGCGCCCGACACCGTGACGTGCCAGTCGGCGCCACCGTTGTTGTCCCAGGTGCCGGAGCCGTTGTTGAACACGAAGTCCACCGCGGTGGCGGTGCTCGGAATCGTGTAGGTGTAGTCGAAGCGCTGCGTCCCGGCGTTCCACGTCATGGCGGGATCGGGCGACAGCACGTTCGTCCAGCCGCTGTGGCCGACGTGGATGTGGACGGGATTCGTCGCGTCGGGCAGTGCGCCGGGCACGGGGTCGTAGTGGATCGTCAGCGTGCCGCCGGCCACGGGGTTCGCGGGCTCCCACGCCACGGCGGGATTCGACGTGCCGCCGCCCGAGGCGCCCACGTATACGTGCTGGATCGGGCTGCGGCGCACGCGGCCGTTCCGGTCGACGCTCTCCACGTAATAGTCCACGAGCACGTCGGTGAGCCCGCTCACGTGCGCGGACCACTCGTCGGCGATCACCGTGGGCAGCACGGTCAGGTCGATGTCGCCGCGGTTGAACAGGTTGCCCTTCGGGAACACGCGGCGCGTCATCGCGGACGCCTGCCACGCGCCGACCTCGGCGCCGCCCGCGTACGTCTCGTTCTGCGTGGACGCGATCGGGTTCTGCCCGTCGGCGTCGAGCCGCCACACGAGCCGGCACGTGTCCACGCCGCTCACGTCGTGCGCGAACGTCCACACCCAGAAGTCGTTCGTCATCGTGGCGCCCGCGCCACCGGGCCAGCCCCACAGCGCGCCGCCGCCCTTGCCGCCGGGGTTCCACGGCAGCCGCTGCGGCAGCCAGATCGTGGGCGCCACCGTGTCGGCCGCGGCGCCGATCGCGGCGGTCGCGTAGGAGACGGCCCTGTTCGCGGCGAGCGTGGCCTTGATCTCCATGTCGAGCGTGGCGCCGTAGTACATGTAGCCGCTCTCGTGGCCGGCGAGCAGGAAGTGCCACGCGCGCTCGAGATCGGTGGTGCCGGGCGTGCCGGGCTCGGCGATGCGGGCCGCGTTCGGCGCGCCCGCCACGCCCTCGGCGGTGAGCACCACGTTCGTGGCCGCGGTGAGGATGGCCCAGTTGCGCTCGTCCTCGGCCCACCCGTTCGGGATGTCGAACTGCCCCGCCGCGTTCACGAGCGGCCAGTTCCAGTTGATGAACTGCGGCGAGCCGAAGTCGCCGTCGGCGTTCACCCAGCCGCCGTCCTCCACGTGCACCACGTCGGCGGCGCTCACGGGATGGTCGGCGAGGAACTCGGCCACGGTCGTGGGCTCGTAGCCCTGGCTCGCGGCGGCATGCGAGAACTGCGTGACGTTCTGCGTGAAGTAGCTGTTGCCGCCGGCCCAGGCGTTGTCGCCGTCGTGCGAGAACAGCACGAGCATGGGGTTCGCGGGGTCGTTGCGCGCGGCGATCGCGTCGATCTCGCCCGTGCCGTACAGGCCGTAGCCCTCGTTCCACGACATGCCGTTCGCCGACGGCACCACGGTCATGGCCGTGACGGCACCGGTGGCGGGGTTCACCCACTGCGCCTTGTGCGGCCGCAGGCCGTACGGCACGGGCACCTTCGTGGTGACGCCGCGGCTGATGCTCTGGCTGTAGTAGTACCCCTGCGCCGGGTTCTGCTGGTCGGCGCGGTTCGGCGGGTCGCAGTTGTCCTGGTTCGCGTTGTAGGGGTAGTCCGCGCACGCGCGCGCGACGTGCACGTCGGGCACGATCGCCCACTGCACGCCCTCGGCCACGAGCGAAGGGATCAGCCGCTCGCTGAAGCACATCTCGGCGGGGAAGAAGCCCTGCGACAGCGTGGTGCTGCCCCAGGCGCCGGGCATGAGCGCCTTCTGCACCTGGAGTTCGCGCCGGAACACGCTCTCGTCGCACAGCGGGTTCACCGCGTGGTGCGCGCCCACGATGACCGGGTCGAAGCGGCGGCGGCCACCCGAGGTGGTCCAGCCCATGGCGTCGCGGTAGGGCTGCCACCAGTTGCCCGCGTACCGGCCGCCGTTCCAGCCGGCGTTCGCCAGGCTGCGCACGTTCTCGATCAGGCTGCCCGCGAACGACACCTGCGCGCCGGCGTCGGGCAGGTCGAGCACCGACTGGATCGCCGTCTTCGGATAGCCCTGGTAGTCCTGCACGCGGTCGTCGCTGTTGAAGATCGAGAACTCGTCGTTGGCGCTGTGGTTCAGCGTGATGGTCTCGTACACGGTCTCGTACCGGCCGGGCGTCCACGTGCTGGCGTCGGGCCAGTAGATCGGCTGGTGCATGTGCCACAGGTACGAGGTGTGGATCGGCGCGGCGAACGCGGAGACGGCGGCGAGCAGCGCGAGCGGGGCGAGGAGAGTGGCCAGTCGCATGGCGGCGGATTCCTGGGTCGCGATCGTGTCGGGAGGGCCTCGCGGGGCCGAAGTCGCGACAGAGCGTATCGGGGCCGCGCGCGGGCGTCCACGCGGCACGGTGTGCGGGCCACGCGGCGTCGCGTTCGCCGCGTCCGTCGCGTCGTTCTCCACGGAGCGCGCCCGGCGGTTGACCCCGCGGAAGCGCGACACCTAGCGTACGCGTCCCCGGGGTCTCGACCGCGGAGGCCGCCCCGATCGGCGCCCGCCGGCGACCCCGGGCCCCACACTTTCGAGGACCCCATGAAGGAAGAAGACCTGCTGCGCTTCGAGTGGATCGCCGATCCGCAGATCTCGCCCGACGGTTCGAAGATCGCGTTCACGCGCGTGTCCGTGGACACCGAGGCCGACGAGTACCGCACGCACCTGTGGCTGCAGGAGGTGCCGGCGGCGGGGCAGGCGCCCGCGCCGCCGCGTGCGCTCACGTTCGGCGGGCGTGACGGCCAGCCGCGCTGGTCGCCCGACGGATCGCAGCTCGCGTTCGTGCGCCGCGCGAACGCCGAGGCCGACCCGCAGATCCACGTGCTGCCGCTCGCCGGCGGCGAGGCGCGCGCGCTGACGAGCCTCAAGTCCGGCTGCACGTCGCCGGCGTGGTCGCCCGACGGCCGGCGGATCGCGTTCCAGTCGGGCCACAACCCGGCGCTCGACACGCCCGACTCCAAGAAGCCGAAGCACGAGCCGGCGCGGCTCGTCACCCAGCCGGTCTTCCGGTGGAACAACGCCGGCTTCATCGACTGGGATCACCTGGACCACGTGTGGGTGATCGACGCCGCCGGCGGCACGCCGCGCGCGCTCACCACGGGCCGGGCGTTCAAGGAGGAGAACGTCGCGTGGTCGCGCGACGGGAAGTGGGTGCTGTTCACGTCCGACCGCCGCGCCGAACCGTGGTTCGGGCCCGAGGACAACGAGATCTGGGCCGTGTCGCCCGAGCTCGAAACCCCCACGGAAGGCGACGCGCTGCGCGTGGTGGCGGACGTGCGCGGGCCACTGATGCAGTTCGCCGAGGGCGCCGACGGCCGCATCGCGGCCGCCGGCGGCGTGCGGCCCGAGACGTACCGCTCGTACGACCAGACCGAACTGCTCGTGTTCTCCGGCACGTGGCCCATGACGGAGCCGGTGATCGCGTCGGCGAAGCTCGACCGCCCGTTCAACGAGGGCGGCATCAGCTCCGACCAGCACCCGCCGCGAGGCGGCGGCTCGCAGCCGCTGGCGTTCACGGCCGACGGGCGCGGCGTGATCGGCGTGATCGACTCGCACGGCGCGGGCCGTCTCGCGATCGTGGACGTGGCCACCGGCGCGGCGCGCGAGCTGACGCCGCCGCACCGCGAGGTCACGCACGGCAGCGTGAGCGCGGACGCCTCCCGCGTGGCGTTCACGCTGGGCGGACACGACACGCCGGGAGCCCTGCACGTGCTCGACGTGGCGAGCGGCGCGCTCACGCGGTTGTTCGACGCCAACGAGGCGCTGCTCGCCGAGGCCGCGCTCGGCGAGGTGGAGGAGCTGTGGGTCGACAGCTTCGACGGGCGGCGCGTGCAGGCGTGGCTCGTGAAGCCGCGCGACTTCGACCCCGCGAAGCAGTACCCGCTCGTCCTGCAGATCCACGGCGGCCCGCACGTGGCGTACGGCGTCGGCTTCTTCCACGAGTTCCGCGTGCTCGCCGCGGCGGGTTACCTGGTGTTGTACACGAACCCGCGCGGCAGCACCTCGTACGGGCAGGACTTCGCGAACGTGATCCAGTACCACTACCCGGGCGACGACTACCGCGACCTGATGGCGTGCGTCGACGCGGTGATCGCGCGCGGGTGCGTGGACGAGTCGCGCATGGGCGTCACCGGCGGCAGCGGCGGCGGGCTGCTCACGAACTGGGTGATCGCGCAGACGCACCGCTTCAAGGCGGCGATCACGCAGCGCTGCGTCTCGGACTGGGGCGCGATGTGGTCCACGTGCGACTTCGCGCTCTACACGCCGGCGTGGTTCCGGGCCGCGCCGTGGGAGGTGCCGGAGCAGTACGCGGCCGTGTCACCGGGGCCCCTGATGGACCGCATCGAGACGCCGCTGCTGGTGCTGCACAGCGAGGACGACTGGCGCACGCCGATCGCGCAGGGCGAAATCATGTTCCGCGGGCTCAAGTACCGGAAGAAGCCCGTGGCGATGGTGCGCTTCCCGGGTGAGAACCACGAGCTCTCGCGCAGCGGCACGCCGTCGCGGCGCGTGCAGAACCAGCAGCACATCCGCCGCTGGTTCGATCACTGGCTGCAGGACAAGCCGGCGCCCGAGTACGGCGTCTGACCGGCGGGCGGGACGAGCGACGGCGGGGCGCTCCGAGGGGGGCGCCCCGCCGATCACCGGAAACTAGCGCGTGTCGCCCGACTGCAGGTCGTTCTCGACGATCGCCGCCGGCTGCGCGAACGAACTCCAGCCGAAGCGCGGCCAGTTCACGATCAGCCCCGCGCCGAGCGCCTGGCTGCCCGTGCCGCCGAGCAGGCCCTTGGCGAACACCGTGTAGATGCGCCCCGAGTCCAGCCGCACGCCCGGCAGCGACAGGGCCACCGTGTTCGTCCCCGCGACGCGCACTTCGAGGTCGTAGGTTCCGGCGGCCACCGGCGTGAACGCCGTGGAGCCCTTGAACGACACGTTCGGGAACAGCACCGGTCCACCGTTGGCGACCGCGATGTCCACGGCCGGTGCGTCGGGCGACAGGTGCACGAACCGCACGTGGGCCTTGCCGGCCGCGGGCGGGGTCAGGTCGTCCACGAGCACGACGGGCTCGATGTTCGCCACCCGGTTCGCTGCGAACACCGTGTAGAACGTGTTGCGGGCGAGCGTCGGGCGCGCGCTGATCACCGTGGCGGACGTGCCGGCGACGTTCACCCTGATCGACCGCGGCCCGGACAGCGTGAAGCGATAGGGCGTGTTGTCCGGGAACATGAGGCCGCGCGCCGCGGGAAGCACTCCGAGGCGGATGTCGACCGCGGGGGCGTCCGGGGACGCGTGGACGAACATCACGCCCGAGATCCCGAAGCCGAACGGGCCCAGCAGCGACTGCGGCGTGACCTCGCGTGACGCGGCGGCGGGAGCGGTGTCGGCTGCGGGCGCGACCGGGCTGGAGGCGTCGCGCGAACAACCCGCGAGCACCGGTACGGCGGCCGCAAAGGCCAGTGCGGCCAGGAACGAACGAGGTGTCTTCATCATGAAGTGTCTCCTCTGCATCAGGGTCGTCGTGGGAAGGTCCGCGCCGGCCGCACGAAGGTGCGATCCCCGAACCACGCATCCGGACGCGAACGCGGTGTTGGGATGCGAGGGGTGCGCCGCGGGCGCGATGCAGAGGGTTTCGCCTCGGGACGCGGGCGGGCCGGCGCGTGGCGACCGCCGGGGACCGCCTGCACGGGAGCGCGTCTTCCGGGCGGACGCGGCGGCTCGACTCACGCGGCTCGGGGCCGACCGCAAGAACGAACGCCGGGCTCCGCACGTGGCGGAACCCGGCGCCGGGGGGATCGGGAAGCGGACTCAGCGATACAGCGTCTTGATGCGGCCCCAGCTCGAGCTCGACGTGCCGACCGGGCACTGCAGGTCGATCTTGCCGTCGTGACGGAACACGTAGCCCGGGATCATCACGGCCGGGTACCACGTGGAGCCGCCGGTGAACAGGCCGGGGCAGGGCGAACCGTTCGGACCGCTCAGGCGGCTCACCAGCGTGCCGCCCGTCCAGTTGATGTTGCCCTCGATGTTGCCCACGTTGAACGACGTGAAGTTGTTGCTCACCGTCTGGAACGACGTGAACTGCCCGGAGAGCAGCAGCGTGCCGTCCGTGAACGTGGAGGGCACCTGTGCGTTCGGCGGGTTCGGGGCGAACACCGCGTCGGGGCTCAGGTCCTCGTACAGCTCGAACGTGCCGCCGGTGTAGTTGGTGGTGTAGATCTGGAACGCGGGCGGTCCGATCACCGTGGTGCCCTGCGAGATCAGGCCGTACGCCACGAACGTGTACTCGCGGCTCGGGTCGCTCGGGTTCAGGTCGCCGAACGGGAAGTCGAACCCGCTGACGGTGCCGACCAGCCGGAGCTGCTGCCCGGCGACCGAGTTCGTGGGCGTGGCGAGCGGTTCCCACGTGTACGCGGGATCCCAGTCGATGGCCGGGCCGGTGGCGGCGACGGCATTCTGGACGACGCCGAGCAGTGCGGCCACGGCGAGCGTCGCGATGAAGCGCTTCATGGTGTTCCTCCTTCGCGCGGTGGTCGTGCCGCTCAGCGGTACGTGGCCTTGAGGGCGCCCCAGCTCACGCCACGGGCGCGAACGGGGTCGGGAACGAAGTTCTGGCCGTCGATCTGGTGCGAGTAGCCGGCCGGAATGTTGAGCGCGTTGCCGGTGGAGCCGGCGAACGTCCAGCCGGTGCGCTGGCTGAGCGGCACGTTCGCGAGCTGCGAGCCACCGGTGACGGTGTAGTTCGCCTCGTAGCTGCCGGTGCCGTTCGTGAGGTTGACCACGAAGCGGAAGCTCGTCAGCGTGCCGGTCACGAACAGCGTGCCGTCCGTGAACGTGCCGGGCGCGGTCGCATTCGGCGGGTTCACGCCGTAGTCGGCGTACGTGCCCGAGGACTTGGAGTCCTCGTAGATCGACAGCGTGCCGGGGCTGTAGTCGATGATCGCGTACGGGCCCACGAACGAACGGGACACCGGCGTCATGCCCGACACGACGTACGTGTACTGGTACTGCGTCGTGTCGGCGACGAGCGGGGCGAACAGGTTCGGCACGTAGCCCAGGCCCACGTAGCCCGCACCGGGTTCGCCGAAGTCGCCGGGATTCGGGTTCGGGCTCTCGTAATCGAAGCCCACGTAGTCGAAGAACAGGGAGGCCGCCCGGGCGGGAGCCGTGCTCAGTACGAGCGCGGCGAGGATCCCGAGCAGAAGCGGAGTCGCCTTCAAGCGCATGAATCACCTCGAGTCAGGGGTGATCGGTGCGATTGGCGCGACCGGGCGGACGGACGGGTGCACCGGGGGGCGCAGCGACCGGAGAGCCGGGGCAGCCAACAGCGGGGCCGATCCAGGGAGAACACGAGCGGCTCGATCCGTGAGCATCGCGAGAAAATCCTATGCGGCTCGGCCCCTGGCCACAACGACTTTGTGCCCTGCGAGCGCCATGCAGTTGATCCTGCGGCATGGGTTTGCACGAGGTTGTTCAGAAATCGCGTCAGGATGGATCCGGGTTCGGTCCGGCAAAACCGGGTGAGGGTCGGCTCAACCACTCGAGTGCTTCCCGGCAGGCGACTTCGATCGGCTGGCGGCCTCCCTCGTCCCGGGCCGCCTCGTACGCGGCGGGGCCGAGCGTGGCCGCGAGACGGCCGAGCGTGGCCTCCCGCTGCCGGCGCTCGCGCGGCAACGGCGGCGAGCCGGCCTCGCGCCGGTACGCTTCGGCCGCGCCGAACCAGCGCGCCGACGTGCGGGCGTCGCCCGTCGCCTGCGCGAGGTCGGCCGTGCCTTCGAGCGCGTAGCACGCTTCCAGGTTCGCTTCGAGAGCGAGCGCGAGTTCGAGGCTCTCGGCATAGCCCTTCGCAGCCGCCGCGCGGTCGCCGAGCCGGAACAGCGCCTCGGCGAGCCCGGCCAGCGTCAGCGCCTGCTGCTCGCGATCGCCGATCTGCCGCAGGATCGCCAGCGCCTCGCCGAAGTGCTCGCGCGCCGACACGTGGTCGTCGCGGCACCACGCGAGGAAGCCGAGGTTGTGGTACGCGAGCGCCAGCCCGCGGCGTTCGCCGAGTTCGCGGTACAGCTCCAGGCTCTCGCGGTTCGTGCGTTCGAACGTGTCGTCGTCCTCGCGATACGCCGCCGCCGTGGCCAGCGCGGCGAGCGCGCGCGCGACGCCCTTGCGGTCGCCGAGCGCGCGGTAGATGGCGAGGCTCTCCTCGATGCGCGGCTGCGCCGCGTCGCCGTCGCCCTGGTAGAGCGCGAGCCCCGCCGAGCGCACCAGTGCGCGCGCGCGTTCGGCCGTCGGCGCGTCCGCCCCGGGGCGCGCGAGCGCGTCCTCCATCGCACGGCGGCCCAGTTCGTAGTGGCCGCGCGCCGACCAGAAGCGCCACACCGAGCCCGCCAGCCGCAGCGCCAGCAGCGCGCCGTCGGGCACGTGCGCGGTCCACGCGAGCGCCTGCAGCAGGTTCTCCTGCTCGGCTTCCAGGCGCTGGAACCACTCGTGCTGTCGCGGGCCGGTCAGGTGCTTCTCCGACGTCTCCGCGAGCGCGAGGAAGTGCCGCAGGTGCCGCTCGCGCAGCGCGTCGCCCCCGCCGCTCGCGTCGAGCTGGTCGAGCGCGAACTGGCGCACGCTCTCGAGGAACCGGTAGCGCACGTCGCCGCGTTCGTCGCGATCCACCACGACCAGCGACTTGTCCACCAGGTGCGCGAGCAGGTCGAGCACCTCGAACTCGTCGTCCTCGGCGGGCGTGACGGCCGACACCGCGTCGAACGTCCAGCCGCCCGAGAAGACGGCGAGCGTGCGCAGCAGGTCGCGCTCGGTGTCGTGCAACTGGTCCCAGCTCCACTGCAGCGCCGCGTGCAGCGTCTGGTGGCGCGGCAGCGCGGTGCGCGCGCCTCCGGTGAGCAGCCGGAACCGGTCGTCGAGACGCGCCCGGATCTGCTCCACCGACAGCACGCGC
>JBGAMH010000026.1:21828-26346 GCA_044223135.1 Candidatus Eiseniibacteriota bacterium | reverse complement strand
CTCGACCTGCCCGAGGAGGACCGTGACGTGCTCGAGGCGGCGGGCGTCCACTGGACGCTCGGCGTGCCCGGCGACCCGCCCCCGGCGGCGTTGCTGCTCGGCCGGCGGCTGACCGGCGCCTGGCTCGACGAGCACGAGAGCCGCGAGCTCGAGCAGTTCGCCGACCACCTGGCGGTGGCGCTCGAGAACGCCGAGCTGCGTCGCGAGGCGCGCTCGCGCGGCGCCATGGACCGCGCGCTCGAAGTGGCGCACGTCATCCAGGTGCGGCGCCTGCCGCGGCGCGCGCCGGTGTTCCCCACGCTCGACTGCGCGGCGGCCTCGCTGTCGAGCGAGGCGGTGGGCGGCGACTTCTACGACTTCGTGCAGGACGCGCCGCGCGCGTTCACGCTGGCCGTGGGCGACGCGGCCGGGCACGGCGTGCCGGCGGCACTCGTGCAGGCCGGCGTGCAGGCGCACTTCCGCGACGCGGCCGCGCGCGCCCGCGGGCCCGTGGACGTGCTCGCGTCGCTGAACCGCCAGCTCGTGGCGATCGAGCAGCCCGAGAAGTTCATGGGCCTGCTGTGCGCGCGCGTGGACGTGGCGGCGGGCACGGTGCGGCTGGCGAACGCGGGGCTCACCCCGCCGCTGCTGCGGCGCGCCGACGGCCGCACGGAGGAGCTGTCGGCGGGTGGCCTGCTGCTGGGCGTGAGCGCGGACGCGGACTACGAGAGCGTGGCCGTGGAGCTGGGCCCGGGCGACGTGCTGGTGGCGTTCACCGACGGCCTCACCGAGGCCACGCGCGGCGGCCGCATGTTCGGCCCCGATGCTGGACGCGCACGCCCACCGGCGCGCCGCCGACCTGGTGGAGGAGCTCATGCACGCCGTGCGCGACTGGGCCGACGCACCGATGGACGACCTCACGGTGGTGGTGCTCAAGCAGCTCACCCCGGCCGCCTCGGCCCGGCTCCGGCCGGCCCGACCGGCACTGAAGCTCGAGGCTCTGCCGTCCGATAACTCCCGGTGAGGTGACCGGGAGTCGCCTTCCCCGCCCGCGAAGCCAACCCGCGGACGGCCGTACGCCACACGGTTGACCCCGCGGCAGGCCGAGCGCGGGACCCTCGCAAGGAGGCGCACCGTGGATTTCGGAGTCGTGATGGTGCTGCTCGACCTGCTCTGGTGGATCCGCCGGTAGAAGCGACACGGCAAGGAAGTGCGACGCAGAAACCCCCGGGGGCACGCGCTCCCGGGGGTTTCGACGTTCGTGGCGGTTCAGCGCAGCGCTTCGGCCAGTTCGCCCGCGAAGCGCGTCACGCGCTCGACCGCGCCCTGGCGCGGGTCCTCGGTGACGCGGCGCATGAACGCGGCGCCCACGATGACCGCGTCGGCCACGCCGCGCAGCGCGCGTGCGTCGTGCGGCGTCGAGATGCCGAAGCCCACCGCCACCGGCAGCGTCGTGCGGGCGCGGATCGCGGCGACGCGTTCGTCGATCGCGCCCGCGTAGCCGCCGGCCATGCCGGTGACGCCGGTGCGCGCGAGGCAGTAGACGAAGCCGCGGCAGCGGGACAGCAGCAGCGCGAGGCGGTCGTCGGACGTGGTGGGCGCCACCAGCACGATCGTGTCGAGCCCGGCCGCGTCGAGCGCGGCCCACAGCTCGGGCGACTCGTCGGGCGGCAGGTCGCTCACGATGACGCCGTCCACGCCGGCCGCGGCCGCGCGCTCGGCGAACGCATGCGCGCCGAAGCGCACGATCGGGTTCGCGTACGTCATCACCACCACCGGCAGGTCGGACTCGGCGCGGAAGCGCTCGATCAGGTCGAGCACGTCCCCCACCCCGACCCCCTCACGCAGCGCCCACTCGGACGAGCGCTGGATGTCGGGCCCGTCGGCGATGGGGTCGCTGAACGGCACGCCCACTTCCACCGCGAGCGCGCCGGACGCCGCGAGCCCGCGCAGCATGTCGAGCGTGGCGTCGAGCGACGGGTAGCCGGCCGTGAGGTACGGGATCACGCCCGTGCGCCGGGGGGAAACGGAAGCGGCGGCCTCGAAAGCCGCCGCGAGCCGGGACTTCTTCAAGCGGATCTCACCAGCCCCAGTCGCCCGGGTAGGCGCCCCAGCGGTTCATCTGCAGCGGCGAGCGGACGTTCTGGAACTGCACGCGGAACATGGTGTTCGCGGACGGCTGGTAGGCGACGTCGAGGCCCTCGAGGAAGAACGAGCTGCCGCTCTTCGCGGCGTCGGGCCCGAACGCGTTGCCCAGGCGCACCTGCATCGTGAGCGGCGCGCGGAACTGGTACGAGAGGCTGGTGACCTGGAGCGCGCTCGTCTGCGACCCCGAGCCGAAGCCCGAGCCCACCGAGAACGTGCTCGACAGGTGCAGGCGGGAAGGATCGAACCACGAACTCGCGCGGCCGAGCGCGCTGATGGGCACCCGCGGCTGGAAGCCGGCGATGCCCGGGTCGTAGCCCAGACCGGCGTGAGCGGTGGCGGCGGCCAGCGAGAGCACGGCGACGATCAGTGTGGCGAGACGCTTCATGGAGTTCCTCCGTGACCGCAAAAGTAGAAACCCGCGCATGGGGCTGTCAACGGACAAGCCGTTCCCACGCGCGGGCTTTCGGACATTTCACGGGGGGTTGACCCCCGCGGGTCACTCGACCTGGATGCGGAGGACGATCTCGTACGTGCCGCCCTTGGGCAGCGTGATCGGCACCACCAGCTGCTGCGGCTTCGCCGCCTCGGTGGCGTTGCCCTGCGGCGCGGCGTGCTGCGGGGCCACGTTCACGGGCGCGACATGGACGGGAGCCGAGCGCGTCGGCGCGGCGCAGCCGCCGAGTCAGCGCCGCGGCCGCGGGCCGGAGCAGGCGCGGGAGCGGCGGTGACGCGCATCGGCGCGGGCTGCGACGCGGCCGGCGACGGGGCGTGCGCGGCCACGGGCTGCGGCTGCGGCACGGCCGCCGCGGCGACCGGAGCCGGCGTCGGCGCAGGCGCCATCGGCGCCACGAAAGGCGAAGGCACGGCGTTCGCCACCGGCACGGCGGGGATCATGCC
This sequence comes from Candidatus Eiseniibacteriota bacterium, assembly GCA_044223135.1. GTDB lineage: Bacteria > Eisenbacteria > RBG-16-71-46 > RBG-16-71-46 > RBG-16-71-46 > JBGAMH01. The sequence continues at coordinate 23,322 of JBGAMH010000026.1, read as the reverse complement.
CGGCAGCTCGATCTCGCGGCCGTAGTCGATGCGCGTGCTGCCGTCCTCGGCGACGGGCGCCGGCGTGGCCTGCGCTTCGACGCGGATGGCCTGGGCGGGCGCCATCGGCGGCGCGCCCATCGGCGTGCGCGGCATCTCGCGCGCCGGCGGGGCCTCCTCGCGAACGCGCTCGTTCGACGGCGTGCGGCGCAGGTCGCGGGTGACCTTCTCCATCAGCAGGTGCGAGATCCCACGGAAAGTCTCGAACACGCCCTTGCCCTCCCTGGCCACCGCTTCGAAGAACGGCACCTTGCCGCCCGGGTTCAGCTCGGCGTTCAGTTCGTCGACCGAGTAGACGTTCGGCAGGTCGCGCTTGTTGTACTGGATGACCCACGGCAGCGCGTCGAGCTGCACGTTGTACTCGGCGAGGTTGGTGCGCAGGTTCTGGAGGGACTCCTTGTTCTCCTCCATCTTGCCCACCTCGGAGTCGGCCACGAACACGATCGCGTCGGCGCCCTTCAGCACCAGCTTGCGGGTCGCGTTGTAGAAGACCTGGCCGGGGACCGTGTAGAGAAGGAAGCGGGTCTTGAACCCCATGATCTCGCCGAGATCCAGGGGGAGCAGGTCGAAGAAGAGCGTCCGGTCGGACTGCGTCTTCATGCTCACCATCTTGCCGCGGCTCGTGTCGGGCACGGCCTCGTAGATGGCTTCGAGATTCGTGGTCTTACCGCTCAAGCCGGCGCCGTAGTAGACCAGCTTGGCGTTGATCTCCTTGCCCGAATAGCTGACGACGACCACGATTCCATTCCTCCTGTGACGGCCCCACCCTGTCGCGAAGCGATCCCATGGAGCCCCTTGCCGCCCTTTCTCCACGGGGACTTCGAAGATCCGCGGCCGAAGCCGCAAACCGGATGGGGTCGTCACATGCGGTGCCCGGCATGCAGCCGGCCGCCAGGTCCTATGGGTGCTCCGAAGTCGTTTCGGGGCTGCCCAGCGACTCCACGGTCGGGAGATCTATCGGCGGTGCCTCCGCCGGGCTTTACGAGAGTTTTCGCGATTGCGGGCCGAGCCCGGTCGGAGCGGCTTCCGGCAGTTGCGCGGGCTCGGCAGGGCGCACGGCCGGCCCGAGGCGACCGCCTCGCGCGGTGCGTGCGACCCCGCGATCACGCCCGGCGCCGGCGCGGCGCGCCGGCCGGCAGCAGGACTGCGGTCCGCGCGCGAAAGACGAAGCCGCCCCACCGCGGCGCGGTCGGAAGGCTTCGGCATCTCGAAACGGCGCGGCGATCAGGCGTTGACGGCGGACGCCTCGCGGACGAGCCAGATGCCCGGCTTCTCGCGCACCTGCGGCTGGATCGAGCCGGGGCCCTTGTCGTAGTGCGAGAGGAAGATGCGCTTGAGCGACTCGGACTCCTCGGCGCGGAAGTAACGACGCGCGCGCGTGAACATCTCGTCGCGCTCGGAGTACACGAACGCGGTCACCTCGGTGACGCGCTCGTACTGCGACTCGCCGTACGC
>JBGAMH010000026.1:0-21817 GCA_044223135.1 Candidatus Eiseniibacteriota bacterium | reverse complement strand
AGGTGTTCCCACAGTCCGAAGATCTCGAGCGGCACGTAGCGGATGGTGCCGGGCCCTTTGGAGCCCCGCCTGCGCAGCTCGCACCGCATGAGCTTGAGGCTGGACATCGTCATCCTCCTGATGTCGGCCGCGCGGTTGCGGCGATCCCTGCCCTCGTCGGATGCGCCTTCCGGGCGCCAGTGGGCGCATCCTACCCATCTCCACGCCGCGCTCCAAGCACCACGCGGGGCGCGGCACGGAAGCGCGGGCGCGTTCTCGCCATGGAGGGCGCCCGCGCCCCGTTGTCCACGGCGCGGACGAGCGCTCGAACGGGCCGGTCGCGCGCCCGGTGCGGGGCTCGCCCCGACGCCCTTTCGTGACACCGCGGGAACACCATCCGGGTGGAGTCCGTAGCAGGCTCCGGATTCTTGACAGCCCCCGGGGCCCCCTCTACGGTCGGCCGCAACGGGTTCCAGCCCGCACACTCGCTCCCCTGCGAAGGGATGTGCCCGCGCTTCGCGTGGGACGCCTCCGCCGCAGTCCTGTCGTCACGAGCCCAGGGGAAACGGATGTCTCGACTCGTCTTCGGCTGGTTGACCGCCCTGATCGCCGGCATGCCCCTGTGGCTGGGCTACGCGATCGCGGACCTCGCGACCGAGATCCACTACCGGTTCTTCCCGGAGCGCCGTCACGGCGTGCTGGCGAACCTGGCGGTGATGCTCCCCCGCTCCAGCCGGCGCGACCGCACCCGGATCGCGCGCCGGATCATGCGCAGCTACAACCGCATGATGTTCGAGTTCTTCCGGCTGCCGCACCTGTCGCGCGAGGAGCTGTTCTCGGCGGTCGAGATCCAGGGCCGCGAGCACCTCGAGCACGCGATCTCGCGCGGCCGGGGCGTGATCCTGGCCAGCTCGCACATCGGCAACTGGGAGCTGGCGGGCGTGATGGTGGCGCAGATGGGCTACACGCTGCACGCGGTGGCCGGCGTCCAGCTGAACCGCTGGCTGTCGGGCGCGGTGCGCGAGACCAAGTCGGAGCTGTCCATCGTGACCGTGTCGCCCGAGGACGGATTCCGCAAGCTGCTGCGCGCGCTCGAGCACAACGATCCCGTGGCGCTGGTCGTGGACGGCGACATCTACCAGCACGGCGTGCAGGTGGAGTTCTTCGGCCGCGAGATGCACTTCCCCGCCGGCCCCGGCGTGCTCGCGCAGCGCACCGGCGCGCTGGTGATCTGCGGCTACTGCGAGCGCCTGGCGCCCGGCCGCTTCCGCGTCGTGATGGAGAAGCCCTTCGATCCCGCGACGTTCGCGACCACGCACGAGCTGAACCAGGCGGTGGCCGGAACGATCGAGCGCCACATCCGCGAGCACGTGGACCAGTGGTGCATCTTCCGACCGCTGTGGGAGCCGAAGGCGGCCGACGCGCCGGAGGCCAGCGCCGCGGCCCGGAGACAGGAAGCGTGAAGGTCGGGATCGTCTCCCAGTCGTACTACCCGCGCTACGGCGGCGTCACCGAGCACGTGCACTCGCTCGCGGTGGAGCTCCGGAAGCGCGGACACCAGGTGACGATCCTCACGAGCCACTTCCGCAAGGGCGAATCGGGCGACGAGTCCATGGTGCGCCGGATCGGGCAGAACATCCTGATCCCGTTCAACCGCGCGTTCGTGGACTTCACCGTGGGCTTCGACCTCGAGGGCCAGCTCAAGCGCGCGATCCGCGAGCTCGACCTGGACGTGGTGCACGTGCACTGCCCCACCGCGCCCACGCTGCCGCTGCTCGCGATCCACGGCTGCGAACGGCCGCTGGTGGGCACGTTCCACTCCACGGGCGGCCGCACGGCGCTGCAGGACCTCTTCCACCCGGCGCTCGGGCCGCTCATGGCCAAGCTCGACGCCAAGATCGCCGTGTCGAAGACCGCGCAGGCCACCGCCGAGCTCTACTACCCGGGCCCGTACGAGGTCATCCCGAACGGCGTCGACGTGGAGCGCTTCCACCCGCTCGTGCGTCCGTTCGACGAGTGGCGCGACCCCGACCGCGTGAACCTGCTGTTCGTGGGTCGGCTCGACCCGCGCAAGGGCGTGCACGACCTGATCGCCGCGATGCCCGAGATCATCGAGCGCACCGACGGCCGCGCCCGGCTGCTGGTGGTGGGCTCGTCGTACCTGCGCCCGCAGGTGGAGGCCGAGGTGCCGTCGGTGGCGCGCCGCCACGTGCACTTCCTGGGTCACGTGCCGAGCGCCGACCTGCCGCGCTGGTACGCGACCGGCGACATCTTCTGCTCGCCCGCCACCGGCAACGAGAGCTTCGGCATCGTGCTGGTGGAGGCGATGGCCGCCGGGCGTGCGCTCGCGTGCTCGGACATCCCGGGGTACCGCACCGTGGTCACGCCGGGCGTGGACGCCGCGGTGTTCCCGCCGGGCGACGTGCGCTCGATCGCGCGCGTGCTGTCGCAGCTCGTGGAGGACGTCGACCGCCGCCACCGCATCGCCGAGCGCGGCCGCCAGCGCGCGCTCGACTTCGCCTGGCCGCGCGTGACCGATCGCATCGAGGCGGTCTACCGCGAGGCGCTCGGCCGCCACGGTTCCCAGCGCGCCACGGGCCACAGCGCCGCCTGAGCGGCGCGCCCCGGGCCATGCCGACCGACGTGCGACCCGGCACGCGGCGCGATCCCGCCTCCGCCCCGGCGCCCGACGGCGCCGCGCCGCCGCCCGCGGGCGGCCCCGTCGGCTCCACCGCGCCGTTGCTGGCGCAGCACGACTTCGCCTCGCTCTGGTGGGGCCAGCTCGTGTCGCTGCTCGGGGACCGGCTCACGTACCTGGCGCTGTTCGGCCTGCTGCTGGAGCACACCGGCCGTTTCGCGGACACCACGCAGTCGTCGGTGCTGCTGGGCGTGCTCGGCAACGTGATGCTGATGCCGGTGCTGCTGTTCGCGCCGTTCGTGGGGCCGTGGGTGGACCGCTGGAACCTGCGCACCACGCTCGTCGTCTCGGACCTGATCCGCTGCGGGCTCGTGGCGCTGATCCCGGTGTCGTACGCACTCACGCACCACGTGGGCACCGTGTTCGGGCTGGTGTTCCTGATGTTCACGTGCAACGTGTTCTTCCTGCCCGCCAAGAGCGCGATGACGCCCGAGATCGTGCCGGCGCCGCAACTGCTCGCCGCGAACACGCTGCTGTCGATCGCCGGCATCGTGGCCACCGCCGTGGGCGCGCTGATCGGCGGCTGGGTGGTGGACCACTGGGGCTGGCGCACGGCGCTGTGGATCGACGCGGTCACCTACCTGGGCTCGGTGATCTCGCTGGCGCTGATCCGCTACCGCTCGCAGCCGCGCGAGAAGGCGCCCGACCGTGCGCTGGGCTCGTACCTGCGCGAGGTGGGCGAAGGCCTCGACATCGTGCGCCGCAGCCCGCTCGTGGGGCTGGCGCTCACCGCGCTCGCGGCGATCTGGCTGGGCGGCGGCTTCCTGCACGTGGCCGGCAACCAGCACATCCAGCACGCCGCGAGCGTGCCGGGCGCCGAGCGCATCGGCATCCTGATGGCCGCGCTCGGCGCGGGCGCCGGGCTCGGCACGTGGTGGGTCAACACGCACGGCCGCAAGGTGCCGCGGCCGATGCTGCTGGGCGTGGGCCTGATGCTGGCGTCGGTGTGGATGGTGGCGTTCGCGGTGTCGAGCCGGTTCGCGGTGTTCTCGATCGCCGGCTTCCTGGTGGGCCTGTGCATCGCGCCCACGTTCGTGCTCACCGAGACGCTGCTGCAGGAGGGCACCGACCTGCGGCAGCGCGGGCGCGTGTTCAGCCTGCGCGACTTCGCCATGCGGCTCGGCTTCCAGATCACCATCTGGATCGCCGCGCTGCTCACGCCGCTGGTGGGCACGTCGATCACGCTGATCGTGGCCGCCGCGGTGGTGGCCGGCGCCGGCGCGCTGTCGCTGGCGTGGGGCCGGCGCGCGCCCGAGCTGATGCGGAGCGACGCGGCCCGTTGACGGCGTGCGCGGCGGCGCGTTCCGCCGCGGAGGGAATCAGCGCGTTTCGACGCGCGGGAACAGGTCGACGCCCAGGCGTTCGCGCAGCTCGAGCCGGAACGGCTCGCTGCCCGCGCCCTCGCCCGCGCGACGGCGGTAGTCGTCGAACGCCGCCATCAGGTCGGCGCCGTGGCGGCTGAACAGCTCGCGCCGCCCGACCGCATCGGACAGCTCGGCGCCGTGACGCGCCACCAGCTCGCCGATGATCTCGCGCGCGATGGCGTGCGGACCCGACGGCGTGGCCGGGGCGGCGGCGGCCGGTGCGGCGCCCGTCGCGGGTGCGGCCATCAGCCCCGAGGGCGGGCCGTCGTCGGCGTGCACGCCCCCGTCGGGCGAGACGCGGAACCGCACGCTGCACGCGGGGCAGCGCACACGCGCTCCCGCGGGACCCAGCAGGGAGGGCGGCAGCAGGTAGGCCGCGGCGCAGTGGGGGCAGGTGACGTTCATGGCGAGGCGGCATGGTAACGGCGTCGCGGGAGCGACGCCAGCGCGGACGGCGCGAAAACGGGTCGAACGAGCGGCCGCCTCCGAACTGCCCGCCGGGCCCGCCCCTACCCCGCCAGCGCCAGCTCGATCGCCTCGCGGTACTGCGCCAGCAGCGCGGCCCGGAGCGGTGCGTGCTCCGTGCGCGCGAGCAGCGGGTCGGACGCGACCACCGCCTGCGCGGCCTGCCGCGCCTCCTCGAGCAGCGCCGCGTCTCGCCACAGGTTCGCGAGCTTCAGGCGCGGCAGCCCCGACTGGCGCACGCCCCACATTTCGCCGGGCCCGCGCAGCCGCAGGTCGGCCTCGGCCAGCTCGAAGCCGTCGTCCGTCCGGGCCATCACGTCGAGCCGCTCGCGGCCGTTCGCGTTGATCTGCGGCCCGCCCACGAACACGCACACCGAGCGGTGTTCGCCGCGGCCCACGCGCCCGCGCAGCTGGTGCAGCTGCGTGAGTCCGAAGCGGTCGGCGTTCTCGACCACCATCATCGTGGCGTTCGCCACGTCCACGCCCACCTCGACCACCGTGGTCGCCACCAGCACCTGCACCTCGCCGCGCGCGAACGCGTCCATCACCGACTGCTTCTTCTCGGCGGGCAGCTTGCCGTGCAGGATCTCGATCCGGTACCTGGCGAGCAGCGGGTGCGCGCGCAGGCGTTCGAGTTCGCTCTCGGCCGCGCGCATCTCGGCGCGCGCGCCCTCCTCGATCGCCGGCACCACCACGTACGCCTGCCGGCCGGCCGCCAGCTCCTTCGCCATGAAGTCGATGACCTGCGGGAACTTCTCCTCGCCCGTGACGCGCGTGACCAGCCGGCCGCGGCCCGCCGGACGCGCGCGGATCACGCTCAGGTCGAGGTCGCCGAAGAACGCCATCTGCAGCGTGCGCGGGATGGGCGTGGCCGACAGCACCAGCACGTCGGGCAGCGTGCTCTTCTGCGCGAGCGTGGCGCGCTGGCGCACGCCGAAGCGGTGCTGCTCGTCCATGATCGCCAGCCCCAGCGAAGGCATCTTCACCTTCGTCTCGAGCAGCGCGTGCGTGCCCAACACGAGCAACGGCTCGTTCGCGAGCAGCCGCGCCTGCAGGGCGCGCCGCGCGGCCGCCGGCGTCGCGCCGGTGAGCACCTCCACCACGAGACCGCTGCCCTCGGTGAATCGCGCGAGGTTCTTCGCGTGCTGGCGCGCGAGGATCTCGGTGGGCGCCATGAACGCCACCTGGTGGCCCGCCTCGATCGCCTGCGCCGCCGCGAGCAGCGCCACCACCGTCTTGCCGCTGCCCACGTCGCCCACGAGCAGCCGGTGCATCGGCCGCGGCGCCGCGAGGTCGGCGCCGATCTCGCGCAGCGCGTTCTCCTGGTCGGGCGTGAGCGTGAACGGCAACCGGGCGCGAATGGCCGTGGCCAGCAGGCCGCTGCCCTTCTGCGCGAGCCCCGCACCCGCCTGCGACAGCGCGTGCCGGCGCAGCGCCATCACGCTCTGCAGCACGAACAGCTCCTCGAACGCGAGCCGCCGGCGCGCCGCGTCGCGCGCCTCTTCCGAGTCGGGAAAGTGGATCTGCCGCAGCGCCTGCCCGAGCGGCTCCAGATGGTGCGCCTTCGCCGCCTCCGGCGGCACCGGGTCGGGCACTTCGTCGGCCACCAGGTCGAGCGCCTGGCGCACCGCCGAGCGCATGCCGCGCGCAGTGACGCCCTTGGTGAGCGCGTGCACCGGCACCAGCCGCCCCGCGTGCAGCAACTGCTCGATGTCGCCCTCGATGACCTCGAACATCGGGTTCTGCATGCGGCGCTCGAGCGGGTCGAGTTCGCCGCTCACCACCACGCGCGTGCCCGGCGGCAGCGTGCGCGCGAGGAAGCTCTGGCCGAAGAAGTACAGCGGCAGCACGCCCGTGTCGTCGACCAGCGTGGCCACGAAGTCGCCGCGGCCGCTGCGCGTGCGCAGCGCGGCCGAGTGCTTGATGGCGCCCGTCACCGTGAGCAGTTCGCCCGGGCGCAGGTCCTTCACCGGCACGAAGTGGCGCGCGTCGAGCCACAGCCGCGGGTAGTGGCGGACCAGGTGCTCGATCGTGCGCAGTTCCAGCCGCTCGAACGCGATCGCCCGCTGCGGCCCCATGCCCGGCAGGAACTGCAGGCGCATGGACGGCTGCGGACGCGGGGCGACGGGTCGAGGCGCGGACATGGCGCCGCACCTTAGGAGAGGCCGTCGGGACGTGTCACGGGGCCGATCGGGCCCCGCGGGGCCGGGTCGCCCGCCGCGGGCCGGCCCGGCGACCGTCGCTCCGGCCCCGGCCGGCCCCCCGGCCTCCCGCCTTGCCCCGGCCACGGCCCCCCTGCTAGATTCCCCCGGCTCTTTCAACACGGGTCGCCCCTTGCGACCCCCTCTGTCCGGGTTCGGCCCGGCGAGCGGCGCCCTGCCGCATCGCGCCGCGGTTTCCGAGGAGATTCCGAAGATGGCGAAGTGTTTCGTCTGCAACCGTCAGCGCATGGCGGGCCAGAACGTCAGTCACGCCAACAACGTGACCAAGCGCGTGTTCAACGTGAACCTGCAGCCGTTCCGCGCGCTCGTGGACGGCAAGCCCAAGAAGGTCAAGGTCTGCACGCGCTGCATCCGCGGCGGCAAGCTCCAGAAGGCCGTGCGCGGCACCGGCAAGGCCCAGACCGCCTGACCTCGGCAACCCGCCCACCGCGACCCGCCCACCCGGGGGGTCGCGGTTCGCTTTTCTTTCCTCTCCAGTCGGCCGCCCGCGCGGTCGAATCCTCCCCGCATGGACGCCCCCTCCCCGGCCCGGACGCCTGATCCCGCCGCCCCTCCCGCGCGCTTCGACGTGGTCGCGCTGCTGGTGGCGCTCGCGGTGGTCCCCACGCTGCTCATGCTCCGGGGCGGCCCGGTGGGCCAGCCGGTGCTCGACGACCACTGGTTCCTGCACCGCCTCGCTTTCGGCGGACCGCTCGGCTGGCTGGACGGCATGGGGCACGAGTTCTACTGGCGGCCGCTCACGCGCCAGCTCGACTTCCTGCTCGTCGCGCCGTTGCTCGAACGCGCGCCGTGGGCGATCGCGGCGGTCCACGCCACGCTGCTCGCGGGTGCGGGCCTGCTGCTCTACGCCGCGTTCCGCCGCGCGCTGCCGGCGCCGGCCGCCGCGGCCGCGGCCACGTTCCCGCTGATGCTGGAGGGCTCGCGAACGGTGCTCGCGTGGGCCAGCGGCATGCAGGACCTGGGCGCGCTCGTGGCCGTGGCGCTGGCGCTGTTCGCCGCCTCGCGCGGGCGGCTCGCGCTGGCGATGGTCGCCGCGCTCGCGGGCCTGCTCGCCAAGGAGGTCGTGCTGCCGGTGCTGCTGCTGCTGCCGTTCGCGCCGTTCCCGGCGCTCGCGGGCCGGCGCCGCCGCTGGGGCATCGCGATCGCGCTGCTGGTGCTGGCGTGGGCGGCGGCGTACGGCGAGATCCGCCGCCACGCGCAGCTGGCGTCGGTGGGCGACACGCTGCCGGCGCTGCACGCGCCCGGCACGTGGCCGGCGCTGGTCGCGCGCGCGCTGGGGCTGGGCGTGCGCGACGGGCTGAACCTGCTCGACGCGCCGCCGCTGGCGGCGCTCGCGCTGTGCGTGGCGGCGCTGGCGCTGGTGGGGCTGGGCCTGCGCGGGCTGCGGCGCGGGGAAGGCGACGCGCGCGCGGCCAGCGCCTGGTCGGCGTGGGGCGCGCTGGTGTTCGTGCTCACGCTGCTGCCGATGGTGGCGATCCTGCCGAACTGGGGAAACTTCCGGCTGCTCGTGCCGGCGATGGGGCTGGGCCTGGCGCTCGCGCCGCTCGCCGCCCTCGCGCACCGGCACGCGCCGCTCGCGCTGGTGGGCGTGCGGCTGGCGGGCCTTCTGCTGGCCACGCCCGCCACCGGCGTGCCGAGCGCGACCGACAACACCGACGAGTCGGGGGTGTGGAACTACGCGCGCCTGTCGCGGCTCCAGCGCCTCACCACCGAAACGCGCGCGGCGTTCCTCGAACGCAAGCCCGCGGACTTCCGCGGCGGCTCGCTGGTGCTGAACCAGTTCCCGCAGGGCGTGATCGTGTTCGTGGACCACTCGTTCGCGCCGCAGCTGTGGGCGCGCGACACCACGGTGCGGCACCGCACGATCGCCGAGTGGCGCGCGGCGGGCAGCCCCGAGCCGGTGGTGGTGCTGCAGTACGAGCCCGACGCCTCGCACCCGGTGGCCGCGCTCGACGTGGGCGCGGTGCAGGCCTACGAGGCGGCGGTCGACTCGCTGAACGCGCAGCGCTGGGCGGGCGCGCTCGCCGCGCTCGACGCGGCGGCCGCCGCGCAGCGCGATCCGCGCGCGCTCGTGATGCTGGCGCAGATCGACGCCAAGCGCGCCGTGGCCGAGCACCACCTGGGCCGCGAGGCCGACTCGAAACGTCACATCGCGGGCGCGCTCGCGCGCTACCCGGCCGGCAGCGATCCCCGCTTCGTGGCGGCGCAGCTCGAACTGGAGCTCCGGGGCGACGACGCCGCGCGCACGGCGGGCGCCGAGCGCTGAGGCCGCGGGTCGCGCGCGGTCAGCTCTCGCGCGCGGTGGTGAGCAGCTCGCGCCACTCCAGCTGCTGGCGCGGCAGCGCGTGCAGCGGGTCCAGCTCCAGCGCGCGGCCGAACGACACGTCGGCCTCGGTCGTGCGGCCCTGCCGCAGCAGCGCCCAGCCCAGGTCGGCGTGCGCCGCGGCGAAGCCCGGGTGCAGGCGCAGCGCCTCGCGCAGCGCGGCTTCGGCCTCCACGGGCTGCTCCAGCAGCAGCCGCGCGCGGCCCATCAGCGCATGCGCGTCGGCCCAGCCCGTGCGGCGGCCCATCAGCGGCGTCAGCGCCTCGACCGCCGCCGTGGGGCGGCCGGCCTCGATCTCGAGCGCCGCCAGCTCCAGCGCCGCCGCGTCGTAGAGAGGCGCCACGCGCAGCGCCTCGCGGTACGACGCGCGCGCCTCCTCCAGGCGTCCCATGCCTCGGCGCGCGCGCGCCAGCGCCATGTGCACGTCGGGATACTGCGGGCGCATCGCCACGGTGCGCACCAACCACTCCTCGGCCGCGGCGAAGTCGCCCGCGTCCAGCAGCAGCAGCGCCGGCTCCAGGTCGCCGCCCGGCACCTCGCGGTCGCGGCTCAGGCCCTTGCGCACGGCGCGCAGCGCGTCGTCGTAGCGGCCGAGCGCGTGGTAGACGAGCCCGAGCAGCCGCTGCGCGCGCGCGAACTGGCGGTTCAGCTCCGTGGCGCGTTCGAGCGCGGCCGCGGCCCCCGGCAGGTCGCCGGCGCGGAAGCGCGCGAGGCCCGCCCAGAAGTGCAGGTCGGGGTACTCGGGGTTCTTGATCAGCGCCGCCGCCACGTGCGCCTCGGCGTCGGTGGCGCGGCCGCACTCGAGCTCGGCGCGTGCCGCCAGCAGGCGCGCCTCCAGGTAGCCGGGATTGCGCTCCAGCGCCACGGCCAGGTGGCGCAACGCCTCGTCGGCGCGCCCCGCCTCCAGCAGCAGACCCGCCAGCCGTGCACGCAGGTCGGCCCACGTGGGCTTCTCCTCCACCGCGCGCGCCAGTTCGTCGATCGCGCCCGCGAGGTCACCCGCCGCGTGGCGCTGCATCGCCTCGTGCAGCGGCGGCGCGGCGGCGCCCGGAGGCGTCGGCCCCGAGCCCAGCAGCTGCTTCCAGGCGTCGCCGCTCCACGTGGGGCTCGCCTCCGGGTCCAGCCCGGCCGGCGGCGCCCAGCCCAGCTCCAGCGCGCTCTGCAGCGCCGCCTGCGAGCGCGGACGCTCGCCCTTCTGGCCCAGGCACACGGCCAGCAGCAGGTGCGCCTGCAGGTACCGCGGGTGCTCGGCCACCGCGCGCTCGAGGTCGGCGATCGCGTCCTCGAGCCGGCCCGAGCGCTCGGCGATGCGCGCCCGGTAGTAGCGCAGGTCGGGAAACGTCGGGTTCTCCTCGAGCGCGATGCTGAACTCGCGGTCGGCGCGCGCGTAGTCGCCGGCGTGGAAGAACGCCAGCCCCAGGTTCGCGCGCGCCTCGGCGGCCTGCACGCGCGCGAGGCAGTGGTCGGGGTCGTTCGGGTCGCGCCGCTCCTTCAGCACCGCCTCGAAGCACTCGGCGGCCTTCTCGAACTCACCGCGATTGAAGTGGAGCACACCGTCGTTGTAGTGACGGGTGTGCCCCCACTTCACGAGCGCGGAGAAGAGCGGCATCTTCGTTCGCCCCGGCGAGGCCCGTGGGCCTCAGTCCATCTGCTTGCGCAGGAACGCCGGCACCTGCAGCGACTCGCCCCGCGAGCCGTCGCGGCCCCACTGCGCGCGATCGCGGTGACGCTGCCACGCCGGGCGGCGGTAGTCCTCGGCGTCGTCGCTCTCGTCGCCCTTCGCCGCCGCGGCGCGCGGACGCTCGACCAGCTTGAGGCTCGGCGCCGACTGGCCGAAGCCGGTCGCGACCACCGTGATCACCAGCTCGCCGTCGATGTTCGGATCGATCACCGCGCCGAAGATGACGTTCGCGTCCTCGCCCGCCGCCTGCGTCACGACGTTCGCCGCCTCGTTCACCTCGTGCAGCGTCAGGTCGCGGCCGCCCGTGATGTTCACGAGCACGCCCTCGGCCCCGTGGATCGACACGTCCTCCAGCAGCGGGCTCGACACGGCCTGCTGCGCGGCCTCGGCGGCGCGGTTCTCGCCGCGCGAACGGCCCGTGCCCATGAGCGCGTTGCCGCGGCAGGTCATCACGGCCTTCACGTCGGCGAAGTCCAGGTTCACGAGGCCCGGCACGGTCACGAGGTCGGAGATGCCCTTCGTGGCCTTCAGCAGCACCTCGTCGCAGATGCCGAACGCCTCGGTGAACGACGTCTGCTTCTCGACCACGGCCAGCAGGCGCTCGTTCGGGATCACGAGCAGCGTGTCGACCTCGGCGCGCAGCTCGGCGAGGCCTTCCTCGGCCTGGCGCATGCGACGGCGGCCTTCGAACGAGAACGGCTTCGTGACCACGGCCACGGTCAGCGCGCCCAGCTTCTTCGCGACGCGCGCCACCACCGGCGCGGCGCCGGTGCCGGTGCCGCCGCCCATGCCGGCGGCGATGAACACCATGTCGCTGTCGGCGAGCGCGTCGGCGATCACCTGCTCGTCCTCTTCGGCGCTGCGGCGGCCCTGCGAGGGGTCTCCGCCCGAGCCCAGGCCGCGCGTGGTGCTGAGGCCGATCTGCACGCGCGTCGGCGCCAGCGACTGCGACAGCGCCTGCACGTCGGTGTTCGCGACGATGAACTCCACGCCGCGCAGGCCGGCTCCGATCATGCGGTTGATCGCGTTGCCGCCGGCACCGCCGACACCGACGACCTTGAGGCGCGCGGCCGCGCTGTGATCCACGTCGAGCTCGAACATGGGCACTTCTCCTTGTGCTCTTCCCGGCTTCCGTGCCGGGTGCGTGAGGGTTCGAGTGAAGCGAGTGAAACGAGTCGTCTTCTAGAACAGGTTTCCGAACCAGCGGCGCAGGTCGAATCGGGACTCGCGGCGCGCGGGCGTGTCGGGATAGCTGCCGTTCGTGGCGGTCTCGGGCTTGGCGGCGTGCAGCACCAGCCCGACGCCGGTCGCGAAGCGCGGGTCGGCCACGTTCGCGGACAGCCCGCCCACGCCCTGCGGCGAGCCGAGCCGCACCGGCATCTCGAACACCTGCTCGGCCAGCTCCACCGCACCCGGCAGCAGCGACGTGCCGCCGGTGAGCACCACGCCGCCGCCGAGCAGTTCGGCGAAGTGGTTCTTGCGCACTTCCTTGTTGGCCAGCCCGAAGATCTCCTCCATGCGCGGCTCGATCATGGAGGCGAGCACGTGGCGCGAGATCGCGCGGTCCTGCCGGCCGCCGACGCCCGAGACGTCGAGCGTCTCGTCCGCCGACACGAGCGACGCGAGCGCCGAGCCGTGCGCGATCTTGAGGCCCTCGGCCTTGTCGATCGGCGTGCGCAGGCCGATCGCGATGTCGCTGGTCACGTTCGCGCCGCCGTACGGGATGATCGCCGTGTGGCGGATCGAGCCGTCGTGGAACACGGCGACGTCCGTCGTGCCGCCGCCGATGTCGAGCAGCACCACGCCGAGATCGCGCTCGTCGGTGTCGAGCACCGCGGCCGCGGAGGCGAGCGGCTCGAGCACGAGGTCGTAGACCTTCAGCCCGGCGCGCTGGATCGCGCGGACGATGTTCTTCGCGCTCGTGACCGCGCCGGTGATGATGTGCACCTCGGCTTCGAGGCGCACGCCGCTCATGCCGACCGGGTCCTTGATGCCGTCCTGGTCGTCGACGATGAACTCCTGCGGAATCACGTGGATGATCTCGCGGTCCATCGGGATGGCGATGGCCTTGGCGGCCTCCACCACGCGGTCGACGTCGGCGGGCTGGATCTCGTTGTCGCGCCGGGACACCGCGATCACGCCGCGGCTGTTGATGCTGCGGATGTGGTCACCGGCGATGCCCGCCCAGACGCCCTTGACCTCGATGCCGGCCATGCGCTCGGCCTCGTCCACGGAGCGCTGGATGCTGGCCACCGTGCGCTCGAGGTCCACCACCACTCCGCGGCGGAGTCCTTCGCTGGGAGCGTTGCCCACGCCCACCACGCGCAGCTCACCCGTTCCGTTCTGGTCGGCGATGATGCAGGAGATCTTGGTGGTGCCGATGTCGAGTCCGACGAACGTCCGTGTCGCCTGAGCCATGCGCGGGGTCCCTCCCGAAGACTTCAACCGCTCGTGTGCGGGTCCCCTTCCGTTGGGGTGCCCATCGGTTGCACCGAGCGGACGATCACCTGATCCCTGAACCGCACGTCGACCTCACCGGGCTTCATGCCCTTGCGCTCGAGGTCGGCGAGCGCGACGCGAAGCGCGGACATCTGCTTCACGCCGGAAGGCCACGCGGGAGCGATCACGCGCGTTCCGTTCATCAGCACGAACGACGTGACCTGGGGATCGGAGACGTCGACCTCCGACACCTGACCCGCGAGACGGAGCGCATTGTCGCTCAAAAGCGCGATCCACGCGAGTCCTCTCTGCACTCCGGAACCCGAAATCTTGCGCCCGGGCGCCAGCCGGGCCACGTCCACGCCGGTCAGCATCGGGACATCGGCCACCACGCCGCGCTGGAGCGGCGCCATCAGCACGCCGGCCGTGTCCACCTCCCACGGCACGCCGTGCGCCACGACCAGCGCCGGCACCCGCTCGGCCACCCGGATCGACACGCCGCGCAGCCCCGAGCGCCGCACCTCGGCCTCGCGGATGCGCGGGTCGCGCAGCAGCCGGGCGCGTGCCTCGGACAGGTCCAGCGAGAACAGGTCGTCGCCGGTCTCGAGGCCCGACTCCTTCCGGACCCGGTCGGCGTCCAGGTAGACGAGCCCCGACACCCGGATCCGGTCCACCACCGCGAAATCCCGGCGGATCGCGCGCCACGGCACCATCGCCAGCACGCCCAGCGCCAGCATCACGGCGCCCACGCGCAGCGCGCGGCGCAGCAGCGTGCCGTCCTCCGGCCCGCCCGCCGACCGGCGGGATTCGCGCTCGAGCGCCCGTCCCTGGTAGCTCGCCATGCTCACGCTCCCTTGCGGGCCGGTGCGGCGCGCAGCGCGCCCAGCACCACGTCGCCCAGCTTCCAGACGTCGCCCGCGCCCATGGTCAGCACCACGTCGCCGGGCCGGGCCGCCTCGGCGGCGCGCGCCGCGGCCGCCTCGTGCGAGCCCACGTACTCCCCCTGCTTTGCGCCGTGCGCGTGGGCGGCCGCCTCCAGGTTGCGCGCGTGCACGCCCTCGATGGGCTTCTCCCCCGCCGCGTACACGTCGAGCAGCCACACGTGCGCCGCGTCGTCGAAACAGGCGCCGAACTCGGTGGCCAGCGCCTGCGTCCGCGAGTAGCGGTGCGGCTGGAAGATCACCAGCACCCGCCCGCCCAGCGTCCGGGCCGCCGCCAGCGTGGCCGCGACCTCGGTGGGATGGTGCCCGTAGTCGTCCACCACCCGCACGCCGGCCGCCTCGCCGCGCGTCTCGAACCGCCGGCCCACGCCGCGGAATCCGTCCAGGGCCTCGGCGATGTGCCCGAAGCCGATCTCCAGCTCCAGCCCCACGGCCACCGCCGCGAGCGCGTTCAGCACGTTGTGGCGGCCCGGCAGGTGCAGCGTCACCGCGCCCAGCCGCTCGCCGTTCGCCACCACGGTGAAGCTCGAGCCGTGACCCTCCAGGCGGATGTCCTCGGCGCGGATCTCGGCCTCCGGCCGGGTGCCGTACAGGATCGTGCGCTTGGTGACCTCGGGCAGCAGGCCGCGAACGTTCTCGTCGTCCGCGCACAGCACGCTCACGCCGTAGAACGGCACGCGGTTCGCGAAGTAGATGAACGCCTGCCGGACCTCGGCGAGGTCCTTGTAGTGGTCCAGGTGCTCGCGGTCGACGTTCGTGACCACCGTGACCGCCGGCGCCAGGCGCAGGAACGACCCGTCGCTCTCGTCGGCCTCGGCCACCAGGAAGCGTCCGTGCCCCAGGCGGGCATTGCTGCCCAGCGCGTGCAGCCGGCCGCCGACCACCACCGTCGGGTCCAGCCCGCCGCGGCCGAGCACCGCCGCCACCATGCTGGTGGTGGTGGTCTTGCCGTGCGAGCCGCCCACCGCGACGCCGTACTTCATGCGCATGAGCTCGGCCAGCATGTCGGCGCGCGCGATCACCGGCACGCCCGACGCGCGGGCGGCCACCATCTCGGGATTGTCGGGCTGCACCGCCGACGAGTAGACCACCACCTGCGCGCGCTCCACGTTGCTCGCGGCGTGGCCGGCGAACACGCGGCCGCCGAGCGCCACGAGCCGGTCCGTCACGTCGGTGGCCTTGAGGTCGCTGCCGGTGACCTCGTAGCCCATGTTCAGCAGCACCTCGGCGAGCCCGGACATGCCGCTGCCGCCGATGCCGATGAAGTGGATGCGGTGGGTGCGTCCGTACACGTCAGCGCCCTCCCTCGTCCGAGGGGTCCTCGACCGGCTGCGGCGGACGGCCCTCGGCCCAGCGGATCAGGCTGCCCGCGAGGCGCGCCGCGGCGTCGGGGCGCGCGAACAGCCGGGCGTTCGACGACATCTTGGACAGCGCCTGCCGGTCGGCCAGCAGGTGCGCGACCTCCTTGCCCAGGCGCTCGCCGGTCAGCTCCTCGTCGCGGATCATCAGCGCCGCGCCGCGGTCGACCAGGTTGGAGGCGTTGACCTCCTGGTGGTTGTTCGCCGCGAACGGGTACGGCACCAGGATCGACGGCCGGCCGCACACCGCGATCTCGGCGATCGTCATGGCGCCCGCGCGGCACACGATCAGGTCGGCGATCGCGTACGCCTGGTGGATGTTGCTCACGAACGGCAGCACGGTCACGGGCAGCGACTCGGCCTCGACCACGGACTGCACGCGGTCGAAGTCCTCGCGACCGGTCTGCAGGATGAACTGCACGTCCATGCGGCCCTTCAGCCGCCGCATCATGTCGACCGCCGCCTCGTTGATGCGCTTCGCGCCGGCGCTGCCGCCGAACACGAACACGACGGGTCGGCCGGGCTGCAGGCCGAACTCGTGCAGGCCGCTCTCGCGGTCGGCCTCCATGATGTGCGCGCGCACGGGATTTCCGGTGACCTTCAAGTGGTCCTTGCGCACGAAGTAGCTGCGCGCCTCGAGGAACGACAGGTGCACCTCGTTGGCGATGCGCGCGAGCCAGCGGTTCGTCAGCCCCGGAATGCTGTTCTGCTCCTGCAGCAGCAGCGGCCGGCGCAGCAGCCACGCGGCGAGCGACACCGGGCCGCTCACGTAGCCGCCGGTGCCCAGCACCGCGCCGGGGCGCTCGGTCAGCACGATCCACAGCGCCTGCAGCACGCCGACCACGTTCACGAGCACCGCCCACGGCCACAGCCACCACTGCCGCCGCGGGAAGCCGGCCGTGGCGATCTTGCGCAGCGGGAAGCCCGCTTCGGGCACCGCGCGCGACTCCAGTCCGCGCGCGCCGCCCACGAACAACACCTGGGCGTCGCGACGCTGGCGCTGGATCTCCTGCGCCACCGCGATGCCCGGGTACACGTGTCCGCCGGTGCCTCCACCGGCGATCAGGATCTTCATGCGGCCTCCCGCGACCAGCGCTGTCGAGCGAGGGCGTCACCTTCCTCGTTCAACACGCTGACGCGGTAGAGCAGTCCGGCTGCCGCCAGGTTCACCAGGAGGGCCGAGCCGCCGTACGAGACGAACGGCAACGGCAGTCCCGTGGTGGGCGCGAGGCCCGTGGCCACGGCCAGGTTCGCGAGTGCGTACAAGCCGAACTGCACGGTGAGTCCCCCCGCCAGAAGGAACGCGAACGGCTCCGTGGCGCGCGCGGCGGTACGCAGCCCGCGCCACAGGAACAGCGCCAGCAGCACCAGCAGTGCGGTGGCGCCGACGAAGCCGAGTTCCTCGGCGATGATCGAGAAAATGAAGTCGGTGTGGGCCTCGGGCAGGAAGAGCAGCTTCTGCATGCCCGCGCCCAACCCGCGTCCGAGCGGTCCGCCGGAGCCGATCGCGATCAGCGACTGGTCGAGCTGCCACCCCGCGCCGCGGGTGTCGAGGTGTCCCTGGAGCACGAAGCCCAGGAAGGTCTGGACGCGGCCCATCATATACGGATGCGTGGCCAGCGCCACGGCCACCACGGCACCCCCGGCCGCCACCGGCACGGCCAGCCAGGGCAGCGGCGTGCCCGACAGGAACAGCACGACGAAGCCCGTGGCCATCAGCAGGCCCGCCGAGGACAGGTTCGGCTGCTTCAGGATGAGCGCCGCGACGAGCCCCAGGAACAGCAGCGGCGGCATCAGCCCCTTCCAGAAGCCGTGCTGGGCCACCGGCCGGCGCTTGAGCCACCAGGCCAGGAAGATCACCGCCGCCACGCGGCCGATGTCCGTGGGCTGCAGCGACAGGAAGCCCACCCGGAGCCAGCGCGTGGCGCCGTTCGACATGTGCCCCATCGCCACCACCACCAGCAGCAGGAAGCTCGCGCCGCCGATCAGCCATGGCGCGGCGTTCTCGAGCCACTTCAGGCTCAGCCGCGAGCACGCGAGCAGCGCCGCCACGCCGAGCCCGGCGCGGAACACCTGCATCTTCAGGAAGTGGTTCTCGTCGTGGTACTTCACGAACCCGAGGAACGAGCCCGAGGAGTACACCATCACCACGCCCACCGCGGTGAGCGCGAGCGCGAGCACCAGCAGCCAACGGTCGCCCCGATTCACGAACGCCCCTCCCTGTGTTCCGCCGACTTCGCCGAAGCGAGCCGCGCCACCTCGTCCTTGAAGCGGCGGCCGCGGTCCTCGTAGTCCTTGAACATGTCGAACGACGCGCACGCCGGCGAGAGCAGCACCACGCCCTCCGGCCCCGCCGCCGTCCATGCCCTGTCCACCGCCTCCGCCATCGAGGCGGCCCGATCCGCAGGCACGCCGGTCCACGCGCGCGCCATGGCGTCCGCACCCTCGCCGATCAGCACCAGGTGCTTCGTGCTGCGCCGCACCAGGTCGGCGAGCGGCGAGAAGTCCTGTCCCTTGTCGCGGCCGCCGGCGATCAGCACGACCGGCCGCTCGAAGCTCTGCAGCGCCACCTCCAGCGAACTGACGTTGGTGGCCTTGGAGTCGTTCACGAACCGCACGCCCCCCGCTTCGCCCGCGGGCTCCAGCCGGTGCTCGAGCCCGGCGTAGCCGCGCAGCACCTCGCGCAGCGTGGCCGGGGAGATCTCCAGCGGCAGCGTCGTGGCGAGCGCGGCGAGCGTGTTCGCCAGGTTGTGCGGGCCCGGCAGCCGGACTTCGGCGCGCGGCATCAGCCGCTCGCGTCCGCCCCGCCACGCCAGCACCAGGTCGCCGTCGTCGTGGAACGCGCCCTCGTCCACCGCGCCGCGCGTGGAGAACGTGAGCGCGCCCGAGGCGAGCCCGGTCATGCGGCGCGAGACCTCGGCGTCGTCCGCGTTCCACACCGCCCAGTCCGTCTCCTCCTGCCGCTCGAACAGCCGGCGCTTCATCGCGCCGTACATTTCCATGCTGCCGTGGCGGTCGAGGTGGTCGGGCGTCAGGTTCAGCCACAGGCCGATCGCGGGCCGCAGCTTCTGCACGGTCTCGAGCTGGAACGACGACACCTCCACCACGAGCAGGCCCGCCGGGCTGACGGTTTCGGCGACCTCGCAGATGGCGCGGCCGATGTTGCCGCACACCTCCACCTCGCGGCCCGCGGCGCGCACGAGCGTGCCGACCAGGTCCGTGGTGGTGCTCTTGCCGTTCGTGCCGGTGACGCACACGAGCGGGGCGTGCGCCGCGAGGAAGCCCAGCTCGAGTTCGCCGATCACGGGGATGCCCTGCGCACGCGCCGCCTCGGCGAGCGCGTGGTCCACGGGGATGCCGGGGCTCCACACGAGCACGTCGCGCCCGTCGAGCAGGCCCGCGTCGTCGCGGCCCCACGCGCAGTCGATGCCTTCGCCCGCGAGCGCGAGCGCCGAGGGCGGCAGGTCGTGCGCCGCGCGGCGGTCGCAGACGCGCACGTCGGCGCCGTGTCGCGCGAGCAGCCGCGCCGCGGCCACGCCACTGCGCGCCGCGCCGGCGACGAGGGCACGGCGACCCGGGAGCGGATGTCGGAGGTCGAAGCTCATTGCAGTTTGAAGGTGGACAGCGAGAGCAGGGCCAGCAGCGCGCCGACGATGTAGAACCGCAGCACGACGCGGGACTCCGCCCAGCCGCCGAGTTCGAAGTGGTGGTGGAGCGGGGACATGCGGAACACGCGCTTGCCCGTGAGCTTGAACGACAGCACCTGGATCGTCACGGACAGCGCCTCGGCCACGAACACGCCGCCCACGATGACCAGCCAGAACTCGCGCTTGATCAGCACCGACACCACGCCGAGCGCACCGCCCAGCGCGAGCGAACCCGTGTCCCCCATGAACACGTCCGCCGGGTGACAGTTGTACCAGAGGAAGCCGAGCGCCGCCCCCAGCACCGCCGCGCAGAACACGGTGAGCTCGCCGCTCGAGACGAGGTACGTGATGTTGAGGTACGTCGAGAACTTCGCGTGACCGCTCACGTAGCACATGGCCGCGAACGCGATCGCCGCGATCGCCACGAGCCCGGAGGCGAGGCCGTCCAGCCCGTCGGTCAGGTTGACCGCGTTCGACCACGCGGTGATCACGAAGATCACGAACGGCACGAACAGCCAGCCGAAGTCGAGCACCCGGAACTTGAAGAACGGCACGTTCGTCACCGTGGGCGACGTGCCGGGCTCGGGCCACATCAGGATGCAGATGCCGATGACCGCGCCGATCACCACCTGCCCCACGATCTTGTAGCGGCCGAGCAGGCCCTTGGGGAAGTTCTTCACCACGCGCAGGTAGTCGTCGAGGAAGCCGAGCGCTCCGAGCCACGCGGTGGCGAGCATCGCGAGCCACATCGGGCGCGAGTGGAAGTTCCCCCACAACAGGCACGGCACCAGGATCGCGACCAGGATCATCAGCCCGCCCATCGTGGGCGTGCCGGCCTTGCCGAGGTGGGACTGCGGACCCTCCTGCCGGATCTTCTGGCCGAGCTTCACGCGCCGCAGCCAGTCGATCATCATCGGTCCGAAGAACCAGCTGATGAGCAACGCCGTGATCGCGGCGTACGCCGACCGGAACGTGATGTACCGGAAGACGTTCAGCACCGACAGTCCCGGCAGCTCGTGCAGCGGATAGATCCACTCGTGGAACACGACCCGTCCTCCCCTCACGCACCTTTCGGCGGCAGCACGTCTTCCAGCGCCGCGCCGCGCGAAGCCTTGACCAGCACCACCACGCCGGGCGCGAGCACCTCGGCGAGCGCCGCACGCACGGCGGCCTTGTCCTCGAACACGCGCACCGGCACGCCGGCCGCTTTCGCGCCGGCGGCGTAGTCCGCCGCGTGCGCGCCCACCAGCCACAGCTCCGCGCCGCGCGCCGCCGCTCCCGTCTGGCGGTGCAGCTCGCCCGCCTGCGGGCCCAGCTCCAGCATGTCGCCGAGCACCGCGATGCGGCGCTGCGCCGCGGGCCAGCCCGCGAGCGTGCCGAGCGCCGCCTGCGTCGCGTCGGGATTCGCGTTGTAGCAGTCCACCAGCAGCGTGGCGCCGCCGTCGCGGCGGATCTCCATGCGGCCCGCGAGCGGCTCGTAGGCGCCGAGCGCCTCCGCCACGCGCTCGGGGTCGAGCCGGAACTCGCGCGCCACGGCGACCGCGGCGAGCGCGTTCTGCACCGCGTGGCGCCCGACCAGCTTCAGGTGCACGGGCGGGAAGCCGTCCACCTCGAACGTGGTGCCCTGCTCGCCGCGCTCGACCATGCGCTTCGGCCGCACGTCGGCGCCCTCGGCGAAGCCGTACGTGATCACGCGCGCCTTCGTGCCCGCGAGTGCCGCGATCAGCCGGGGCGAGTCGGCGCCCGCGAACGCGGGCTGCCCGGCATCCAGCGCGAACGCGAGCGACGCCTTCTCGCGCGCGATCGCCTCGAGCGAACCGAGCCCCTGCAGGTGCGCGGTGCCGGCGTTCGTGAGCACGGCCGCCTGCGGCTTCGCGATCTTCGCCAGCTCGGCGATCTCGCCCGGCGCGTTCATCGCGATCTCGACGACCGCCACCTGGTGCGGCGAGCGCAGCGCCATCAGCGTGAGCGGCACGCCCCAGTGGTTGTTGAGATTGCCCTGCGTGCGCAGCGTGGGCGCGGCGGTCTCGAATGCGGCCGCGACCAGCTCCTTCGTGGTGGTCTTGCCCGCGCTGCCCGTGACGCCGATCAGCAGCCCGGGCCAGCTCTCGCGCAGCTTCGCCGCCACGCGCTGCAGGGCCGCGGTGACGTCGTCCACCACCACGAGCGGACCCAGGTCCACGTGCTGGATGCGTGGCCAGATCTCGCGATCGCACAGCGCCGCGGCGGCGCCCTTCGCGAACGCCTCGTCGAGGTACGCGTGCCCGTCCACCTGCGAGCCGGGCAGCGGCACGAACAGCATGCCCGGGCGGATCGTGCGCGTGTCGATCGACGCGCCCGTGACGCCGCTCTTCAGGAACGCCTCGCGCTCCGTGGGATGCGCCGGCACGGACTTCACCACGAGGTCGCCGTTCGCCCAGCGCGCGAGCTGCGGCAGCGTGATCATGGGCGGCGTCGGGGCGAGGTCGTTCATCGCGCGGCCCCGCGGGCGGCGAGCGCCTCGCGCGCCACCTGCCGGTCGTCGAACGGCAGCACGTCGGCGCCGATCGTCTGCGTGGTCTCGTGGCCCTTGCCCGCGATCAGCACGACGTCGCCCTCGCGCGCGGCACCCACCGCGTCGGCGATCGCCTGCCGGCGGTCGAGCACCACCGCGAGCGCGGCCGCGGGCGCGCCGGCCACGATCTCGGCCGCGATCGCCGC
>JBGAMH010000347.1:0-3373 GCA_044223135.1 Candidatus Eiseniibacteriota bacterium | reverse complement strand
GCCGGCAACACTCTGCGCTCCACAACCAAAGACTTGCATCCGGCGCTGGATCGGGGTTTCCTCCGGGACCGTCTGCGGAGGGGCCGAGCCAGGAAGGCACCGACCCTCCCCAGCGTCCATGGACACTGGGACCCTATCCCCCACAGGAGGAGACGATGGATCGTCACCAGGAGCAGATCGAACTGTTCCGCGCCTTCACGGTCGAAGAGCTGCGTGAGCGCGAGCGCGTGGCCACCACGCTGGGCGGCAAGTTCAGCTCGCCCTATCGCGGCGAGGATTCGAGCAGCTACTCCGTCGAGGCCTGATCCCGTTCGCTGATCCCCGGCCCCCGGTCATGCGGGGCCTGCCCAAGAAACGGAGAGAACCCGATGGACCGCAAGCCGAGCCAGTCGGTCGAGTTGTTCCATGCCTTCACGGTCGAGGAGATTCGCGCGCGCGAGCAGGAAGCCACGGTCGTCGGCGGCAAGTTTTCGTCGCCCTACCGCGGCGAGGACTCGAGCAGCTACGGCGTGCCCTCCTGAACGTTGTCGTTGATCCCTCGCCCCCGATGACACGGGGGCCCTTCCCACGAGGAGAAAACCCCGATGGATCGCAAGCAGAGCGAGTCGGTCGAGCTGTTCCGTGCTTACACGGTCGAGGAACTCCGCGAGCAGCAGCAGAAGGCCCTCGTGGTCGGCGGCAAGTTCTCGTCGCCTTACCGCGGCGACGATTCCAGCAGCTACGGTGGACCGATCAAGACCGACTAGAACCCACACACGGAGATCACATGGATCGCAAGACGCAGGATTCGGTCGTTCTCTTCCGCGCCTACACGGTGGAGGAGATTCGCGAGCAGGAGAAGAAGGCCATGGTGCTCGGCGGCAAGTTCAGCACGCCGTACCGTGGTGACAACTCGAGCTCGTACAACGACTGAGTCCGACGCCGCACCGATCGAACCGCCGGTTCCCCCTGGGAGCCGGCGGTTCTCGTTTGCCCCCGGCGCCGGGAAAGGGTTTGCTGCCGCGGTGACCACCATGCTGCCCCCCGCGCCCACCTCCGAGCCCGGCACGCTCGTCGCCCCCGACGGGCGGCGCCTGCGGCTGTCGCCGGATCTCGCCTGGCTGCTCGGCGAGGTCGAAGCGGGCGCCACGGTGGGCTCCCTCGCCGAGGCGCTGTCGCGCCGCACCGGCCGCCCGGTGAGCGAGGCCGACGCGCGCGACCTGGTGGTGCGCACGCTGGTGGCGCACGGACTGGCGAAGCTGCACCGGAACGGCCGCGTCTCGCGCGTCACCGCCGCGCCCGCCCCCCGGCCCGACGTGACCGGTGTGCACGTGTTCGCGACGGTGCTGCCCGCGCCGCTCGTCACGCGCGTCGCCCGCTCGCTGCGCGCGCTCGGGTCGCCGGTGGCGGTCGCGGCGGCGGGCGCGGCGGGACTCGCGGTGGGCGGGGCGGCGCTGCTCGAAGCGCGAGCGTGGGAGCCGGGCGCGTGGACCGATCCGCGCGCGTGGCTGCTGGCGCTGCTCGCCTGGGCGGTGGCGCTGCTCGTGCACGAGTTCGGCCACGCCTTCACGTTCGCGCGCGCCGGCGGTGAACCCGGCCCGATCGGCCTCGCGCGGCTGGGTGGCATGTACGCGTGGTCGTGCACCGTGGACGGCGCCGGCCGGCTGCCCGCCCGTTCGCGCGCATTGCTCGCGCTCGCCGGTCCCGCGTGGCAGCTCGGCGCCGGCGCCGCGCTGCTGCTGTTCGCGCGCGCCATGCACGTGCCGACCGGCGCGCCCGTGGCCGCGCTGCTCGTGCTGCAGCCGCTGCTGAACCTGCTGCCGCTGCGACACGCCGACGGCGACCGGCTGGCCGCGGTGCTCGCGGGCGCCGACGACGGCGCCGGGCTCGTGTGGCAGCCGCCGCTGGCCCCCGGGCGCTCGGCCGCGCCGCTGCGTGCGCACGGCCTGCTGATGGCGCTCTACACCGGCGCGCTCGCCGCGTGGTTCGGCGGCGTGCTCGCGCCCGCCGCGTTCGGCGGGCCGCCCGCGGGCGCGGCCGTGCGCGCCGTGGGCGTGGGCGCCGCCCTCGTGGCGCTGCTCGGCGCGTGGACCGCGGGCTCGCTGGTGGCGCGCGCGTTCCGCTGGTCGGCGAGCGACCTCACGCGCCGCCGGCCCACGCCCGTGTCGCGTTACCTGCGCAACGCGTGGGCGCGGCTCAAGGTGACCGCGCCGGTGCGGCTGGGCCATCCCGAGGCGCAGAACGCCGTGCAGCTGGTGCCCGTGATGCTGTCGCTGTCGTTTCCCGACCGCTCCGCCGCCGCGCTGCGGCGGGCCGCGCAGCGCCACATCGAGGAAGTCATCGTCACGCGTCTCGACCACGAGGAGATGGCCGGCCGCGGCATGCCCGACGAGATCCGGCACGGCCAGTCGGTGCAGGCGCTGCTCGCCGCGAAGCAGGGCGCCATCGTCTGCTCGATGCACCTGGGTCCGTTCCACTACGTGTCGCTGGCGTTGCTCGAGATGGGCGCGCCGCTCGCCGTGTTCGCCGCCGGCAGCGTGCGGCAGATGTGGATCGACCGCTGGGAGAGCAAGGTGCGAACGGTGGGCGGCTCGTTCGAGGCGCTCGAGGCCGGCACGCCGCGCGGCGCGCTGCGCGCGATGCGCGCGCTCGAGGAGGGCCGCTTCCTCGTGGTGTACATGGACGGCCAGGAGGGCGCGGCCCAGGCGCGCGAGACGCGGCGGGCCGACTTCCGCTTCTGCGGCGCCGAGATCTTCATGCGCACCGGCCCCGCGTTCCTCGCGCAGCGCGCCGGCGTGCCGATGCTGCTCGGCGCGTGCTATCGCGAAGGCCCCGCCCGACGCATCGTGGAGTTCTCCGATCCGTTCCCACCGCCCGTATCGGGCGACGAGGACGCGCTCGTGGATCGCACCGGCGAGCTGTACGGGTGGTTCGAACCGCGCGTGCGCCGGCATGCCGAGCAGTGGCCCGGCTGGCTGTACCCGATCATGCACTGGCGGCGCTCGGGCGACTCGCCGACCGCCACGCGCGAGGCGTTCGAGGCGGCGATCGCGCGCGCCTCGGGCCTGCTCGCCGAAGGCGCGTCGACCCGGCTGGTGGCCGACGCCACGCGCGTCGGCTGGATGAGCGCCGGCGACGAGGTGCTGATCGTGCACGGCCCCACGCACCGCGTGATGGCCGGCTCGCCGCTGGCGCGCGCGCTGCTCACCGCGGCGCATCGCCGCGCGCGCGTGCGCGACCTGCCGCGCGCCACCGGTGCGCCGCCCGAAGTGCTGGCCGCCGAGATCGCCCGCTTCGTGCTGGCCGGCATCGCCGAACTGCGCGATTGACCCGTTGTGCGCGGAAGATTGCGGTTGGCCCGGGTAACCCGTTGCGGGACTTGGCCTGACGCGGC
>JBGAMH010000346.1:0-3386 GCA_044223135.1 Candidatus Eiseniibacteriota bacterium | reverse complement strand
GCCCGGCATTCCGCCAGGCGCCCGTCGCGTTTGACCGACCGCCGGGGCTCGGCGATCCTGCCGCCCGCCATGCCCACCCTGACCCTTGGTGACTGGACGCTGCGCACGCTCGAAACCGGCTGGCTCTGGCTGGACGGCGGCGCCATGTTCGGTTCGGTGCCGAAGCCGCTCTGGAGCCGCACGAACCCGCCCGACGAGCGAAACCGCATCCGGCTGGCCATGCGCTGCCTGCTGGTGGAAGGCCACGGCCGCGTGGTGCTCGTGGACGTGGGGCTGGGCGAGAAGTCGGACGCGAAGTTCCGGGAGATCTTCCGCGTCGAGGACGGCGCCGGCCTGGAAGGCGCACTCGCCGGTGCGGGCCGCTCGCCCGCGGACGTGACCGACGTGGTGCTCACGCACCTGCACTTCGACCATGCCGGCGGCGCCACGCGCCGCGAGGGCGACGCCCTGCGGCCCGCGCTGCCGAACGCGCAGTACTGGGTGCAGCGCCGCAACCTGGAGAATGCCCGCCAGCCGAACCCGCGCGAGCGCGCCTCGTACCTGCCGGAGAACTTCGAGCCGCTGGTGGAAGCGGGCGTGCTCGGCCTGTGGGACGGCGTCACCGAGCCGTGGCCGGGCTTCGAAGTGGTGCCGGTGCACGGCCACACGCGCGGCCAGCAGGTGGTGCACGTCACCGGCGGCGGCCGCGCCGCGTGGTTCCTCACCGACGTCGTGCCGACGGCGGGCCACGTGCGCGTGCCGTACGTGATGGGCTACGACGTCGCGGCGATCGAGACCATGTCCGAGAAGCGCGAGCTCCTCGCGCGCGCCGCGACCGAGCGCGCGTGGGTGGTGCTCGAACACGATCCCGATGTCGCGCTCGCGCGCCCGGAGGCGGTCGGCGACGACTTCGCCTGGGCCGAGCGCGTCGAAGCCTCGTCCACCGCGGAGGTCTGACCCCGTGTTCCACCAGTTCTTCGCGACCTGGATGCAGCTCACGCTCGACTGGGGCTACGCCGGCGTGTTCCTGATGATGGCCGTCGAGTCCACCGTCTTCCCGCTGCCGTCCGAAGTGATCGTGCCGCCCGCGGCGTACTGGGCGCAGCAGGGCCACCTGCACTTCTGGGGCGTGGTGATCGCCGCGACGCTCGGCTCGTGGTTCGGCTCGGCGATCTCGTACGGGGTCGCGCGCGCCGTGGGCCGCCCGCTGATCCTGAAGTACGGCAAGTACGTGTTCGTGCCCGAGAAGAAGTGGCTGCTCGCGGAAGAGTGGATCAACCACTACTCGGCGGTCGGCGTGTTCTTCGCGCGGCTGCTGCCCGTGGTGCGCCACCTCGTGTCGCTGCCGGCGGGCGCCGCGCGCATGTCGTTCCCGCTGTTCTCCGCCATGACGCTGCTGGGCTCGTTCCTGTGGTCGTGGGTGCTGGCGTGGTTCGGGGCGCAGGTGCTCGGCGGCGAACCGCGGCTGATGCAGGACCCCGAGGCGCTGTCGCACGTGCTCAAGGACAAGCTGATCTGGTTCGTGGCGGCCGCGGCGGTGCTGCTGGCGCTGTACGTGGCGGTGGACCTGATCGGCCGGCGACTCAAGTCGCAGGCGGCCGGTCGCGTGACCCCGCCGGACGCCGAGGCGTGAGCATGCGCGCGGCGCTGCTCGCGATGCTCGTGATGGCCGTCGCTCCCGCCCATGCCGCCCGCGTGACGTTCCGCGTCACCGTGCCGGCGTCGACGCCCGCGGACGCCGAGGTGTGGGTGTCGGGAGACGCGGGCGCGCTCGGCTCGTGGAACGGCGCCGGGCTGAAGCTGGCGAACGCCGGGGAGCGCGTGTGGACGGGCACCGCCGAGCTGGCCGACGGCTCCGCGGCGGAGTTCAAGGTGACGCGCGGCAGCTGGAACACCGTCGAGAAGGGCCCGAAGGGCGAGGAGATCGCGAACCGCGCGTGCACGGCCCGCGACGGCGACACGGTGCGCGTGGACGTGGCGGCCTGGCGCGACCAGGTCGAGGCGCCCGCCGCCACCCGGCCGCACACGGTGATCGGCTTCGTGCGCCGCCACGACGCGTTCCCGTCGCGCTTCGTGGCGCCGCGCAACATCCTGGTGTGGCTGCCGCCGGGCTACGAGGAGGACGACGGCCGTCGCTACCCGGTCGTCTACTTCCACGACGGGCAGAACGTGTTCGACGCCGCCACGAGCTTCATCGGCGTGGAGTGGGGGGCGGACGAGACCGCCACGCGGCTGATCGCCGAAGGGCGCATGCGGCCCGCGATCCTCGTGGGGGTGGCGAACACGGCCGCGCGCATGGACGAGTACACGCACGCGGCCGACGCCCGGCACGGCGGCGGCCGGTCGGCCGACTACCAGCGATTCCTCGTCGAGGAGCTGAAGCCGTTCGTCGACCAGCGCTACCGGACGAAGCCCGGTCCCGACGACACCGCCGTGATCGGCTCGTCGCTCGGCGGGCTCGCCGCGCTCGACCTGGGGCTCGACCATCCGGAGGTGTTCCGCCGCATCGGCAGCGTGAGCACGTCGGTGTGGTGGGCCGATCGCGAAGTGCTGCGCCGCGTGGCCGCCGGCCGGGGGGCGGGCCTGCGGATCTGGCTCGACATCGGCACCGCCGAGGGGCCGCCGCCGTCCCCCGGCGCGCGCGACACGCGCCTCGACGACCAGCGCGCGCTGCGCGACGCGCTCGTGGCGCGCGGGTATCGCGAGGGCGTGGACCTGCACTACGAGGAGATCGAGGGCGCTCCGCACAACGAGCGCGCCTGGGCCGCCCGCCTGGACCGGATCCTCGCATGGCTGATGCCCGCGGAAGCCGGGAAGCCGGTGCCCGCAGGGAAGCGCCGGCCGCGCGGGCGCTGAACCGCGTCCCGGGCGCGGCGCCCCGGTTGCGGGCGCCATCGGCCTTCGCTAACGTCCGCCCGTTCCGACACCTCAACACGGGGGAGAGCGCATGCCGGGCGTCAGCCTGAAGCAGGTCAGCAAGCTCTACGGCCGCGGGCAGAAGGCCGTGGACTCGGTGAGTCTGGACATCCGCGACGGCGAGTTCCTGGTGCTCGTGGGCCCCTCGGGCTGTGGCAAGTCCACGCTGCTGCGCATGGTGGCCGGCCTCGAGGAGATCTCCGACGGCACGATCTCGATCGGCGAGCGCGTCGTGAACGAGCTGGCGCCGAAGGACCGCGACGTCGCGATGGTGTTCCAGAACTACGCGCTCTATCCGCACATGACCGTGTTCGACAACATCGCGTTCGGCCTGCGCCGCCGCAAGGTGGCCGAGCCCGAGGTGCAGACGAAGGTCAAGGAGACGGCCGAGGTGCTCGGCCTCACCACCTACCTGCCGCGCAAGCCCCGCGAGCTGTCGGGCGGCGAACGCCAGCGCGTGGCGCTGGGGCGCGCGATGGTGCGCAAGCCGC
>JBGAMH010000345.1:0-3389 GCA_044223135.1 Candidatus Eiseniibacteriota bacterium | reverse complement strand
CGCAGTTCTCGCGCGCCAAGGGCGAGACGATCGAACGCGTGCACGCGCTGGCCGCCGAAGGCCGGCTGGCGCTGCGGCTGGGCGCGACGCTGCAGGAGATCCGCGCCACGGACGTGCTGCTGAAGCCCGGCGCCGCGGCACCGGAAGCGCTCCCGAACGACGTCGTGTTCGCGCTGATCGGGCGCGAGGCGCCGCTCGCGTTCCTGCGCCGCTCGGGGGTGGCGATCGCGGGCGACGGTTCGCCGCTGGGTTGGGCGGCCGTGGCCGTGTTCCTCGCGGCGCTCGCGCTCATGGTCGACTGGAAGGCGTCGGGCTTCCTCGAAGGCGCGCTGTGGTCGAAGCTCGCGTGGCCGGGCGACGTGCCGCAGCGGCTGGCGTCGCTCGGCGCGGGCTGGGCGGCGCAGGTGGCCGACCGGGCCACGCTGGTGGGCACGGTCGCCGTGTCCATGAAGAGCCGCAGCTTCTGGTACACGCTGCTCTACACCGCGATCGTGGGCGTGTTCGGCTGGCAGCGGGCGCGGCGGCGCGCGACGCCCTACGTCACGCGGCAGACGTGGGTGCTGTTCCTGGTCCAGGCGCTCCCGCTCTTCCTGCTGCCCGAGGTGCTCCTGCCGTGGCTCGGCTACCGCGGCGCGTTCGACCAGGGGGCCGGCCGCGCGATCGGCGACGCGCTGTTCGAGCGCTACATCCCCGCCGCCGACTACGCCGCGCGCCACTGGCCCGAGTGGGGCCACCCGCGCGCGTACTGGCGCGCGTACGGTTTCATCCTGGCGTGGCCGCTGAACGTGTACGACGTCTTCACCGCGCAGCCGATGTGGGCGTGGCTCGGCATCGGGTTCGTGCAGACGTTCGTGCTGATCCCGCTCGCCGTGCTGCGCTGGGGCAAGGGCGCCTACTGCGGCTGGGTCTGCTCGTGCGGCGCGCTGGCCGAGACGCTCGGCGACACGCAGCGCGGCAAGATGCCGCACGGGCCGGGCTGGAACCGCGTGAACCTGGTGGGCCAGGTGTTCCTCGCCATCGCGTTCGCGCTGCTCGCGCTGCGCGTGGCGGCGTGGGCGCTGCCGGCGAGCGGCCTGGGTGCGCTGTTCGACCTGCTGCTCGAGGGCAAGGACGCGCAGCACCGGCTCGTGAACCCGCTCAGCTGGAAGTGGTTCGTGGACCTCCTGGTGGGCGGCGTGATCGGCGTGGGCTTCTACTTCAAGTACTCGGGCCGCGTGTGGTGCCGGTTCGCCTGCCCGCTCGCCGCGCTGATGCACGTGTACGCGCGCTTCAGCCGCTTCGCGATCGTGAGCGACAAGAAGAAGTGCATCTCGTGCAACGTGTGCACGTCGGTGTGCCACCAGGGCATCGACGTGATGGCGTTCGCGAACAAGGGCCGTCCCATGCAGGACCCCCAGTGCGTGCGCTGCTCGGCATGCGTGCAGAGCTGCCCCACCGGGGTGCTGCAGTTCGGCGAGGTGCGGGGCGACGGATCGCTGATCCGGGTGGACACGTTGATGGCGTCGCCGGTGCTCGCGCGCGAAGGCGCGGGAGCGGGCGCGCAAGGAGGCTCGTCGTGACGAAGCGAAGCGGACGTGCGCGGTGGTGCGTGTGGCTGGCGGTGCTCGCGCTGGGGGCGTGCGGCGTGCCCGCGGCGGCGCCCCCGCCGGCCGAGCCCGCGTTCGACGCCACGTGGCGTGACGGCAAGGCGGAACTGGACGGCTACCGGCTGGGCATCGCGCGCTACGGGCATCCGCGCACGGGGCGCGCGGTGGCGATCTACGTGACCGAGCCGTTCAGCCGCGCGCGGCACGTGAAGGTGGACGATCCCTCGCGCGACCCGGCGGACGTCGTGGACGTGCTCAAGCTGAACCTGGTGCGCGACTTCCAGACCGGCATCTACGACTACCACACCCTGGTGTCGCTGTTCGCGAACACCGCCGACTTCTCGGCGCTCAAGATCGCGTTCAGCAGCTCGGAGTGGTGCGGGCAGGTGTACGAGGAGCTGAACGTGAAGGGCTCCACCCTGTCCCAGCGCGTGGCCAGCTACTTCGACGGCGAGAGCGGCGAGCAGACGCTGGCCACGCCCGCGGGCGGCGTCCACGAGGACGAGCTGTTCGTGCGACTGCGCGGGTTGCGCGGCGCGTGGCTCGCGCCGGGCGAGAAGCGCACGGTGCCGTTCCTGGCGAGCCCGTTCTGGCGTCGGCTGGCGCACCGGCCCACGCAGTGGTCGCGCGCCACGGTCGAGCGGCTGCCGCGCACCGAGGTGGCGCGCGTGCCGGCGGGCGCGATCACCGCCGACGTCTACGTGGTGCGGCCCGAGGACGGGCGCGAGGGCCGCTTCTGGGTGGAGCGCGCGCATCCGCACCGCATCGCGCGCTGGGCGTGGACGCCGCCGGCCGGCGCGAACCCGCTGGGCGGCGCGGACTCGGGCGAGCTCACCGGCAGCACTCGGCTCGACTACTGGCGCACGCACGACCCGGGCGACGAGCGGCTGCTGCGCACGCTCGGACTCGCTCCCCCGACACGCTGACGCGCGGGCCGCACGCCGTCAGGCGGCGACGACGCGCGCGGCCACGCGTTCGCGCCGCAGCCGGGTGAGGCGCGGCTCGAGCACGTGGTGGCCCGCGGCCACCAGCAGGCCCAGCGCGAAGCAGCCCGTCCACAGCACGTGCGCGCCCAGGTGCTGGAGCACGGCGGTGCCCACGAGCGGCGCGAGGAACGACGCGATGCCGAAGCACAGCCCGTACGCGCCCTGGTAGCGCCCGCGCAGCTCGGGCAGCGCGATGTCCGCGACCACGGCGTTGCCCGTGGGCAGCACGGCGATCTCGCCGATCGTCCACACCGCCGCACACGCGCCGAACATCCACGGCTGGTTCGCGAACGTGTTGAGCCCGAAACCCAGCCCCACGAGCGTGGCGCCCGCCGACAGCACGCGCGAACGGTTGCGTGCCGCGAGCCGCGGCGCGAGGAACGGCTGCACCAGCACGATCAGCACGCCGTTCACGGCCAGCACCAGCCCCAGCGCGCGGCGCGACACGTGGTGCGCGGTCATGTCCATGGGCAGCGTGCTCACGTGTTGCATGAAGATGATCATCACCGCCACGCTCAGCACGATGAACGCCAGGAACGGTCCGTCGCGGTACGGCGCGAGGAACCCGCGCACGAGCCCGTGCCGGGGCGCCGCGCTCGCCGACGGGTCGTGCGCCGGCAGCGTCTCGGGCAGCAGCCGCCACACGAGCAGTCCGAACAGGATGCTGGTGATCCCGTCGCCCACGAACAGCAGCACGAACGAGATGGACGCGAGCAGCCCGCCCAGCGCGACGCCCACCGAGAAACCCAGGTTGATCACCCAGTAGATGAGTCCGAACGCGCGGATGCGGTCGCCGCTCGGCACGATGTCGGCGACC
>JBGAMH010000344.1:0-3408 GCA_044223135.1 Candidatus Eiseniibacteriota bacterium | reverse complement strand
GATGCGCGGCAGCGAAGGCCGAGAGCATTCCCGACGCACCGTTCGAAGAGCGGCTGCGCGTGGCCATCCGGAGCCTCGCGCCCCGGGGGGTTCGCAGGGTGCTGGCCGACGGCACGAGGGCCGCGTGATCAGCGCGGGCCGGAGTGCTCCGTGTTCGCTCGTGCCGCCGTTCGAACGACGCGATCGCGCACGCGTCGGCCGCGTGTCGTCAGCGCGCGGGCGACGTGGGGCGCGGCGAGAACATCAGCGGATGGCGCGCCACGTACAGGCCGGCCTGCAGTCGGTCCTGCAGTCCGAGCTTGGCCAGCACCTGGCCCACGTGCTTCTTCACCGTGGGCTCGCTGATGTCGAGCGCGGTGGCGATCTCCTTGTTGGAGAGGCCCTCGGCCAGCAGCAGCGCCACCTGCGACTCGCGCGCGGTCAGCGACGGGCCGCTGGCGCCGGGACGCTGACCCGCGATCGCGGGCACCGTGCCGGGTTCGAAGCTGGTGCGGCCGTCGGCCACCGTGCGGATGGCGGCGAACAACGTGGAGATGTCGGCGCTGCGGCGCACCGTGGCCATGGCGCCGAGCGCGGCGGCCACCTGCAGGCAGTCGGTGCCCTCGCTGCACCCGGCGTCGGGCGGGCGCACGATCGGCAGTTCACTGCGCGAAGGCGGGTTCAGCACCAGGCAGTTCTCCCAGCCGCGCTCCGACAGCGCGACCACGCGCAGTTCCGGAAGCGCGCCGAGCAGGTCGCCGAGCGCCGTCTGTCCCACGCTGCCGGTGAGGCTCACGGTCAGCACGAGCACGTCGGGCTCGAGCGTGCGCGCGCGCTCGATCGCGTCGGGCACGGTGGCGGCTTCGCCGACCACGCGGAAGTCGGGCTGCGAGCGGAGCATGGCCACGAGGCCCGAGCGATCGATCGCCTGGCTGTCGGCGACGAGCAGGCGAATTCCCCCGGCGGAGTCGGCGGAAGTGCTTTCGGGCGTGGCGGGCACCGGAGCGGCTTTCCGGGCATCCGTGCGGGTGCGCGTCTCGGTCTTCAGCGGTGGTTCTCCGTCACGAGGGTGGGGGAGTGGGCCGGGTGATGCTCGTGGCGTCGCTGAGGATCGCAGGCCGGGGGCTCGGATGTAAAGACCCTGTTGCGTCCGGGGCACTCGGCGAACCGATGAGAACCCGCTGCCGTCTACTGAGTCCGAACACCGGCACGCCCGACGGCCGATACCCGGACCAGTCCCGGGCGCGCGGGCGCCGCGCCAGTGGCGGCGGCCGAACGCTCCGGGCTAGAGTCCGTCCAGCACCCCACCGAGACCACATCCGAGACAGGATTCCATGCACTACAAGTACGTGCTCGTGGGCGGAGGATTCGCTTCCGCCGCCGCGATCGAAGGCATCCGCAGCCGCGACCGCGAGGGATCGATCCTGCTCGTTTCGCGTGAGAACCACCTCCCGTACCAGCGCCCGTCCCTGAGCAAGGAGCTCTGGTCGGGCGAGACGACGCTGGACCGCCTGCCGCTGCACGCCGACGCCTGGTACGCCGAGCAGGGCGTGGACCTGGCGCTGCGCCGCGAGATCGTGGAGCTGGACCCCGACGCGCGGCTGTTGTGGGACGACCGCGGCCAGACGATCGGCTACGACGAACTGCTGCTGGCCACCGGCGTGCGCCCGCGCCGGCTGCAGGCCGAGGGTTCCGACGCGCGCGCGGTGCGCTACTTCCGCGACCTCGAGGACTATCTCGACCTGGAGGGACGCTTCGACCGCTTCCAGCACGCCACGTGCGTGGGCGGCGGGTTCCTGTCGGTGGAGCTGGCGGCGGCGCTGCGGGCGCGGGGCAAGGAGATCACGATGGTCTTCCCCGACGAGTACCCGCTGCACCGCTTCCTGCCGCGCGAGATCGGCATGGGCGTGGTCGACCTGCTGCGCTCGAACGGGATCGAGACCGTGTCGGGCGAAACGCTGGTGGCGATCCACGAGGACCAGGGCTGGGTGCGCGGCCGCACGTATCGCGGCGACGAGCTGACCACGCAGATCGTGCTGGTGGACATCGGCTCCGAGGCCGCGTCCGACCTCGCCGAGGCGGCCGGTCTCGACACCGACGACGGCATCGTGGTCGACGAACACGGCCAGGCATCCAGGCCGCACGTGTGGGCCGCCGGCGACGTGGCGGAGTTCCCCTACCTCGCGCTGGGACAGCTCATGCGCGTGGAGGGCGTGGACCACGCCGAGCACCACGGCCGCGTGGTGGGCACGAACATGGCCGGTGGCGGCACGGCGTACGCGCACCTGCCGCTCAAGTACTTCCGCATCTTCGACGTGCGCTTCGAGGGCGTGGGCGAGATCAACGCGCGCCTGCAGACGGAAGTCGTCTGGATCGAACCGAACGTGGAAGGGGTCGTCTACTACCTGAACGACGACATCGTGCGTGGCGTGCTGCTGGTGAACGTGCCCAGCCGCATCGAGTGGGCGCGCGGCCTGATCCGCGACGGCAAGCCGATGACCGCCACCGAGCGCGCGGCCCTGCTGATGGCGGGGGCGTAGCGGCCGCTCCGCTCGTTCGGCGCGCCCCGCATGCGCGGGCGTAGCGGTTCTGGCCCGCGGAACGTCCGCCGTCGCCCGGCCGGGGAAGCCCGCGAAATCGCCCTTGATCCCGTACCGCACTCCGGTCCGATGCTTCCTTTGGCCGGCGCGGTGCCCGCGGCCGGTGTCCGGATCGGAGGTTCGCCATGCATCAGCTGGTTTCCGCGGGTCGCCCCGGTGAGGTGCGCACGCCCGCCGGCGTTCGGCGCGTGAGTGCGCTCGCGCTGGTCGTCGCCGGCGCTCTCCTCGCCGCGCCGGCGTGGGCGATGGCCGTGGCGGACACGGCCGACGTGATCGCATATGCACAGGCGTCCGACACGCCACCGACCGGCGCGCCGTCCCCCGACGAGCGCGCCGAGGTCACGGCGGCGCTCGCGCGGGCGTTCCGCGTGCGGCTCGCCACCGCCGACACGGCGTGGTTCGCGACGCGGGCGACGGCTTCGGACGAAGGCGTGCGCTGGACGCGCGCGCCGCGCCGCGAAGGCGAGCCGATGCGCTCGGGACTCGTGCCGTGGACGGAACTCGTGGCGGTCGACGTGCGCGGCGTGGACCATGTGGGCCCGGCGATCACGAGCGGCTTCCTCGGGCTGTTGGCGGGCGCGGCGGGCGGAGCGTTGCTGGGCTACTCGCTCGTCGGAGGGGACATGAACGATCTCCCGGGCATGGCGCCGTACCTGGGCGCGATCGGCGGTGGGCTCGTGGGCGGCATCGGCGGCGTGCTGTGGGGCGCCGTCGAGGGCGCACCGGCCGGCGAGTGGGAACGCGTCTACGGGCCGACGATCGTCGACTCCGACGCGGAAGCGCCCGACGACACCCCGCCCGCCACGTCCGGGAGGAAGTCGCGATGAGC
>JBGAMH010000343.1:0-3446 GCA_044223135.1 Candidatus Eiseniibacteriota bacterium | reverse complement strand
GGTCGGCACGCCCATCGCGCCGGCCAGGTTCGGCACGGCAGTCTCGGTGGACACCACCAGGTCGAGGCCGGCGATCACTCCGGCCGTGTCGAGGAAGTCCGCGGCGGTCCGCAGCGGCTCGGGCAGGCCGAACGCCGCCGCCTCGTGCTCGCGCACGCCGCGGTGCAGCGACACCCACTCGACGTCCGCGAGCGCGAGCAGCGGGGCGAACGTCTCGAGCGACGTCGAACGCACGAGGTCGTACGCGTAGTTCGGATTGCCCGCCCAGTTGATCCCCACGCGCAGCGGCCCCGGCGCGCGGCCCGGCGCCGGGACACCCAGCCAGGGCGCCGCGGGCAGGTCGGACCACGCGCGCACGCCGAGCCGGTGCGGCAGCGACAGCGCGCCGATCCACGCATCCGCCGCCACCTCCGTCGTCTCGTCCACGAACTCCAGGCCCGGGTGACTCGCGGCGAACAGGCGCTGCAGCGGCGCCGGCGTCGCCACCACCACGCGCGCCGCGCGCGACGCGAGCGCGCCGAAGCAGCGGCTCGCGAGCAACGTGTCGCCGAGTCCCTGCTCGGTGAGCACCAGCAACGTCCCGCCCGGCAGGTCCGCGCCGTCCCAGAGGGGCACCTTCAACCGGCGGCCGGGGCTCGCGACCTCGAGGCGTGCCTCCCACAGCGCGAAGCCGCGCTCCAGGTCGCCCGCGGCCAGCGCCACGAGCGCGCGGTTGTACCGGGCCGGGGCCGATTCGCCGGCGCGCGCGAACGCCTCGTCGGCCTGCCGCAGCCGGCCGAGGCTCTTCAGCGCCATGCCGCGGTCGAGCCACGCGGCGGGTTCCGAGGGCCGGCGCGCCAGCACCACGTCGCACGCCGACACCGCCTCCTCGCCACGGCCGGTGCGCGTCAGCGCCACCGCGAGCGCCAGCAGCACGTCGTCGCCGTGCTCGCCCATCGTGAACGCGGCTTCCAGGTGCTGCACCGCGCGCACGAGCTGGCCCTGGTCCAGCGCCGCACGCCCGAGCAGCGCGAGCGGACGGCCGCGCGACGGCCCGTCGCGGCGGGCGCGCGCCGCCTGCTCGGCCGCCTGCTCCGGCCGGCCGTCGCGCAGCATCGCCTCGGCGAGGTTCTCGCGGAACATCGGCTCGCGCGGCGCCGCCGACACGGCGCGGCGCAGGAACGCGTGCGCCTCGCGCGCGTCGCCCAGGTGCAGCGCCGCCACGCCGCGCAGGTTCAGCGCGTCGGCGTGGTGCGGCTGACGCGCCAGCAGCCGGTCGAGCACGCGCGCGGCCTCGTGGGCCTCCCCGCGGGCGAGCGCCGCTCGCGCCGACTCAAGCGGCTGCACGAAGCTCGTCCTGGAGCTGGATCACGCGCAGGTAGTTGCGCAACCGGTTCTCCTCGAGCCGCGCGAGCAGCGGGTGCTCGTGCAGCGGGCGCAGGAAGTCGGACAGCGCCTCCGTCCACGGGGCGTGGCGCGCGTACAGTACGCCGAGCCCGAACACCGCCGGGATGCGCGCCCACACGAGCTCGCTCTCGCGTCCTTCGACGTAGTCCTCGATGCCGGCCATCACGCCGTTGCGGGGCCCGCCTTCGCGCACCGCGCACGCCCACGCACCCTCGCCGCGGAAGCCGCCGTCGATCACACCGGGATCGTCCAGCGTGACGCCGTGCTTCCACGTGTGCGGCTGCACGGCCTCGGGCGGCAGCAGGTCCGGCGCGTAGTACAGGTCGCGTCGCGCCCACGGCCAGCCCACGTCGTGGAAGAACGCGAGCAGCGGCCGCCCGGTCGCGGCGCAGCGCGCGCCGATCGCCTCGCACTCGTGCTTGACGGTCCACCAGTTGTGGTCCCCGTCCACCAGCCACGCGTCGGCCGTCAGTTCGGGAATGGCCTGCACGCTCGTGCGTCGCACGAGTCGTGCGTGCGGCGCCGACGTGAACAGCGCCCGGGCCTGTTCGGACGGCGCCGGGTCCACGGCCACGAGCGAGCCGTCTCTCGCGCGCGTCCACTCCACGAGCGCGCGCGTCATGATGCCCGCCTCCGAGCCGATCTCGACCACGTCCCGTGCGCCGGCCACCTCGAGCGCTCCCAGGATCACCTCTCCGAACTCCGCCATCGAATGCAGCAGCAGGTCCGCCACGTTCACCCCCGACGCCCGAAGAACAGGTCCACCCACACCTCGCCCGTGAAGTCCGTCACGCCCGCCGCCGGCACCACGACCAGCGACGGGTCGCGCTCGACGCGGTACAGCCCGGCGCCGAGGTCCTGCATCCCCTCGCACCGCAGCGACGACGCGTCGAGGTCGATCACCGTGGAGCCGCCGCTCGACGGCCGCACGTGCACGCGCACGCCGGTCAGTTCGACCACCTCGCCCGCCACGCCCAGCGTGAGCCCCCACGCGTGGTGCGTGGCGTGCCGCAGGTCGAGCCGCACGCGGTGCCACGCGCGCCCGGCCGGCCCCATGGCCACCGTCTCGATGCGCGCCGACGCGGCCTCGAAGCCCGCGCCTTCGTCCCAGTAGAACGCGATCGGGCGGCGGCCCGCGGCCGCGTGGAACACCTCCGGGCGCACGGCGCGCTGGAAGATCGCGGCCACCGCTTCGCCCATCTCGGGCGACGTGCGGTGCGCGAACCCGCAGGGCCAGTACAACCGTGCCGACGGCAGGCTCGCGAGCTGGTGCGGCGACAGGTGCGCGTGCTCCCACTCGTGCAGGTCCACCGGGTCGGTCAGCGCACGCACGCGGTCGGAGCCGAAGTTCTCGTCGTGCTGCCAGTCGCCGAACAGTTCGAGTTCCAGCGCCGACGGGCGCGCCACCGAACGCGCGAGCACGGCACGGTGGTAGCCGCGCAGGTGGTCGGCGGCCGCGTCGCGGTCGGCGGGGCCGAACACGCGCCACAGACGCGCCCAGCGCAGCAGGCCGCGCTGGATCGCGTCGATCGCCGAGCGCTGCTCCGCGGGCACGCGCGGCTCGGCGAGGTCCGGCGTGCCGTCCGGCGCGTGACCGCGCGTCGTGCCGCAGTCGGCCATCAGGCTCTGCTCCACCACCTCGGGCGAACGCAGGAAGGTGTGCGCGAGCGCCACCGGCTGGCCGTTGCTCGCGAGCCATCCCTCGCACGGCGCGCCGGTCTCCTGCGCGACGTGTGCCTGCGCGCCGGTCACCACGTACAGGCCGTGCGTGCTCCAGCCGAGCCGCTCGTGGCGCACGATGCGTTCGAGGCACGACTGGATCGTGCCCGCGTAGCCCAGGTCCACGACGGCGACCGGGCCGCGCGTGCCGTCGGGCACGAGCGTGCGCAGGTGCGCGACGAGCCCGGCGCGCACCTCCGCGCACGTGCGCCGCACGCGTGCCGCGAGCCCCGCGTCGCGCGCGATGCGCCGCGCGAGCTCGCCCGCGGCGCGCGGCCCGAGCGGCGCGTCGTCCGCGTATCCCAGGTCGGCGTTCACGAGCCCGACCTCCGCCAGCACGC
>JBGAMH010000342.1:0-3477 GCA_044223135.1 Candidatus Eiseniibacteriota bacterium | reverse complement strand
GCACCGCGCGGCCGCCGACGTCGTACAGCACCAGCCGGGCGGGTCCGTCCTCGGCCTGCACCAGCGCGAAGTGGGTGCGATCCCGCACCGGGTTGGGAAATGCCCCGGCGAACCACGCGCCGCGCGCCGCGGCCGGAGCGCCCGTGAGGCTGGCGGGCGAGAGCAGGAACGCCCGCGTCGCTCCGCCGAGCGTGCCCACGCCCACGACCTGGCCCGCGTCGTTCACGCCGCGCGCCTCCTGCAGCACCCAGCCCGAGCCGCCGGGCAGCAGCGTGTTCAGGTCGGTGAGCGGGCCGCCCGTGCTGGAGAACGCGCGACGCTGGCCGACCGCGTTCTCGGCCCAGCCCACGATGAGCCCGGTCTCGTTGATCGCGAGCGCCTGGCTGTTCGCGCCGCCGAGCGTGCCGAGGCTCGTGAGCCCGGAGGCCGCCGCCGGACGCACGAACGCGCGCTGCGTGGTGAGCGACGGCGCGATCTCGGAATAGCCCACGATCGTGCCGGCCGTGTTCACGGCGGTGGCCACGCTGCGCGCGCCGCCGATCACGCCCAGGTCCTGCAGCGAGGCGCCGGACCAGCGGAAGGCGTGGTTCGAGGTGTTGCCCGCCAGGAAGCCCGTGCCCACCACGATCCCCGCGTCGCTCACGCCGAACGCGATGCTGAACTGTCCGCCCAGCGTGCCGAGGTCCGTCATCGTGCCGGCCCGCCAGCGGAAGCCGTGCGGGTTTCCGAACGTGGGGTTCGTGTCCGCCGAGCCCACGATGTCGTCGACGTCGTTGACGCCGTACGCCGCCGAGGTCGGCCCGCCGAGGTCGCCGAGGCGCGCCATCGAGCCGTTCCAGCGGAACGCGCGCTGCGGCGCGCCGGAGCCCGTGTCGGCGGCACTGCCCACCACCAGGCCGAGGCTGCTGATGGCGTACGCGTAGCTCGTCGGCCCGCCGAGCGTGCCGAGGTCCTGCATCACGCCGCCCGACGGAACCAGGAACGCGCGATCGCGCTCGCCCGCGTCGCGCGCCCAGCCCACCACGTCGCCGCGCGCGTTGATGGCGGTGGCGGTGCTCGACGTGCCGCCGAGCGTGCCGAGATCGGTGATCGTGTACTGCGCGTGCGCGCGGGTCGCGGCGAGCGTGACGAGCAGGGCGACCCACAGGATGGGGCGTGCGACGGAAGCGGTCATGGCGTCGGTCCTCGGAGGGGTGGGCGGCGGCATCCCGGGCGGCGGGCGCTCGGGAGGTCATGGCCGTGCGGTGGGGGGATCCGAGGCTAGGGCGCGCGAGGCGCGCCGTTCAAGGCTCCAGCGCGCGTCCGGCACGCTCGCGAGCGGCCCGGGCGCACCGGGTTCCGTGGCGGTGAACGAGAGGGCGTGGAACGGCCTCGTGAACCCCGTGCAGCCCCGTCCGGCGCCCGACGGATCGGGGCGCGCGGCGTCGCCTCAGTCCTGGACCCAGGCGCGGGACGGGCCGCCGCGCGTCAGCAGCCGGATGCCGAACACGCCGAACAGGAACCCGCCGATGTGCGCCCACCAGGCCACGCCGCCGCCCGGCAGACCGAGCGACAGCGCGCCCGAGAAGAACTGCAGGACGAACCACAGTCCGAGCACCACCAGCGCCGGCAGCGCGATGACCTGGAAGAAGAAGAAGATCGGCACCAGCGTGACGATGCGCGTGCGCGGGAAGAGCGCCGCGTAGGCCCCGAGCACGCCGGCGATCGCGCCGCTCGCGCCCACGGTGGGCACCGACGACCACGGGTGCACCGCCACGTGGAGCACCGCCGAGGCGATGCCCGCGGCCAGGTAGAACAGCAGGAAGCCCACGTGGCCGAGCCGGTCCTCGATGTTGTCGCCGAAGATCCACAGGTACCACATGTTCCCGACCAGGTGGAGCCAGCCGCCGTGCATGAACATCGACGACACGAGCGTGATCGCCGCCGCCGGCAGCGACGTCTGGCCGGCGAGAGCGGCCGTGA
This sequence comes from Candidatus Eiseniibacteriota bacterium, assembly GCA_044223135.1. Taxonomy (GTDB): domain Bacteria; phylum Eisenbacteria; class RBG-16-71-46; order RBG-16-71-46; family RBG-16-71-46; genus JBGAMH01. The sequence goes on along the minus strand of JBGAMH010000342.1, from coordinate 1,515 downwards.
GCCGCTCGGGCACGAGCCCCCATCCGAAGTACGCCGCGCGCAGGTCGGGCCCGAGCATCAGCTCCCAGAGGAACACCGCGATGTTCACCACCAGCAGCGCGCGCGTCACCACCGGCACGGTCTGTACGGGGTTCTCGTCGCGAAGCGGGATCATGCGGACTGCAAGCCTCGATGGAAGTGTGGGGGCGGGGGACCCGGTGGGTTTCGGAGCTTCGGCCGGCGGCCTGAACCTCCGATGACGATGGCGTGTCCGACGGTTGACGCTTTCTCGGGCGGCTCCCTATTCTGCCCCGCGCCCGGACCCCGATCGCATCCGGACGGCCCGAGCCGCATCCATAGGCCTGCCGTCCACCACGCCGACGAAGCTACGTTCCAGGAGTGATCATGTCGAACGCCATCGCCGTCAACGACCAGAACTTCAAGACCGAGGTGCTCGACTCCCCGGTGCCCGTCCTCGTCGACTTCTGGGCCCCGTGGTGCGGGCCCTGCCGCGCCGTCTCGCCGACGATCGACGCGATCTCGGCCGAGTTCGCGGGCAAGCTCAAGGTGGTCAAGATCAACACCGACGAGTGCATGGACGTCCCGGTGAACTACAACGTGCGCAGCATCCCCATGATCATGCTGTTCAAGGGCGGCCAGCAGGTGGACAGCCTGATGGGCAACCGTCCCAAGGCCGACTTCGTGTCGATGGTGCAGCGCCACCTGTAGACCCGCGCGTCTTCGAACGGCCCGGTTCGCCCCGTGCGAGCCGGGCCGTTCGCGTCAGCGCGCCGCGGCCAGCCGCGCGAGCGCACGCGGCAGGCGCTCGGCCACGTCGGCCGCACCGATGCCGATCGGGCCCAGCTCCTGCGCGGCCATGTCGCCGGCGAGCCCGTGTGCGTGCACCGCGAGCCGCGCCGCGTCGAACGGTGCGAGGCCCTGGGCGAGCAACGCGGTGATCGCGCCGGTGAGCACGTCGCCCATGCCCGCGGCGGCCATGCCCGGGTTGCCGGTGGTGTTCACCTCGGCGCGGCCGTCGGGCGCCGCGGTCACCGTGGGCGCGCCCTTCATCACCAGCACCGCGTTCCAGCGCGCCGCCCACTCGATCGCCGCGTCGATGCGGCGCGCCTCGAGCGAGGTCGTCCGCTCGCCGGTCAGCCGCGAGAGTTCGCCCAGGTGCGGCGTCAGCACGCGCGGGAAGCGCGAGTTCCACAGCGCCGCCGCGTCGCCCGCGAACGCGTGCAGCCCGTCGGCGTCGAGCACGAGCGGCTTCGCGAGCCGCGCCACCATCACGTGCGCGAGTCCCGCCGCGTCGGTGGAGCGCGACAGCCCCGGGCCGAGCGCGACCGCGTCCGCGGGCTCGGCTTCGGCGACGACGGCATCGAACGCCCCGCGCGCGAGCGCGTGTTCGGCGGTCTCGGGCGCCGCCAGCACCATCTCCTCCACCAGGTGCGCGCTCACGCGATCCGCCACGCCCGCGGGCGTCATCACGCGCACGTAGCCCGCGCCGGCGCGCGTGGCGGCGCGCGCCGCCAG
>JBGAMH010000341.1:0-3806 GCA_044223135.1 Candidatus Eiseniibacteriota bacterium | reverse complement strand
GCCCGACGCGCGAGGGGCTGCGCGCGCTGATCGAGATCGATCGGCACATCGCCGCCGGCCTGTCGGGCCAGGCGGAGCCGGCGGCGGCGGCGCCCCGCGCGGCCTGAACGACTCGCGGGCGCGCGGCGCTCTCAAGTCCCGGCGCCCCGCGACCGATACTCCGGAACGAAGGGAGTGGTACGGGCAGGCCGCGGCGCAGAAGCGACCGCTGAGCGCCTGCCGACGGTCCCGAACTCCAGAGACGAGGGGAACATGACGGTACGACCGACTCCATCCGGGCAGCATCCCAGCATCGGGATCACTCGCGCCCAGCGATCGAGCGTCGGGAGCACCCCCCAGCGGAGCAGCGACGCCGCGTCGCAGCCCGCCCGGGAATCCCGCCAGGACGACGTTCGGATCTCGGCCCAGGCGCGCGAGCTGCAGCTGGTCGGCACCGCCTCGCCGGCGGCCCCCGAACTGTCGGCGGAGCGCATGCGCGAAGTGCTCGACCGCATGACGACCGGCCACTACGACCGTCCGGACGTCCAGCGCGAAGTCGTCGAGAAACTGCTCCAGGACCTCTGATCCCGCCCCCGGGGGGACCGCTCATGAAGTGCGTGATCGTCGACGACTCCGCCGTGACCCGAGACATCCTGGTGCGCGCACTGCGCACCATCGGCTTCGAACACGTCCTCGAGGCCGCGGACGGCCAGCAGGCGCTGGGCATGTGCGCGTCGGACACGGACATCGTCGTGACCGACTGGAACATGCCCGGAGTGGACGGCCTCGAGTTCGTCCGCAAGCTGCGCCGCGATCCCGCCCACGCCGGGTTGCCGGTGCTGCTGGTCACCTCGCGGAGCCTGAACGACGACATGGCCGAGGCCGCGCGCGCGGGGGTCGACGGGTACATGGTCAAGCCGTTCACGCCCGAGATGCTGCGCGCCAAGATCGAGGAGATCTTCGCGCTCCGCGCCGATCCGGACGGTGCCACCGGCACGGACGGCTGAGAGCACGCCACCGCCCGCGAAGCACGCACGCCGCGCCCACCCGCGCGGCGTTCGTGCATCGTGGCGCGCGGCGCAATGCCCACCGCCCCGGGCCGCGTGCTACGGTGCCGCCGCCGCAAGAACCCCACCGCGCGGTCCTGCCGCGCGACCGACCCCACCGGTCCATCCCGGAGGCACCATGCGCTTCACCCGTCTCGCCCTGCCCCTGCTCCTCGCCACCACCTGCGCCGGCGCCGCCGCCGCGCAGACCGCACTCAACCTGCCGCGCCCCAGCCCGAACGCGAGCGTCACGCAGACGATCGGGACGACGACCCTGACCGTGAAGTACTCGCGGCCGGGCGTGAAGGGCCGCACGATCTGGGGCGGGCTCGTGCCGTACGGCCAGCCGTGGCGCACCGGCGCGAACGAGGCGACCCAGTTCACCTGTTCGGACGACGTCTCCGTCGAGGGCCAGCCGCTGCCGGCGGGCACGTACGCGCTCGTGACCATCCCGTCGGCGAACGACTGGGTCGTGGCCGTCAGCCGGCAGAAGGACATGTGGGGCTCGAACGGCTACGACCCCGCGCAGGACGCGTTGCGCGTCACCGTCAAGCCGCAGGCGGCCCCGGCCACCGAGTGGCTGCAGTTCGCGTTCGACCCGACCGCGGCGAACGAGACCGAGCTGGCGCTGCGGTGGGAGAAGCTGCGCGTACCCGTGCGCGTGACCGTGGACGTGACCGCCAAGGTGCTGCGCGACTGCCGCGCCGCCGTGGCGGACGCCAAGCCCGACGACTGGCAGACCCGCTATCGCGCCGCCAACTGGTGCTTCGACAACAACCAGGCCGTGAGCGACGCGGCGGCGTGGGCGGCGAAGGCGCTGGAGATCAAGGAGAACTTCCAGACGCTCTCGACGGCGGCCAAGGCGAGCGCGAAGACGGGCGACACGGCCCAGGCGATCGAGCGCATGACGCGCGCGGTCGAACTCGGCAAGGCCGACAAGAACCTCGTGCCCGCCCAGATCGAGCCGATGGAGAAGCTGCTCGCGGAGTGGAAGGCGAAGAAGTAGCCCGCGCGCGTTTCCGCGGCCGCGGCGCTCCGGCGCCGGGGCCGCGCCCGTTTCAGGCGCCGGCCCGCTCCGGCCGTGCCCGCCACGCGGGCACGAGCGCGGCGAGCAGCGCCGCCGCGCCGACCGTGACCACGCAGCCCACGACGTTGAACCACAGCCAGAACACCAGGTCGAGCTTCCAGCACGCGAGCACGACCGCCTCGCCCGCCAGCGCCGCCGCGAACACCGCCGGGCCGCCCGCGCGGCGCACGAAGAACGCGCTCAGGAAGATGCCGAGGATGGTGCCGTAGAAGAGCGAGCCGATCTGGTTGACGGTCTCGACCAGCGAGCCGGCGCGGCCCGCGAACTGCGCGAACAGGCTGGCAGAGCCGATCAGAACGTTCACGGCGCGCGTCCAGCCGGGCAGCCGCGCCTCGTCGGCCGGGACCCCCGGCAGGCGGCGCACGACGTCGACGGTGGTCGACGTGAGCGCGTGGATCTCGGACGAGATCGAGTTCATCGCGGCCGCGAACACCGCCGCCAGCACGAGCCCGACGACGCCCGCGGGCAGGCTCGCGAGCACGAAGCGCAGGAAGACGAAGTTGGTGTCGTTGGTGTTGGCCGCCGGATCGGTGGCGCGCAGCACCGCGATCGCCGAGTCGCGCAGCGCCGCGCCCCGCTCCCCCATGGCTTTCACGCGCGCCTCGGCCACCTGCGCCGCCGTCGCGTCGCCCGCGTGGCGGGCCGCGAGCCAGGCGCGCAGGCCGGCCGCGCGCTCGTCCGCGAGCCCGGCGTGCCGCGCCTCGAGCGCGCGCCACGCGTCGGCGTGCGGGCCGGCGGCGGCCTTCGCGGCGCCGGCCGGGTCGAAGAACAGCGGCGTGCGCTCGAACTGGAAGAGCACGAAGACGAGCACCCCGAGCAGCAGGATGAAGAACTGCATCGGCACCTTGAGCAGTCCGTTGGCGAGCAGGCCGAGCCGGCTCTCGGTGTCCGAGCGCGCGGTGAGGTAGCGGCCGACCTGCGACTGGTCGGTGCCGAAGTACGACAGCTGCAGGAACAGTCCGCCGACGAGCCCGGCCCACAGGTTGTATCGCCCGCGCGGATCGAAGTGCGGGTCGACGGCGTTCAGCTTGCCGAGGTGGCCCGCCACCGCGAGCGCGTCCCCGGCGCCGACGTCGGCCGGCAGCCGGGCGAGCGCGAGCGCGAACGCCAGCACCATCGCCCCGAGGATCACGGTGAACTGCAGCGCGTGCGCCTGCGCGATCGCCTTCGCTCCGCCGAGCGTGGTGACTCCCAGGACGAGCAGGCCGAGCGACGCGCAGGTCACGCGCAGGTCCCAGCCGAGCACGACCGACAGCACGATCGAGGGCGCGAGCAGCGTGATGCCCGCGGCGAGCCCGCGCTGCAGCAGGAAGAGCCCGGCGGCCAGCGAGCGGACGTTGCCGTCGAAGCGGCGTTCGAGGAACTCGTAGGCGGTCGCGACGCGCAGCCGCCCGTAGAGCGGCACCAGCGTCACGCACAGCACGACCATGGCGAGCGGCAGCCCGAAGTAGAACTGCACGAACGACAGGCCGCCCACGTACCCCTGCCCCGGCGTGGCGAGGAACGTCACCGCGCTCGCCTGCGTGGCCATGACCGACAGCGCCACCACCGGCCACGACATGCTGCGCCCGCCGACCAGGAACGCGGGCAGGTCGCGCGTCGCGCGCGAGCGCCACAGCCCGTAGGCGGTGAACGCGAGCAGCGTCGCGGCGAGCACGGCGGCGTCGAGCGGCCTCACCGGAACCACCGCGTCA
>JBGAMH010000025.1:11575-27871 GCA_044223135.1 Candidatus Eiseniibacteriota bacterium | reverse complement strand
CTGCGCGCGGGCCCCGCCGCGTGGGCGTGGCGCCCGCGCGTTTCAGGCCGCGGGGCGCAGCCGGGCGGACTCGCCCGCCTCGGCCACCGCCTGCGGCGGCACCGGCGACATCCGGGCCGGGCCGTCCGGTCCCGGAGCGTGTGTCCGGACCTGCGGCAGCGGGAGCGCCTCGCGCAGCAGCGCCTCGATGTCGGAAGCCGCCGCGGGCGGCGCGAACAGGAAGCCCTGCGCGCAGTCGCAGCCCATGCGCACCAGTTCGTCGCGCTGGTGTTCGTGCTCCACGCCCTCGGCGACCACTTCGAGGTCGAGCGTGTGCGCGAGCCGGATCACGGCCTCCACGATCGCGCGGCTCTGCGGGTCCACGCCGAGCCCGGCGATGAACTCGCGGTCGAGCTTGAGCTGGTCCAGCGGCAACCGGTGCAGGTAGCTCAGCGACGAGTACCCGATGCCGAAGTCGTCCACGCTCACGCGCACGTGCAGCGCGCGCAGCTGCTGGAGCTGCTGCAGCACCGCCTCGGTGTTCTCGATCATCACGCTCTCGGTGATCTCCAGGAACAGCCGTCGCGGATCGAGCCCCGAATCGTCGATCGCGTCCGCCACCGTGCGCACCAGCTGGCCGCTCGCGAACTGGCGCGACGACACGTTCAGCAGCAGGTGCAGCGGAGCCGCGCCCGGAACGTCGCGCTGCCACGCGGCCACCTGGCGGCAGGCGTGGTGGATCACCCACTGGCCGAGCGGCTCGATGAGTCCGTTCTGCTCGGCGAGCGGGATGAAGCTGCGCGGCGCCAGCAGGCCGCGGCGCGGGTGTTCCCAGCGCACGAGCGCCTCCACGCCGACCACGCGGGCCGACGGCAGCGACACGCACGGCTGGTACATCAGCCGCAGTTCGCCGTCCTGGATCGCGTCGCGCAGCGCGCGCGCGCGGTTCGTGACTCGCCGGCCCGGCGTCGACGACGGCGCGCACTCGAAGCGGCCGCCGCCGTGGTCCTTGGCCTGGTACATCGCCGCGTCCGCCTCGCGCAGCACCGCCTCGGGCGACGCCTGCGGGTCGTCCACCATCGCGAGCCCGATGCTCAGCGACGGCTCGAACTGGATGTCGCGGATCTGCAGCGGCTGCGACACGCACTGCAGGATGCGGGCGCCGATCAGCCGCGCCTCGGCCGTGTCGGCGACCTCCTCGCACAGCAGCGTGAACTCGTCGCCGCCCAGCCGCGCGATCGTGTCGCCGGGCCGCACCTGCGAGCGCAGCCGGGCGGCCACCTTCGTCAGCAGCTCGTCGCCCGCGCCGTGTCCCAGCGTGTCGTTGACGTGCTTCAGGCCGTCCAGGTCCATGAAGAACACGGCCAGCTTGCGTTCGCTGCGATCGAGCCGCGCGAGCGCGTGGTGCAGGCGGTCCAGGAACAGCCGGCGGTTCGGCAGCGCCGTGAGGCCGTCGTGCAGCGCGATGTGCTCGAGTTGTTCCTGCGCGCGCTGGCGCTCGATGACCCGGCCCAGGTGCACGCCGATGCGCATCATGGCGTTGTCGAGCTGGTCGTCGGCCTCGCGCGGCGTCGGCGTGAAGAACTCGAGCGCCGCCACGATCTCGGAATCCGCGAGCACCGGGATGCACACGCGCGTCACGAGCCCGGCCTCGGCGGCCGCACGCTGGCGCGGCGAGCCACCGGACGTGTGGCGCGCCGGAAGCCACAGCGGCAGCCCCGACAGGAGCGCTCGGATCGGCGGGGCGTCCTGCGCCGTCCAGCGCTGGCGCGTCACGTCGTGCAGCGCCGCGAACCGCCGCGCGTCGGACAGCCGCCAGATCCCCCCGGGCACCAGGTCGCCCGAGGCGCCGCGCATCAGCACGTGACCCACGGGCCACTCGAGCGTGTCGCACACGTGCGCCACGCACAGCGTCATCGCCTCCTCGAGCGTGGTCGCCTCGCTCGCGGCACGGCCCACCAGCTGCAGCAGTTCCAGCGTGCGGTCGCGAAGCGCCTGCTCGGTGCGGCGGCGCTCCGTCACGTCCTCGGTCACGCTGACCACGAAGTCGGGCCGCCCCCACGCGTCGCGCACGAGCGCGTCGTGGCTGCGCAGCCACGCGATGCGCCCGTCCCGGCGCACGTAGCGGCGTTCGCCCTCGCAGCGGTCGCGCAGCCCCGACATCAGTTCGGTGCGCTCGCCGGACCCGAGCCGGGCGTCGGCCGTGTGCATGTAGCTCGCCATGGGCTGCCCGATCATCTCCTCGGGCGTGTAGCCGAGGAACGACGCGAGCGCCCCGTTCATGCCCTGCAGCCGGCCGTCCCGGCCCACGAGCGCGATGCCCACGCTGGCGCCGTCGAAGACCGCGCGGAAGCGCGCCTCGCTGCGGCGCAGTTCGTCCTGCTGCTGGGCGCGCTGCGTGGTGTCGCGCACCGAGGCCACCACGAAGTCGCCGGTCGCGTCGTGGAACGGGTTCAGCCCGATCTCGGCCGGGAACTCGCTGCCGTCCTTGCGCCGCGCGTGCAGGTCGACGAGCGCACCGTGCGGGCGCTCGCGCACCGTTTCCATGTACGACTCGCGCCACTCCGCGTGGCAGTCGCGGATGGCGTCCGGCACCAGCATCTCGACCGGCTGCCCGATCATCTCGGCCGCGTCGTAGCCGAACAGCCGCTCGGCCTGGTGGTTCGTCACCACGATGCGTCCGGAGCGGTCCACCACCACCATGCCATCCGGAGCGGCGTCCATCAGCCGCCGGAAGTGGGTCCAGGTGGCGCCGGCACCGGCGGGCTCGGGGACCGACGTGGCGAACGGCCACGCGGGGCGGACGGACGTCGGTTCGCTCGGGGACGACGAGGACCGGTGGACGCGCTTCATGGCGGACCCCCGCGGACGACGGCAGGCACGCGGAGCGATCGACCCGCGTGGCATCTTCGCGGCGACAGTCAGGGCGAAGTGGTCGTGCGGACGCGTCGGGGGGCGCCTCCAGGTGCGCGCCGGCCGGCGTCCGATGGAACGCCGCACCGACGTTATCGGGCCGCAGGGCGGAGTCTTGAGTGCCGACTCTCGGAAAGACCCCGAGAGCACCGCCGGGGCCGATCGGGTCGACCGGCCGAGACGCGGGCGGGCCCGGCGTGCCGCGGCCGCCGTCAGTCGTCGGCGATCGGCAGCAGCACGCGGAACTCGCTGCCCTCGCCGGGCCGCGAGTCCACTTCGATCCGGCCCCCGTGCGCGCGCACCACGCCGTGCGCCACCGACAGCCCCAGCCCCGCGGCAGGGTCGTCCGGGCGGGACGAGTAGAACGGCTCGAAGACGCGCGCGAGCACCTCCGGGGACATGCCGGCGCCGCTGTCGCGCACGGCGATGCAGGCGTACCGGCCGGCCGGCAGCGGGTCGTGCTCCCCGGGCGAGTCCGCGGCGCCGATCCGGCGTTCGCCGAGCGCCAGCTGGAGTCGCCCGCCGGCGGGCATGGCGCGACTCGCGTTGCGGGTCAGCTCCACGAGCACGTCGCGGAGCTGGTCCGCATCCACGCGGAGCCGAGCGCTCGCGGGAGGGATGGTCATCTCGAGCGCCACGGTTGGCCCGGCCACCGCGCACAGCTCGGGCCCGAGCGTGCGCATCCACTCGGCGGGGTGGAGCCAGGCGCGGTCCTGGTGCTGTCGGCCGGTGAACCAGAGCAGGTGGCGCGTCAGCGTGGCGCTGCGCTCCCCGGCGGCGCGGATCTGCGCGAAGGCGCCGGCGCTCTCGGGGTGGGCGGCCGACGTCACGCCCAGTTCGGCCTGGCCGATCACCACGGTGAGCGAGTTGTTGAACGCGTGCGCCACACCGCCCGCCACGCGGCGGAGCGCTTCGAACCGGTCGGCCTGAGCCCGCAGTTCGTCCCGGACCTGCTCCCGCACGCGCCGGTCGTTCTCGCGGATCGTGAGCACCAGCCGGATCGCGAGCAGCATCGAGAGCGCGGCCGCCGTGATCGCCAGCGGCGGCTCGGCCCACTCGGGGCCGTGCCGGATGACGCGCCAGAGCGCGAGCCCCACGACCAGGGGCATCGCGAGCGAGAAGGGGTTGAAGCTGCGGAACCAGTCGGGGTGACTCTGCTGCGGCGTTTCCGCGATCACGTCGTGGCGGATGGCTTCGGCCGCGAAGAGCGTCGGGATCACGCCCAGGAAGTAGGCGATGTCCGCGCCCAGGACGAAAGGCGGGCTGGCGGGCGCGATGGCCATGAGCAGCGTCGCCGGGAGGTAGGCGGACAGGCCCCCCATGAGCAGCCAGAACGCGCGGCGGCTGGGGACCGCACGGCCCCGGATCGTGAGCAGGTTCAGCACCACCAGGATCAGCGCGCTGGCGACACCGTTGACCAGGGACAGGTCGACCAGTGTCGATCCCAGGTGCTGGTTCAGCACGGGGATCAGCTGCAGCACCGAGAGCACGACGAGGTAACCGCCCACGCTGATCGTGAGATCGAGCGCGAACGTCGACCATTCGCCACGCCGGAACGCCGCCATCGGCATCAGCGACACGCCCACCACCGCGAGCCCGTACGACAGCACGATGTACGCGTTCCCGAGCGCAACCGGCAGCAGGGGCGCACCCGCGAGGTCGCCCGCCAGGCGGAGCGCGGAGTCGACGGCGGAAGCCACGCTCGTGGAACCGAGCACCAGCAGCGCGCGCCGGAGCGAGGCGGGCAACTCGGGGCGACGGCGCGCCCAGAGCAGCGCCGCGGCCTCGATGAGCAGCCGGAGGCCGTACGTCCCGTTCAGGACGGCGGCGTTCGTCCGCCCCAGCGTGGTGGCGGCGGCCAGCAGCACCACGAGCGCCACGCAGCCGAGCAGCAGCCAGCCCCGCGAGGTCGCTCGCGGTCGCATGGCGACGGACTCGTCGAACGTGGCGGTACTCACCTCGGCCTCCGGGGATCGAAAGGTGTGAGCACGGCATTCTGCCGAACGAAGCCCGGCACGTGGCAGGGGCCGCCACCGTGGAGCGTGAAGTCCCGGGAACCCTAGCCCGAGCGGTTCACGGAGAGGGAGCCGAAAGTGCGGGGGAGACTCCCGCCGGAGCCCGCGCTCGGCCCGTGGAGCGCGTCCCGCCCCGTCGCCGCGGAGCGGATCCGAGTGGCCCGCCGCCCCCATGGTCTTGACCCGATTCGCGTTGCGCGCATAGCTTCCCGTGCTTCGCGCTCCGCCGACGCACTTCACCCGGCCCGCCGGCACCTGCGGTCGAGCCGTCCCCCTGGCTCTCGAGGACTCGTTCGTGAACTCGCTCCTGCCCGTCGTGCTGGCGATCGCCGCGGTCGTGGTGATCGGCCTGCTGATGCGTCGCGCGTCGGGCCGGCTGCCGACTCCGCCCAGCGACCGTGGCCTCGAGGAGGGCGTGGCGCCGTCGCGCGAGGACGAACTCGGCGAGCAGCTCGACGACTTCGTGGAGGACGACGCGGAGGCCGTGGCGGTGACGTCGGACGGCTACTCGTTCCTGCCCGACCTGCACGCGGTGCGCATCGTGCCGCCGGCCGAGGGTGACGAGGACCAGCCGTGGATGCGCGGCTCCGACGAGGCCGGCCGGGGCCGGCACCGTCGTGGCGACGCCGCGATCTCGATGAGCCTGCACGCGGGCGATCTCACCGACGCGCGCGTGGTGCGCGGCGGCGCGGACGAGGCCCCGTTCCGGCTCGAGGCCATGGGCCGCGACGGCGAGTACCAGTGCTGGAGCTTCGAATCGCGCGAAGGCGCCGACGCGGCGTGCTCGGTGCTCGAGGCGCGCGGCGTGGTGCGGCGCGGCACCGACGACGACGACCAGCCGGTGCGGCACTCGCGCGAAGCCTGGGAGGAGGCGCGCCGGATCTGGGAAGAGACCCAGGCGGAGCTGGCGCTCGACCTGGACGACGACGATCCCGCCCATCGGCGGCCGGAGTGAGGCGCGCGTGAGCTTTCAGTTCGAGGCGGAGTTCTACCGTTCGCTGCTGCAGGAGTCGGGACTGAAGCCGCGCCGGCTGCTCGTGATCGGCTGCGGCGCTGGCGTGGAAGTGGCGCACCTGGCCGAGACCACCGGTGCGCACGTGACGGGCATCGACCTGGAGGTCGACCCGAAGTGGGCGCGGCCGAACGTGTCGCTGCTGCGGGGCAACGCCGAGATGCTGCCGTTCCCCGACGGTGCGTTCGACGCGCTGTACTGCTACCACGTGCTCGAGCACGTGTCGTCGCCGCCGCGCGCGATCGCCGAGGCCCGGCGCGTGCTGCGCGCGGGCGGCATGGGCTACTTCGGCACGCCGAACAAGGCGCGGCTGGTGGGCTACGTCGGCGGGCGTGGCTCGGCGATGGACAAGCTGAAGTGGAACTTCGTGGACTGGGGCGTGCGGCTGCGCGGCCGCTGGTCCAACGAGCAGGGCGCGCACGCGGGCTTCACGCGCGCGGAGCTGACGCGGCTGCTGTCGGCGTCGTTCGCGAGCGTGGAGAGCGTGGACCTGCCCTACTACCTGGGGAAGTACCCCCGCCTGGCGGGGATCTGGAGAGCGACGTTCCAGCTCGGTCTGGCGCACTTCCTGACGCCGTCGGTGTACTTCCGCACCGGCGACCCGTCGAAGTCGGCGCGCTGATCCGCGGAGTCCAAGGAGAGGCCATGCAACGCAAGATCCGTGTTCTGGTGGGCAAGCCCGGGCTCGACGGGCACGACCGCGGCGCGAAGGTGGTCGCGGCGGCGCTGCGCGACGCCGGCATGGAAGTGATCTACACCGGCCTGCACCAGACGCCCGAGCAGATCGTGGACGCGGCGGTGCAGGAGGACGTGGACGTGGTCGCGCTGTCGGTGCTGTCGGGCGCGCACATGACGCTGTTCCCCGAGGTGCAGCGGCTCATGGAAGCGCGCGGCATCGGCGACAAGCTGCTCACGGGCGGCGGCATCATCCCGCCCGACGACATGCAGGCGCTGCTCGATCGCGGCATCGGCCGGCTGTTCGGCCCGGGTTCGAGCACGGTCGACATCGTGGAGTACATCCGCGGCTGGTACGGCGAGCGCTACGGCGCCGACGCGCTGCCGCCGTTGCCGCCGCCGCCGCCCCGGCCCGAGCCCATGGTGACGGCCGCGGAGCACGCGCATCACCGGCCGAGCCCGGCGGCGCGCAAGCCCGCGAAGCCCGCCGCGAAGCCGGCGAAGCCCGCCGCGAAGAAGGCCGTGAAGAAGGCCGCGAAGAAGCCGGCGCGCAAGGTCGCGAAGCCCGCGAAGAAGGTCGCGAAGAAGGCGGCGCGCAAGCCGGCGGCGAAGCCCGCACGCAAGGGCGCGAAGAAGTCGGCCCGCAAGAAGGCGGCGCGCCGCTGAGCGCGGCGCCGGGTCGCGCGTGACGCAACTGGACGAGCCCCGCATCGAGATCGCCCGCGGTCCGGGCCTGCCGTACCTGGTCGAGCACTGGTACCTGGGCCCGGCGGCGATGCACCACCTGACCGTGCGGCGGTTCCGCGAGGTGCTCGCGCACGCCGATCTCGCGCCGGGCCAGCGCGTGCTCGACCTGGGCTGCGGCTGGGCGTACGGCACGCACTGGGCGCACGCGCTCGGCTGCCGCGCGACCGGCATCGACCTCGGCTTCGACCAGCTGCAGTGGGCCGCGCGCTCGATGCCGCGCGGCGCGGCGCTCGTGCACGCGAACGCCAGGGCGCTCCCGTTCGCCGACGGCCGTTTCGACCGCGCCGTGTCGGTCGAGATGATGGAGCACGTCTACCGTCCCGACCGTCCCGCCGTGTTCGCCGAGATCGCCCGCGTGATCAAGCGCGGCGGGCGCGTGGCGTTGTCGACGCCCAACCCGGACTCGCCGATCGAATCCGTGAAGCGCGTCGCGGTGAAGACGTGGGCGCCCGCGTACTCGTCGTTGCGCCGAGCGCTGCCGTCGACCCTCTTCCCGGGCGACCGACGACCGCGAGGGCTACCACCCGTACCGCTACCACCACCCGCTGCCGCTCGCGGAGCTGCGCGACCGGCTGGAGACCGCGGGCTTCCGCGTGCTCGGCTCGAAGCGCTTCCTGTGGATCCCGAAGACGCTGCCCACCGCGCTCTTCGGCGCAGGGCGCGCGGCCGAAGCGCTGGCCGAGGCGCTGCCGCTGATCACGCGCGCGGGCGCGACCACGCTGGTGTGGGCCGAGCGTCGGTGAGCGCATGGCGAAGCTCCTGCTGATGCTGGACGGCAGCCCGCTCGAGGGCAGCAGCGTGTCGCGGCTGCTGCAGGCGGCGGGCGAGGGCGCGGTGTCGGCGGGCGGGCAGGCGCTGCACCTGCGCTGCCTCGACCTGTCGGTGCGGCCGTGCGTGGCGTGCGGGCCCGACGCCACCTCGGGCTGGTGCATCTTCCACGACGACATGGACCGCGTGTACTCGGCGATCGAGGCGGCGCACGCCGTGATCGTGGGCTCGCCGGTCTACTTCGACACCGTGAGCGCTCCGCTCAAGGCGGTGATCGACCGCTGCAACTGCGTGACGCCGCTGGTCACGCTGGCCGACGGCACCGAGGACTGCGTGCCGAAGCTCGCGCGCACGCGGCACGGTGCGTTCTTCACCGCGTGCAGCGACCAGCACCGCCACGACCTCGCCGAGCGCACCGTGCGCGGGTTCCTCAAGTGGGTGGGCGCGAAGTGGGAGGAGACCATCGCCTGGTCGCACGCCGACAACCGACTGGGCACGGTGCCGCCCGAGCTGCTCGACCGCGCGCGGGCGCTGGGAAGGCGGTTCGTCGAGAGCCCGCCGCTGGAGCCCTGATCGCCGGCCGCCCGCGGAAACCGTTGCGATTCCCGGGCCTGCATGCCGATAGAACAGGCGCCGGTCCGATGGAGACGCCATCGCGCGCCGCGCCCCACCACATCCCGGGAACGACGAGATGAAGCGACTGCTCACGCTGGGCGTGCTGTGCGCGCTGCTCGCGACCGGGGCGTCCGCGGAGCGCGCGGGTTCCTACGGCGCGACCAATCCTCCGCCGGCGCCCGGCTCGCCGCGCTTCGTGCAGATCGAGTCGATCGAAGGGCTGCCCCGCAACGGCGAGGAGCGCCTCGCGGTGCTCGGTGCGCTGCGCAGCGCGTTCGCGACGGACGCGTTCGCGACCGAGGCGCGCGACGCCACGCTCGACACGTGGCGCGACGACGGGGCGTTGCCGAACCGCTTCCGCCTGCTGGAAGGCGACCCCTCCGACAGCGTGTGGACGCTGCGGCTGGTGTTCGGCTTCCCGCGCGAGCTGCCGGCCAGCAAGCTCGCGCCGCGCAGCTCCACCGAGGGCCCTGCGCGCACGGCGCGCCGCGCGGGCACGCGCGCCGCGCGCGGCTTCACGCTGTTCACGTCGGCGCGCTCGCCCGAGTCGCGCTTCCGGAACGCGCCGGCCGACGAGCGGCGCTTCGAAGTGGTGCTGCCCGCGGACACGACCGACGCGTACCCGTGGTTCGCCGCCGGTCAGGCGGCCGGCGTGCTCGTGCTGGAGTCGTTGCACCGCGCGACCGGCGACCTTCGCGAGGGCCAGCGCGCGAGCGTGGCACCGGCGCGCCGCGCCCGGGACTGAGGGCCGCTCGGGCCGCGACCAGCGCCGCAGTCCTCGTACCCGTGCCCGGGCGCCGCGCCCGATCCGCCGCTGGCGACGCACGGGCCACCGGCCGATAACGGGGGCGTTCTTCGCCACCCCAGGAGGTGCCCATGCGCACGATCGTGCTCGCCGTCGCACTGCTGCTGCTGGCCGGGTGTTCGGCCGCCGAGAAGCCCACCGTCCACCTGACCGAGCACCAGCGCGACAGCATCCTGGCCACCGAGAAGGCCATCCCGGGCTCGGCCACGATCGGCCGCGCGCTCGACCTTCAGGGCCAGGCCGAGCGCCGGGCTTCGGGCGTGGGGGCGAAGCTCGACTCGCTCTCGAACTGAGACTTCAGACATGGGCCGCGGTCCGGCCCTCGGTTCCCGGGCCCCGAGCGGGGTCCGGGACGTTTTTTTCTTCCGGGGCACGTGGGGTGGTGGCTAGACTTTTCGTTCTCATTTTCATGGGTTCGCGCCCGGCCCTCCACCCCACGAGGACTCCCATGCGTCACCTGGCCACCTTCGTACTCGCGTTTGCCACTGCATCTTCGCTGCTCGTTGCACCGGCCCGGGCCCAGTTCGGTGCCCTGGAGAGCTGGTTCACGGCCACCCACGCGCCCTCGGGGATCCTGGCCCATTCCGATGGAACGCTCTGGGTCGGCACGACCAACACGCTCGACCGCCATTCCGCCACGGGCACGCTGCTCGGCCAGGTGAGCCCGAACACCTCGACCGCCTGGCAGTCCATGGCCGAGGCGCCGAACGGCGACGTGGTCGCGCTCGACTACTGGAACCGCATCGCGGTGCGCTACACGGCGGCCGGCGCGATCGTCCGCAGCTTCCCGCTCACGCACGCGGAGCGCGAGGGCGGTCGCGTCGCGATCGACCCGGACGGGCACATCTACGTGCTGACCCGCAAGGGCGCGAGCAGTTCGCTGGTCAAGTACGACGAGTTCGGCAGCGAGCTCGCGGCCCGGGACAACCTCGCGCTCGGCGACGGCCTCGCGATCGTGGGCAATCGGCTCTACGCCGCGGATATCTACTTCGGTGCGATCACCGCGTACGACTTCGACCTGAACCCGGTCGGTGGCTTCAACTTCCCGAACGCCTACGCGACGGGGCTCGCCGCCGATCGCAGCGGCCGCCTGCTGGAGGCCAACTTCTACGGTCGCGTGATCACCATGCTCGGCACGGACGGCTCCGTGATCGCGGCCGTGGGGAACGGCTACGGCGTGAGCGGTTTCCCGTACGCCTGGATCCCGGTCGGCTGCGCGCAGGCCCCGAACGGGCTCTACTACGCGGTCGACGCGAATACCGGCTACATCCTCGTGTTCGGCGGCTTCGCGACGCCGACCGCTGGCCGGAGCTGGGGATCGCTCAAGGCCCTCTACCGCTGAGCCGATCACCCGTCCATCGCCGCATGCGCGAGGGGCCCCGCGAACCGCGGGACCCCTCGCCTGTTTCGCGCCTTTTCGGGTAGTGTCGCGCCCCGGCGTACTGCGGGGGCGTCCCCGCCGCCGGCCCCGCACGATCGCGCTCGAGCCCGTTTCGCCACGGAGTCCCTCCCGATGCTGATGCTGAAGGAAGAGCACCACCAGGTTCGCGACATGGTGCGGAAGTTCGCCGAAGAGGTCGTGGCGCCGCGCGCGCGCGAACTCGACGAGACCGAGACGTTCCCGCACGAGGCCGTGAAGCAGATGGCCGAACTCGGCCTCATGGGCCTGCCGTACCCCGAGAAGTACGGCGGCGCCGGCATGGACACGCTCGCGTACGCGATCGCGGTGGAGGAAGTGGCGCGCGTGTGCGCGTCCACGGCGATCACGCTGGCCGCGCACGTGTCGCTGGGCTGCGGCCCCGTGTACGGCAACGGCACCGAAGCGCAGAAGTTGAAGTACCTGGTGCCGATGGCGAAGGGCGAAGCGATCGGCGCGTTCGGACTGACCGAGCCGAACGCCGGCTCCGACGCGGCCGGCACCGAGACGAAGGCCGTGAAGGTGCCGGGCGGCTGGAAGGTGAACGGCTCGAAGATCTACATCACGAACGCGAGCTACGCGAAGTACATCACCTTCACCGCGGTCACCGAGCCCGGGCGCGGTGCCAACGGCATTTCGGCGTTCATCATCGACACGGCGACGCCGGGGTTCCGCGTGGGCAAGAAGGAGAAGAAGATGGGCCTGCGCGGCTCGGACACCGTCGAGGTGGTGTTCGAGGACGTGATGGTGCCCGAGGAGTGCCTGCTCGGCGATCCGACCGGCGGCTTCAAGGCGTTCATGAAGACGCTGACCGGCGGGCGCATCTCGATCGGCGCGCTCGCGCTGGGCGTGGCGCAGGGTGCGTACGAGCACTCGCTGCGCTACTCCAAGGTGCGGCGACAGTTCGGCCAGCCGATCGCGAACTTCCAGGCCATCCAGTTCATGCTCGCGGACATGGCGGTGAAGATCGAGGGCGCGCGGCTGCTCGTGTACCACGCGGCCATGCTGCGCGACGCCGGCAAGGAGTTCGCGAAGGAAGCCGCGATGGCCAAGCTGTACGCCAGCGAGATCGGCAACTGGGTGACCGACAAGGCCATCCAGGTCCACGGCGGCATGGGCTACTGCCGGGACCTGCCGGTGGAGCGCATGCACCGCGACGTGAAGCTGATGGAGATCGGCGAGGGCACCAGCGAGATCCAGCGCATGGTGATCGCTCGCGACATCCTGCGCGGCGTGTGACGCCATGACCGACGCGCCGCGGATGCGCTGGGCGTCGGCCGGCTCCACGCTGGCCGAGCCGCTCGCGGCCGCGGCCGAGGTGGCCGCCGGGTTGCGCGAGGCGCTCGGCGACGGCCCGCCCGACCTGCTGCTCGTGTTCGTGGGCGGCGCGTTCGCCCCGCAGGCGGCCGCCGTGGTCGAGGCGCTGCGCGCCGCGTTGTCGCCGGTCACCGTGATGGGCACCACCGCGCGCGGCGTGGTGACCACCCGCCACGAGATCGAGCAGGGCCCGGGGCTGTCCGCCGTGGCGGCGCGGCTGCCCGGCGTGACGCTCGCGCCGTTCCTGCTGACGCGCGAGCACTGGGAGCGCGCGTTCGACGACGAGCGCGAGTTCGACCTGGTGGCGCCGGGCGCGAAGGGCGCCGAGCTCGTGCTGCTGCTGACCGACCCGTTCTCGATCGACGTGGAGCGCGTGCTCGGCACGTTCAACCGGCACGCGCCCGGCGTGCGCGTGGTGGGCGGCATCGCGAGCGCGGCCGTGCGCCCGGGCGGAAACCTGCTCGTGCTGAACGACTGGAGTGCGCACGAGGGCGGCGTGGCGCTGGCGTTCCACGGCGCGATCCGCGCCGACGTGGTGGTGTCGCAGGGCTGCGAGCCCATCGGCCCGCCGCTCGACGTGACGCACGTGGAGGAGAACCTCATCCTCACGCTCGACGGCGAGCCCGCGCTGGAGCGCGCCGAGCGCGTGCTGCGCGCGCTGCCCGAGTCCGAGCGCGAGCGGCTGAAGCAGGGCCTCTACGTCGGTCGGCCCGCGCGCGGCGACGCGAGCGGGCGCGGCGACTACCTGATCCGCAACCTGCTCGGCGCCGACCGCGACCGTGGCGCGATCGCCGTGGGCGACGTGCTCGCGCCGCGCGAGAAGATCCGCCTGCACGTGCGCGACGCGAAGGCGGCCGTGAACGACCTCGAGATGCTGCTGTCGCCGCAGGCGTTCGACTCGCCGCCGGCCGGCCTGCTGCTGTTCGCGTGCAACGGCCGCGGCAAGATGCTGTTCGGCGTGGCCGACCGCGACATCACCACGCTGCAGGAATCGCTCGGCGGCGCCGTGCCCGCCACGGGCATGTTCTGCGCCGGTGAGATCGGCCCCGTGGGAGCGAAGAACTTCCTGCACGGCCACACCGCCAGCATCGCGATCCTGCGGCCGAGGTAGGGCCCGCGCCGTGCGGCCGGCGCGCGCACGGCGAGGGGCCGGCCCCTCGTGAGGAGCCGGCCCCCGACGTGCGCGAACGGCGTCAGCGTTCGCCGAGCAGGATCACCCGGCGCGGTTCGGAAGCACCCGCGCCCACGACGCGGCAGAAGTAGACGCCGCCCCGGGCGCGCGAGCCGTCGCTGCGCGTGCCGTCCCACGTGAACTCGTGGTCCCCGGCGTCGAGCGGACCGCGGTGCAGCGTGGCGACCCGGCGGCCGGCGAGGTCGAAGATCGCGAGCTCGGCCTCGGCCGCCCGCGTCAGCGTGAGCACGACGCGCGTTTCACCGGCGAAGGGATTCGGTCTCGGCGCCGAGAGCCGGAACGGGGCCGCCGCGTTCGGCGCGCCGGTGGGCGGCGTCGCCAGGGCCAGCACCGCGCCGTCGGGCGCCACGAACTCCGCGCCCACGACCCGGACATCCGTCGACACCGCCTGGCCGGCGGCCAGCCCGAAGTGCAGCACGAAGTCCAGCTGGGCGGGCACCTGCTCGGCCGGCGTCGTGGCGATGAGGCCGACGATCATCTCGCCGTCCGCCGCCTCGCTCACCTGCAGCCACGAGGAGGCGTCCCCCAGCATCTCGACGCTGGCGCGGTCGAAGCGCGCCGCGGGATAGGAAAGCGCCAGTCGCGCGGCCCCCACGACGTTCGCGCCCGACACGCGCACCGGCACGTCGAGCCCCGTGGCGGTGGTGGTGGGCGTGCCGACGCGGACCGCCAGCCCCGGCGCCGGACGCGTCGCGAGGCTGTCGGGCAGCGGCCCGTGCAGGATCACGCGCGCGCAGCAGAGCACGTCGTCCACTCCGAGCACACCGTCGCCATTGCAGTCGTAGCGACCCGCGGTGGAGTCGGGGCACGCTCCCTGGCCCGTCACGCACCGCGCCATCAGCACCAGGTCGCGCACGTCGAGCCGGCCGTCGGCGTTGAAGTCGCAGTTGCGGCCCGCGCAGATCCGGGCGGGCAGGGGCCGTACGGAGTTCGGGCAGAGCAGGACCTCGCGCCCGAGCGTGTCGGCCGCGAGCAGGTCGAACGCGTGCAGCTGCGTCACCGCCGGGATCGCCACGCCCGGCCGCTGCGCCACGACGACCTCGAGCGTCGGCTCGGCCGTCGGCGGGCACATGGCGGGAGGCACGCACGTGGAGCGGATCGTGGCGCCGTCCGTGGAGAAGAGCACGAAGTTGGCGCCGTTCGGCGTGGGGTTCCAGGCGATGCGCATGCCGGCCGCGATGCCCGCCGGGCGGAGCGCGACGATCTGCAGATCACTCGGATCGAGCGACAACTTCCCCTGGAGCCCGCCCAGCGGCGTGCCGGTCCACAGGCGGAACATCTCGCGCGCCGGCATGCCGGGCGCCACGAACGTCTCGCACTCCGGATTCGCCGTCGCGTGTCCCCACGCGGGCAGGTAGCAGGCCGGGCCGGGCTCCGTGCCGCAGCTGTCGATCACGCCGAAGGGCACGCGGGTCGCGTAGACGGAGTCCGGCGGCCCCGTCGAATCGCACGCGCTGGACTCCACGAGTTCCACGTTCATCTCGTATCGGCCCGCGAACAGCGGCGGCAGCGTGGCCTGCGCCTGCCAGGCGTACGGAATCGTGTCGCACGGTGGATTCAGGCAGCCCGCGTGCCGGGTGATGTGGACGCGCGCGGTGGGCGGCATCGGCAGCGGTCCCATGTTCGGCGCCGGGATCAGCTCGAGCCAGGAGAACCGCCAGCAGCTGTTCGGCAGCGTGCCCGCGATGGCGAACGGGATCTCGCGCTGCGCGCAGATCGGCGGCGGCGGGCACCCCGCGCACGGCGGGGGCGGCCCGACGCGGATCCAGTCCGTGTAGGGCAGTGGCCGCGTGGGAGCGCAGGCGAGCGGCACGTCGAAGTTCAGCGTGTCGAGCCGACTGACCGTGCACGTGGTGGAGTCGTGCACGAGGTTGTACTCGAACACCTCGACGACCATCGCGTGGTGGCCGCTCGCGAAGGTCCCCAGCGGCACCACGAGCGACTCGGGCTCGCACACGGTCGTGATGCACATGCGGTAGTCCCGCGACACCACGATGCGCATCGGGCCGGCGCCCGGCGGCGTCGAGTAGAGGAACGTCAGGCACGGGCCACACGCCCGGGCGACCAGGTTCAACGGCTGGCCCGGGCAGATCGGGGGCGCGAGCCGGAGGGTCACGGGGATCGTGGTGCCGGGGGGGCAGGGACCGACGATCTCCGACCACGACGGACTCGACACGAGGAGTCCGAGGAGCACTGCTGCAATCATGCGACGCACGACCCACCTCCACAGGGAGGCGCGAACTCGGCGTGGAGCCCCGGCGACCCCGCGCAAGCCACGCGCTGGATGAGGCCCGGTCACGACTTGAGGCCGTCGGGAGCATCGTCCGGCGCCGGACTCGGAGTCAACGATGGACTGCGTCGTTCCTCTGTCGCCGGGGCCCGGTCCCGGGTGGGGCCTGCCCGATCCCGCCCGGCCCTCGCCGGCGCTGAAGCGGCGTCCGCGACAGGCCGATCACTCCGGCGTTCCGCACGCCCGCCCCGGAGGGTTCGCCATGGCCGTCGAGTCCCCGCTCGCCCCACCCGTCACGCTGCGCGCGCAGGGCGTCCTCCGCCTGCTGCCCGCCGCGTTCCTCGCCTTCTGGCTGTGCGGCTGGTTCGTGGGCGAGTGCTTCGCGCTCGCCGCCGTCGTCGGCGCGCTGCACTCGCTGTTCGGATTCCCCGTGCCGGAATGGCTCGACAAGGTGCACACGCCCGCGAACGCGGCGATCCCGATCCTCGCGTTCCTCGCGGTGTGGCTCACGTTCTGGACGATCGGCGGCGTGGGTGCGATGGCGGCGTTCGCCGGGCTGCTGTGGGGCAGCGAGGAGGTCGCCTGGGACGCCGAGCAGATCGAGGTGCGCC
>JBGAMH010000025.1:0-11570 GCA_044223135.1 Candidatus Eiseniibacteriota bacterium | reverse complement strand
CCCGTTCTCGCGCACGGTGCGCGTGCCGTGGGCGGACGTGTGGCGCGTGGAGGCGTCGGGCGCCGGCTTCGGCAAGGTGGCGGGCTCGATCGCGGGGTCGGTCACCGCGATGACCGCGCGCGGCCGCAAGCCGATCGCCACGATGGGCTCCGGCGACGAGCGCGCGGCGCTCGGTGAACAGCTCCGCGCCGCGCTGCAGTCGCTGCGGCCCGACGCGGAGCGCGACTCCCGCGCCGCGGCGCCGTTCGTGCGGGCCACGAGCGGCGAGGCGCCGTCGCTGCCCGCGCCGTGGAAGGTCGAGCCCGACGAGTCGGGGCAGCTCGCGCTGGTGCAGCCCGTGGGGCCCCTGCGCATCGGCGCCGCGATCCTGGCGGGGCTCGGTGGGGTGCTGGCGCTGCTCGGGTGGAACATCGCGCGTCGCTCGCCCGTCGCCGACTGGAGCCGAGACCAGTGGGTGGGCGTGTTCGTCCTGGCGCTGCTCTCGGCGGCGCTGTTCGTGGGCGCCACGGTCATGGCGGCGACGCGGCGCTCATTGCACCTGCGCGGCGGCGGACTCGTCGATCGCACGGTGCGCTTCGGGCGGACGAGCGAGCGTCAGTGGTCGCCCGCCCGGCTCGAACTGCAGTCGTCGCGGGACAGCGACGGCGACGAGTGGTGGAAGCTGGTGGTGTCCGGCCCCGGTGCGAGCCCGGTCACCCTCGAATCCCACATCAACGACCCCGGACCGGCGCTCGCGTTGGGCCGATGGTTGTCGGAGCGTGGCGGACTGCCGTTCGGGGACGCCTCGCTGGATTCCCGCTCGCCGGCGGCGTGAGCGGCCCGTGCGGTCGCACGGGCTGACGCGCGCGGTGCGCGGGCGCCTTCTGGCGGGGTCCGACCCCGCGGCCCGGGCCGCTCACTTCGCACCTCCCGCGCGGCGGCGCACCCGCGCGTGCCACGTGCCGGGGGTGGCACGCCGCGTGCGGCGCGGCAGGTCCCACGTGGCGACCAGCGAGCCGTCGTGCTCGTCCCACGCGTAGCGCACGCGCCCGCCGAACGCCTTCTGCAGCTCGCGCGCGATGCGGTGCGCCAGCTTCTGCGACGTGGTGAACACGTCGTACGCGTCACCGCGCTTCTCGAGCCCGACGAGCCGCCGCTCCGGCTGCGTGTACGTGGCCCGTTCGGCCACGTGCACCACGCGCAGGCGCACAGCCTCTTCCAGCTGCGCCACGCCGGCGCCGCGCAGCAGCACGCGGCCGTACGCCTCGCCCGCGGCCACCTGGCGGCACGCGGGGCACACCGACCACTTCACGCCCACCGGCGGCGTGAACGCCAGCCGACGGCGTCCGCGGCGCCACGTCTTGTGCAGGTACACCGCGCCGCAGCGCTCGCACATCGTGGGCTCGGTCAGCCGCGGCATGCGGCGCGCGGCCGGCACGCAGCGGTGATCCGCGTCGCCCCGGTGCATCGGGGCCGGCGGACGGCGAACCGCGGCTCGGGCGGGTGAACGAAGGGTGGTCATACGCTCCTCCTCGGGTGCGGGAGTGGCGAGTCGGGTGGTTCCCAGCGCCGTGCGAACGTGCGACGCGCGTGCCGGGGTCGGCCGTTCGCCGGTCCGCGTGCTCCCGCGGGGGGCGATGCCGGGCGCGCAGCGCGTTGCGGGGCGGGATCGCGCGGCCGTTCGCGCGCGGAACGCCGACGGCGCGAAGCCGAAGGGCTCCGCGCCGTCAGAACCTGCCATGGCGTGGCGGTTTCGATCGCCCGCCGCTACTCCGTCACGAACACCGCCGTGGTCAGCGCCGGCACGACGAGCGCCGCCTGCGCCGCGTCGAAGCGCGCCTGCTTCACCACCGGGTCGGCGCCCGCGGCCTGCGCCGGGTGCAGCGCCAGCTTCATCTGCGCGAACGCGGGGTAGGCGAACGTCACGGGCTCGGGCCGCGCGTTGAACACCACCACCAGCCGCTTCCACGGCGAGCCGAGTGCCGGCTTGTCCGCGATGGCGTCGTTCAGCGTCATCACGATCACGCCCGGAATCTGCGCGGGGCCCGTGTTCAGGAACCCGACGCGCGCCTGCACGTCGTCGGCGGTGCGCAGGCGGAAGAGCGGCGTGCTCCGGCGCACGCGCAGCAGGTCGCGGAACGCCCCGAACGCCAGGTCGAGCTGCGCGCGGCCCGGCGCGAGCGCGGCGTTGCCCACGAGCGGGCGGATCTGGTTCCAGCGGTCCTTGTTCTTCTCGGCGCCCGGCAGGCCCATGCCCCAGTGGTTCGTGGTGCGCGACCAGTCGACCCGATTGAACCAGTCGCCCGAGTCGTAGCTGTCGGCGTCCATCGCCTTGGTGCGCAGGATCTCGCCGCCCGCGTGGAAGAACGGCAGGCCCTGGGACAGCGCCGGGATCGACAGCGCCAGCACCTGCATGCGCACGCGCTGGTCGAGCGTGGCGGCCGCGGGCGCGGCGTACTGGACCTTGTCCCACAGCGTCTCGTTGTCGTGCGCCTCGACGTAGTTCACGCACTCGCCGGGCGCGGCCGTGTAGCCCACGCCGCCCGCCGAGCCGAGCGCGGGATTGCCGCGCCGGTCGGTGAAGCGCCAGCCCGCGAGGTTGCCCGCGAGCCCCACACGGATCTTGTCGCACGATTCCAGCAGCCGGCCGCGCTCGGCCTCGCCGCCGCCGTTGAAGCCCGACGGGAACGTGTAGAGGCCCGTGGCGAAGCCCTGCTCGCGGCGGTCGGTGAACGGGCTGCCGCCGCGCACGGCGTCGCGCAGGCGGTCGTTGAACGTGGCCACCGACGTGCCGGCCAGGTTCTTCTGCGTGGCGTTCGTGCCGCGCTTGCCGCCCTGCACCTCGCCGAAGTCCCAGCCTTCGCCGTACAGCAGGATCTTCGCGCCGTCGACGCCGTCCTTCTCGGGCGTCAGCGCGGAGAGCGCGGCGCGCACGGCCACCATGTTCGCCTTCATGTGGTGGCCCATCAGGTCGAAGCGGAAGCCGTCCACCTTGTAGTCGCGCGCCCAGTGGACCAGGTCGTCCACGATCAGCTTCTCCATCATGCGGTGCTCGCCGGCGGTGTTCGCGCAGCACGTGCTGTTCTCCACCACGCCGTCCACGTTGAGCCGCTGGTAGTAGCCCGGCACGATGCGGTCGAGCACCGAGAAGTCCGCGAGCCCCGCGGCGTGCGTGTGGTTGTAGACCACGTCCATCACCACGCGCAGCCCGAGTCCCGACAGGCCCTGCACCATGCGGCGGAACTCCACCACGCGCGGCGTGCCGTCGGGATCGGTGGCGTAGCTGCCCTCGGGCACGCCGTAGTGCACCGGGTCGTAGCCCCAGTTGAACGCGTCGCGCATGCGCACCTTGCCGACCTCGGCCTGTTGCTGGTCGGAGTCGGCGGGCAGCTTCGAGAGGTCACCGGGCGACTGCCACGTGGCCTTGTCCTCGTTCACGGTGGCGAAGTCGAAGCTCGGCAGCAGGTGCACGTGCGTGAGCCCCGCCTCGGCGAGCGCGCGCAGGTGCTTCGTGCCGTTGGACTCGTCCGTGAACGCCAGGAACGTGCCGCGGTGCGCCGCGGGCACGGTCGCGTCGTCGGCGCTGAAGTCGCGCACGTGCAGTTCGTAGACGGCGGCGTCCTCGAGCGCGGCGAGCTTCGGCTTCTCGAACGTGTCCCAGCCCGGCGGCGCGAGCGTGGGATCGTCCAGGTTCACGACCTGGCTGCGCTCGCCGTTGCGCGACACGCTGCGCGAGTAGGGGTCCGTCGCGCGCACGGTCTCGATGCGCCCGGTGATCGGCGTGAACACCGTGACTTCGTACTGGTAGTACTTGCCGAGCCAGCTCGGCTCGCCCTTCACGGTCCACGTGCCGCCGTCGGCGCGCAGGTCCACGCTCGCGGACGGCGCGGGCGTGCGCGGCCCGTCGTAGAGCAGCAGGCGCACCTTCTGCGCGGTGGGCGCCCACACGCGCGCGCTCGGGATCGCGCCGTCCCACGTGAGTCCCAGCGGCCCGCTCCACGCGAACAGGTCGTCGAGCACGCCCGGCACCTGCAGCAGCGTGGCGTCGCCCGACGCACCGTCGGCGCTGCGCACGCCCACGGCCACCTCGCCGCGCAGCCACGCCTGCGCCTTCGCGAGGTCGGCGTCGGCGATCTTCAGCACCGTGTAGCCCGCGAGGTAGGGGAACTTCTCGCGCAGCGACGCGCTCATGCCCGCGGGGTCCGGCGTCAGCGCGATCGACTCGCCGCCGGTGACGCCCGCCTTCGTCACGCGCAGCGCCGCGGTCATCGAGCCGTACAGGCGGAACGCGCCCGCGGACGCCGGCACGTTCCACAGGATCGTGCCGCGGTCCACCCAGTGCGCCTTCTGCCGCGTCAGGTCGCCGAACGCGAGGCCCGAGACGTCGGGCGCCTTCGCGGCCAGCTCGTTGCGGCCCGAGACGACCCACACCTCTTTCTGCTTCGCGAGGTCCAGGAACATGTCCGGGCCCGGGTCCTTCTGGTCGCCCTTGTGCACGATGACGCCGAGCTTCGCGGCGCCCGGCTTGACCGGCACGTCCCACCACACGCCCCAGTCGTCGCGGCCGGAAGGCGGCATCGGGCTGGGCCACGCGGTGGGCGACACCGCGTCCTCCCACGTGTGCAGGCCCCAGCCGTCGTAGTCGGCGCGCGGGCGGTGATAGTGGACGCGCGCCGTGTTGGCGGCGAGCGCGGGAGCGGGCGACTGCGCGTGCGCGCGATCCAGCGCGGGCGCGGCGAGCGCCGCGAGCGCGAGCGCGAAGCACGCGATACGGACGAGGCGGAACATGCGGGCCTCCGGGAGAAAGACGCGATGGGGAAGCAGACGCGCGCATTCTCGGCGAAGGGTCCGGTCCCGCCAAGCGCGCCGCGGCGCCCGCGCGTGCCCCGACCGGAGTGCGGCGCCTCGCCGCGCGCGGCGCCCGGAACGAACCGGGGCCCCGTCCACGGAGGACGGGGCCCCGGTCACCACGGGCCCTCGCGCCGCGATCAGCCCTTCACCAGCTCCACGCGGCGGTTGTTCTGCCGGCCTTCGGGCGTGTCGTTCGGCGCCACCGGCTTCGACGCGCCGAGGCCCTTCGTGGTGAGCCGCGCCGCGTCCACGCCGAAGTTCGCCACGAGCGAAGCCTTCACCGCGGCCGCGCGCTTGTCGGACAGCGCCTGGTTCGCGGCCGCCGTGCCCACGTTGTCGGTATGGCCCTCGATCAGCAGCTTCAGCTCGGGATGCTCGGTCAGCATCGCGGCGATCTCCTTGAGCGTGGGCGTCGACTCGGGGCGGATGCGATCGGAGCCCGTGTCGAAGTAGATGCCCTGCGTGGCCACGCGCCCGTCCTGCGCGAGCGCGTCGTAGAGCTTCTTGCCGCCGGCGGCGATGCGGAAGTTGCCGAACATGGCCGGGTTCTGCTCGTGCGCGTCGGTCCAGAACAGGATCGAGTTCGAGCGCGCGGTGCCGAAGTTGGGGATGTTCAGGCAGCGCTTGTCGTTCACGTACACCTTCAGGTACGCGCCGTCGGCCATCACGCGCGCGTGCGCGATCTTGCCCTCGAGCTCCGGGTTCCGGTTGGAACGGGTCGCGTGGTTGTTCGCGCTGACGCCGCCCACGCCGCCGTTGCCGAAGATCACGAAGTCGTAAGGGTGCCCTTCCTGGTCCGGGTAGATCCACATCTCGCCGCCGGGCACCGAGAAGTCGAACTCCATCGTGTAGCGGTCGGGCAGCACCTCGGGCAGGGGCACCTTGAAGTGCGACGTGTTCGACAGCCGCAGCCACCGGCCCTGCTGCCACTCGACCAGTTCCATCGCCCCGTCCACGAACTCGAGCCGGCGCGGGAAGTCGCCGACCTCGTCCTTCGTGAAGTCGTCGGCGAACAGCACGCGCGATCCCGGCTTGAAGTCGTAGTTCGCCCACGCGCCCTGGCCCGGCTTCAACTGGTCGGCCTCGGCCGTGCCGCTCGCCGTGCCCGCAGCGGCCTGCGCGCCTTCGCCGCCCTCGGCCGGCGCCGGGGCCTTGGCGTCGGGCGTGACGGCCTGTTCCGTCTTCTGGATGCCCTTGTCCACGGCCTGGTCGGCCTTCTGCTGCGCGCGCTCCTTCACCCGGTCCTTCACCCGGTCCATCAGGCCGCCGTGCGCGGCCGGCGCGAGGACCAGGGCCAGCAGACTCATGGCCACGATGCCACGAGCGATCGTCTTCATCGGAAGCTCCTTTGCGCGAGCGGCGCGAGTCGTGCGCGCGCCGCATCGATGTGCTCCGTCCGAGTCCGTGGTCGCGCGCCGCGGTCGCGGCCGGCCGCATGCGCCGGCGCGGTGACGAGTCGCGCGCCACGAACGTCCGGCGCGCATGCTATGGCGTTCCGCGGAGCGTGCAAAGTCGCGCACGCGCCTAGAACGCCGACACGCCCCGCTGGTCCGCGCGCGGGCGGCGCAGGTGCACGAGCGTGGTCACCTCCGCGCACACCGCGCCATCGCGGTCGGTGGCCGCCACGTGGAACTCGCGCTCGAAGCGGCCGGAGTCCTCGAGCGCGCGCACCGCCGCCTCCACGTCGTCGTCGCCGAGCGCGAAGTCCATCGTCAGCGCGGTGGCCGCGGGCTTGCGGTAGTCGATGCTCGCGCGCTTGAGCCACGCCTGGATGGCCAGCCCGCGGTGCGCGAGGATCTGCCAGTACATCACCGCGTGGAACGGATCGGCCGCCGAGAAGATCGTGCCGCCGAACGTGGTGCCCTGCAGGTTGCGCGTGAACAGCGAACGCGCCACGCGCACGCGGCACGTGCGGAACCCCGGGCCGAACTCCAGCACGCGCACGCCGCCGAACAGCAGCGGCGGGAACAGGTTCATCATCCAGCGCGCCTGGCGCTCCGAGAGTCGGCGCGGTCGGTCCGTCACGGGCGTGGCTCCTTCCTCCGGGCGGCGGCGCGGGGCCGCGTGACGACCCACGGCATGGCCGCACGCCGCGGCGGCGGCAGAGTACACCGCACCGCGACGCCGGCGCGCACGAGTCGGCGCGCCCGTGCGCGGCGCCGGCGCTTCGGGCCTTCCGGGGCGGCCACCGGCCCGCTATGGTGCCGGCTCGCCCATCGACGTTCGACACGGAGGTCCCGATGAAGCCGACGAAGCCCGCGCTCCAGAAGCGCTTCCTCGCCACGGCCGCGAAGGTGCCGGGCGCGGAGACGCGTTCGATGTTCGGTCAGTACGGCGCGCTGGTCGCCGACCGGATGTTCGCCGGCACGTTCGAGGACCTGGTCGTGATGCGGCTTCCCGAGCCGGAGCGGCTGCTCTACATGCGGGCGTTCGGCGGCCGCGCGTTCGAGCCGATGCCGGGCCGGCCCATGAAGGAGTACGTCGCGGCGCCCGCCGACGTGCTGCACGACGACGCGACGCTGCTCGCGTGGATGAAGCGCGCCGCCGCGTACACGAAGACGCTGCCGCCCAAGAAGGACAAGGGCGGGCGGAAGGCCGTCGCGCCGAAGGTCCCGGCCGCACGCGGCGCGTCGGCGAAGCCGAAGCGCGCGGCGAAGCCGGCCGAGGCCCGGGGCGCCGTCGCGAAGCCCGCGCGGTCGAAAGCGAAGGGCTCCGCGAAGAAGAAGGTCGTCCTCCGGGCCGCGAAGCCGGCGGCGAAGAAGCGGACCGCGAAGCCGACCGTCACCCGCGGACGCTGAGCGCCGGCTCCGGAGCCCGATCCGCATCCCGAGACCAGGAGGCCCCATGCGCTCGCCCGTGGTTCGCTTCTTCCTCGCGCTCGTGCTCGCCGAGGCCGTCCCCGTGATCGTGCTGGTGGCGATCGTCGCCGCGTTCGGCCCGCGCGAAGCGGCGGGCGCGAACGCCTTCGCACGGCAGGCTGGCCCGTGGGTCGGGTCGATCGGGGGATTCGTGTGCGGTCGCGTGGGGGGCCGGGCTGGGGCTCGCGCTGGCGGCCGTCGACGTGGGCGTGTTCCTCGCGATGCGCGAGCCGTTCGCGTGGATCATCGCGATCTCGAACGCGGGCAAGGTGGTGGCCGGGGCGATCGGCGGCCTGCTCGCGGCCCGCGCGCCCGGCCGCTGATCGGCCCGCGTCCGCCCCGCGACGCCCCGCCACCCGCCGGGAGAACACGTCCCGGCTCGCGGCGCGGCATCTCCCTTCGCGCGCGCGGGCTCGTGTAGTATCCGCGCGCTTTCCGCGCCGTCGCGCCACTTTCGCCCGGAGGCCGCGCGCCCCGGGCTCATCCAACGAGGCACTCCATGGCCCAGTACCCCGACGTGTTCATCGTGGGCGCCACCCGCACGCCGATCGGCAAGTTCCTCGGCGGGTTCGCGTCGCTCAAGGCTTCCGACCTCGGCGCGATCGCGATCAAGGAAGCGGTCGCGCGCGCCGGCATCACCGGCAAGGACGTGGACGAGGTGATCATGGGCCACGTCGTGCAGGCCGGGCAGGGCCAGGCCCCCGCGCGGCAGGCCATGATCAAGGCGGGCATCGATCCGTTCGTGGGCGCGATGACCATCAACAAGGTGTGCGGCTCGGGGCTCAAGGCCGTGATGCTGGGCGCGCAGGCGATCAAGGCCGGCGACGCCGAGTGCATCGTGGCCGGCGGGCAGGAGAGCATGAGCACCGCGCCGCACTACATGTTCTCGGCGCGCCTCGGCACGCGGCTCGGCGACACGCAGCTGCGCGACGGCGTGGTGTTCGACGGGCTGTGGTGCACGTTCAACGACTGCCACATGATCGAGCTGGCCCAGTACACCGCCGAGAAGGCGGGCCTCAAGCGTGAGCAGCTCGACGCGTTCTCGGCCGCGAGCCAGCAGAAGGCCGCCGCCGCGATGGCCGAGGGCCGCTTCGACAAGGAGATCGTCAAGGTCACGATCCCGCAGCGGAAGGGCGACCCGGTCGTGATCGCGAAGGACGAGTCGGTGCGCGGCGACACCACCGCCGAGGGCCTGGCGAAGCTCGGCGCCGTGACGAAGGACAAGGGCGGCATGATCACCGCCGGCAACGCGCCCGGGCTGAACGACGGCGGCGCGGCCGTGGTGCTGATGAGCGAGGCGCGCGTCAAGGCCACCGGTGCGAAGCCGCTGGGCCGCGTGGTCGCGTACGCCACCGGCGGCGGCGAGCCCAAGGACCTGTTCTTCGCGCCGATCGACGCCGTGCAGAAGCTGATGAAGAAGATGGACGTGAAGATCGACCACTTCGACCTGATCGAGGCCAACGAGGCCTTCGCCGCGCAGGCGCTGGCCGACGGCAACGCGCTCGGCTGGGACTGGGACCGCTGCAACGTGTGGGGCGGCGCCGTGGCGCTGGGGCATCCGATCGGGGCGAGCGGCACGCGCGTGCTGGTGACGCTGCTGCACGCGCTCGAGGCCCGCGGCAAGAAGACGGGCCTCGCCACCCTTTGCCTGGGCGGCGGCAACGCCGTGGCCCTGGCCGTGGAGCGTGTGTGATGGCGGCGCCCGCGCAGGAAGTCGTCGTGGCCGTGTCGGGCCACGTGAAGAAGATCGCGGTGATCGGCGGCGGCACCATGGGCAACGGCATCGCCCAGGTGTTCGCCACGTGCGGCTTCGACGTCGAACTGATCGACGCGAAGCCGGAGTTCGTGGACCGCGCGCTGGGCGCGATCGCGAAGAGCCTCGACCGCGTGGCCAAGAAGCAGGCGTGGGACGAGTCGAAGGCCAGGGGCATCCTCGCGCGCATCCACGGCGGCACCGCGCTGGAAGCGGCGAAGGACTGCCAGCTCGTGGTGGAGGCGGTCACCGAGGACTTCGCGGTGAAGAAGCAGATCTTCACCACGCTCGACGCCGTGTGCCCGGCGGGAACGATCCTGGCCAGCAACACGTCGAGCATCTCGATCACCGAGATCGCCGCCGTCACCAAGCGCGCGAGCCACGTGATCGGCATGCACTTCATGAACCCGGTGCCGGTGATGCAGCTGGTGGAGATCATCCGCGGGCTCGCCACCACCGACGAGGTGTACGCGATCACCGAGGAGCTCTCGAAGCGCCTGGGCAAGACGCCGGTCGAGGTGAACGACTACCCGGGCTTCGTCAGCAACCGCATCCTGATGCCCATGATCAACGAGGCCGTCTACACGCTGATGGAAGGCGTGGCGACGAAGGAAGCGATCGACACCGTGATGAAGCTGGGCATGAACCACCCGATGGGCCCGCTCGCGCTGGCCGACCTGATCGGGCTCGACACGTGCCTCAGCATCATGGAAGTGCTGCACGAGGGGCTCGGCGATTCCAAGTACCGCCCGTGCCCGCTGCTGCGCAAGATGGTGAACGCGGGCTGGCTGGGCCGGAAGACGGGCCGCGGGTTCTACGACTACACGGCGTAGATCCGCGCACGCGACGTGACGCACCGGCGCGGGGCGACCCGCGCCGGTGGTGTTTCGGGAGGACCGACGGAACCGCGCATGCCGAGTGCGTCCACGAAGAAGCCCGCGTCCTCCGCGCGCCGCGCTCCGGGCGCCGCGGCCGCGCGGCCCACCGGCGCGTGGGCCGTGCGCGCCATGCTCGCGGGCGTGGGCGCGGTGGCGCTGCTGTGGCGCTTGCTCTACCTGTCGCGGCTCGAGGCGTCGCCGCTCGCGGGCGCGCTGTTTTCCGACTCGCTCTCGTACTGGGAGTGGTCGGGGCTGATCGTGGCGAACGGGCCCGTGGGCACGCACGCGTTCTTCCTGGGTCCGTTGTACGCGTACACGCTCGCGCTGCTGCGCGTGCTGGGTGCGGGCGACGCGCTGGCGGTGCTGCGCGTGCAGGCCCTGTGCGGCACGGCGGCGGCGGTGCTGCTGGCGGACGCCGCGCGCCGGCTGACGTCGTGGCGCTGGGGGCTCGCGGCCGGGCTCGCGGTGGCGCTGCACCCGATGGTGGTGTTCTTCGACGGGCTGATCCTGCAGGAGTCGCTGCTGTTCGCGATCGAGGCCGCGCTGCTGTGGTGGATGGTCGCGCGCGATCCGCGCACGGCGCCGCCGTGGGCGTGGGCGGTGACCGGTGCGCTGATCGGCCTGCTCGCGCAGGGACGCGCCACCTCGCTCGCGCTGCTGGCGCCGGCGGCACTGGCGCTCGGCGCGGTGACGGGCGGTCGCGCACGCGTCGTGCGCGCCGCGGTGATGCTCGCGGCGTGCGCGGCGCTCGCGTTGCCGGCCGCGCTGCACAATCTCGCAGTCACCGGCGAGTGGATCCCGTTCACGTACTCGGGCGGCTACAACCTGCGCGTGGGCAACAACCCCGCCGCCAACGGCACGTTCGTCCCGATCACGCTCACCGACGACCTCTCGTCCGCGCACGGCGAACCCGTGGACGGCGGCGCCGACCTCGATGGCCGCGCGTTCCAGCGGGCGATGGCCGGCCGAGAGTACTCGGCCGCGCAGAGCGACCGGCGCTGGGCGGCGGAGGCGTTCGACTGGATGGGCATGCACCCCGCGCGAGCCGCCGCGCTCGCGCTGCGCAAGCTCGCGATGCTCGCGAACGTGCGCGAGTACCCGCAGGTCGAGAACGTCGACGAGTTCGCCGAGCTCGCCGGCCCGCTCGGCCTGCCGCGGGCGCCGCTCGTGGTGCTGCTGTGGGGGCGCGCCGGCGCGGGGCACGCCACGGCGTGGCGCGCGGGCGGCGCCGCGCGCGCCGCCGCCGCGTGG
>JBGAMH010000024.1:0-28438 GCA_044223135.1 Candidatus Eiseniibacteriota bacterium | reverse complement strand
CGCCGCGTGTGCAGGTCGCTCTCGATCGCGCGCACGCAGGCGTCCAGCGTCTGCGCGGGCGGCGAGCCGAGGCGCCCTTCCGAAGCGAGCGCGCGGAACAGCCCCGCTTCGGGCGACACCACCACGTGCAGGGGCGAGCCCACTTCGAGCTTCGCGTGCACGGCGCCGGGAATGAAGCCGGCCTCGGCGGGCGGCACGAGCAGGCTGGTGTCGCCGTCCTCGAGCCGCGCTTCGTGCGGATAGGACGTCGGCGTCCACGAGCGCGCGGGCAGGAACGCGCCGTTGTGCCACAGCGTCAGCGCGGGCGCTCCGGGCGCGGTCTCGATGCGCGCGCGTCCCGGGATGCCCTGCGCGGCGCCGCGCCAGTCGGCCGACTCCTGCTGCAGCGCGCGCACGTCGCGGTGCACGGTGATCGGCGCCACGGCGAGTCGCGCGGGCTCGCCTTCGAGCAGGCGCCACGTGGCGACCAGCGCGGTGTGTCCGTGCACCAGGCGCAGGCTGCGCTCCACGACCCAGCTCTCGAAGCGCCAGCGCCACGTGGGCCACGGCTCGGTGGCCACGTGTTCGACGTTCGCGAACGCGCCCCAGCGCGGCGCGCCGCCGACGGCGAAGGCGGGCGTCAGCTCCACGGCCACGCCGGGAAGGACGAGGCGCTCGTCGAAGCGGAGCAGCAGCGCCCACTGCGCGGCGGGGTCGTACGCGGCCGGGCTCTCGCCGTCGGCCTGCGCGCGCGCGCCTTCGAGGCGGTTCAGCGTGCCGCCACTGGCGGCCAGCCACACGTGCGACCGGCGCACGGCGGCGCCCGCGACGGTGCCGGCCGAGTAACCGCCGAGCCCGTCCGAGAGCATCCAGAGCGCCGCGCAGGCGGCGTCGAAGTCGCGGAGGACGTCCTGTCCGGGATCCATGCGGCGCGCAGGATAGCAGCGCGGCGCGTGCGGCGGCTACACCGCGCCGGGCCGGCGGATCACCTGCGAGAGAGGGACCAGCCGGACGCGACCCATGCGCGAGGGCGCCAGCGCGCCGTCGAGCCACTTCAGCGACATCGGCGTGGCCCGCAGCATCACCAGCGCGTGGCCGCGCTCGCCGGCGCGCTCGAGCACCGCCTTCCAGTCGCGGTCGAGCGCCTTCGTGTCCTTGCCGCGCGCCGAGTCGTCCAGCAGCGCGTCGGGTTCGTCGTACGCCACGCCCTGCTGCGACGCGAGCGACTTGCACACCGACCGCGGCGCCGGCTGCACGTGCAGGAACGTGACGCCGGCCTTCTTGAGCTCGCGGTACATCGCGTTCACGAGCGGCTCGTCCTGCGAGGCGAACGAGCCCATCAGGTTGGAGACGGCCACCGGCTGCCCGCCCTCTTCCAGGTAGCGCCGCGTGAGCGACTGGATCTGCCCGGGCGCCATGCTTACGAGCAGCGCGCCCGATCCGGGCGTGGTGCGCGGGTAGTTCTCGGGCTCCATCGGGATCTGCACCACCACCTCGCGATGGGTCTCGCGCGCGGCGCCGAACAGCCCGCGGCTGTAGGGCTGCCCGGCCGGCAGGGCCAGCGCGAACATCTCGGAGCGCTTCGCGGCCTTCTGGGCGAGGTCCTTCGCCTCCTCGGTGAAGCCGTACAGCACGAGCGCGATGCGTGCCGCGGGCGCCTCGTCCTCCACCGCTTTGCCGCCGCCGTCGCGGCGCACGACGCGACCCTCGCGCACGAGCACGATCTCGTGCGTGCGCCGGCCGCCCACGCCGACGCTCATCACCACGCGCAGCCCGCCACCTTCCTCGGAGCGTTCGCGCGCGCTCATCACCTGCGCGCCCGCCTGTTCGAGCGCGTGCGTCACCGCCCAGTTCACCTGCATGGGGGAGCCTTCGCGCCCCAGGCCCACGCGCCAGCGCACCACCGGGTCGCCGTCGCCCTCGGCCACGCTCTCGCGCACGCTGTCGCGCGGCACGCCGGCGAGCGCCAGGCCCGTGTGGGCGTGCTTGCCGACGATGCGCACGAGGTGCGCGCGGTCGCCCAGGTGCATCGTGCGGGCGAGCATCAACCGACCCGCATCGGAGGCGAACCAGGCCCACAGTTCACCCGCGGCGAACAGCAGCAGCGCGACGCCGGCGACGATGCCGAGCCACAGGGGCAGGCGCGTGGAAGAGGACTTTCGCTTGGGCATGGTGGGAGGCGCGGCACGTTAACCGCAGTGTTGCCCGATCGCCAGCACTCGGCCCGTGGACGCTCGCCGCGGCGACCGGTGTTCGGAAGGACGCGTCGCCGTGCGCCCGTGCTGAACCGGGCGGCACCTGCCTCCGCGCGCACGGTGGCTCCTTTTCGAGGGCGGCGACGCCTCCCGGTCCGAAACCGTGATCCGGGCCGCGTGGAGAGCGGTCCTTTTTGCATGTCGGTGACATGGCGTTAGGGGGCCGGTGACACTTTGCGCCCCCACTGGCCGATGCTTCTTCAACCCACGGGACGACCGTGGGGATCTGCAACCTTCCGGGAGGTTGGACATGAAGCAGCTGCGTCTCCTCATCCTTGCCGCCGCCGCAACGGCCCTCTGCACCGCCACGGTCTACGCCTGTGGCAACGACAAGACCTCGGCGAGCGCCGCGAGTGCCGGGAACGCGAAGGCTGCCGCCTGCTGCGCCACCGGCAAGAAGGCCTCCGCCACGGCCGCCAGCGCCGCCTCGAACGGCTGCACCGCCGCGATGGCCGCGCAGTGCACGCCCGAGATGGCCGCCGCCTGCACGCAGGCCAAGAAGAGCGGCAAGATGGCCGCCAACCAGTGCCCGATGTCGGGCGCCTCGGCCAGCGGCTGCGCGATGCACGGCAAGACCAGCGCGACCGCCGCGTCCGCTTCGACGGCCGGCAACGGTTCCTGCTC
Organism: Candidatus Eiseniibacteriota bacterium; assembly: GCA_044223135.1. Taxonomy (GTDB): domain Bacteria; phylum Eisenbacteria; class RBG-16-71-46; order RBG-16-71-46; family RBG-16-71-46; genus JBGAMH01. Next base: position 25,580 of record JBGAMH010000024.1, on the reverse strand, counting down.
CGCGCACGGCAAGGCCAGCATGGCCGCCGGCAGCAGCTGCTCGGCGCACGGCTCCGGCGCGTCGATGGCGATGCACTCGTGCGACGCGTGCTCGGACATGGCGCAGGCCGAGAACGAGCTGGACGCCTGCGGCGCCCGCGCCCAGGTCGTGCCGCTCAAGAACGGCGTGATGTACGTGTACACGGCCGACTCGCCGGATCGCATCCGCGCCGTGCAGGCCGCCGTGGCCCGCAGCAACGAGCGCGTGCGCTCCACGCTGGCGGCCGGTGATCGCGCCAAGCTGTGCCCGGGCTGCAAGCAGGTGCGCGGCGCCATGGCCAGCGGCAAGATGCACCGCGAGGTGGTGAACGTGGAGACCGGCGCGATGACGCTGGTGACCTCGAACGACAAGAGCATCGTGAACCGGCTGCACGCGTCGGCCGGCACCGAAGTGGCCGAGCGCGCCACCACGCACTGAAGCAGGTTCTTCCCGAGGGGCCGGTCCGTCGCGCGGGCCGGCCCTTCGTGTTTCCGCCGGGAGCGCCCGCCCCGGGCGCCGCCGCGCCGCCACCCCGCTCCGGCTGGCGACCCCCGAACCCGTCACGCCAGCCCGGACTATTCATGAGCCAGCGGCCTGCGAATACGATCTGCCGTCCATTCGCCGCGTTGCGGGAGCGGGGCGCTCCTCGGCGTGTCCACCGACACGCCTCCGGTGCGGCCCGCTTCCGCGCCTTGCGACTGGCCGACATCTCGCATTCTCGGCTCGCAGTTCATGAGTAGTCCGGGCTAGGCTGCCCGCCTCATGGCCCACCTGCCCGTCACTCGACTGCGGCATTTCAGCCGCGGCGGCCTGATCGCCGCGGGCCTCGCCGTGGCCGTGCCGGCACTGATCCTGGTGGCCGTGGGCATCACGCTGACGCTGCGCCTGGCGCGCGAAGTGTCGTCCGAGAGCGCGCGCTACAACGCGTACGTGGCCGAGAAGGTGACCGAGGCGTTCGAGCGCGAGCTGCTCGACCAGGTGCGCGACGCGATCGGCCCCGCCGAGGAGGTGGCCCGTTCGGGCGGCACGGCCGAGGACATCCGGCGGGCGCTGGCCTCGCGCGCGCAGCGCTTCGAGGCGCCGCACTTCGTGCCCACCGACGACCTCACGGGCTACTCGCTGGTCACGGTGGAGCTGCAGCTGCTGGTGTACGGCAACGACACGTCGGGCGTGCGCGAGCATCCGTTCGCCGCGGTGCTCTTGCGCGGGCCCACCGGCGACATCGTGGGTGCCGGCGGGTGGTGGTTCAACCCGCGCTCGTTCGTGGTGGAGCACCTCTCGAGCGTGGTGCAGACGCAGCTGCTGTCGAACCCGCGCCTGTACGGCGGCATCTCGGGCACGCGCAACCTGGCCGTGCAGATCTTCGACGCCGAAGGGCACGAGGTGGCGCGCATCCGCGATCCCGGCCGCTCCGCCACCACCCGTTCCGCGCCCATGACGGGCCCGTTCGAGACCTTCACGGTGCGCGTGACGCCCACCGCGCAGGCGCCCGTGGCGCTCGCGGGGCGGTTCATGGTGGTGGAGCTGGCGTTCATCGCGCTGCTCGCGCTGGCGCTGCTGGCCGCCACGTACGTGGGTCTGCGCTACGTGCGGCGCCAGATCGAGCTGGTGCAGACGCAGGCCAGCTTCATGGCGAACGTGACGCACGAGCTCAAGACCCCCATCGCGGTCATCCGGCTGGCCGTCGAGACGCTCGAGATGGGCCGCTTCCGCTCGGACGAGGAGCGCGACAAGTACCTGCACACGATCACGCGCGAGACCGCGCGGCTGTCGCAGCTCGTGGACAACATCCTCGACTTCTCGCGCTTCGAATCGGGCCAGCGCCAGCTGCGCGTGGGGCCGGTGGACCTGCGCGAGGTGGTCGAAGCCGCCATGGAGTCGTTCCGGCTGCGGCTGGAGGACGAGGGCTTCCACGTCGAGGTGGCGCTCCCGGAGGAACTGCCGCTCGCCCGGGCCGACGCCATGACCATCCAGCACTGCCTGCTGAACCTGCTGGACAATGCCGTGAAGTATTCGCGCCAGCGCAAGGAGGTCCGGGTCGGGGCCGGGGTCCGTGACGGAATGGTGACACTGTGGGTCGCGGACCGAGGAATTGGCATCGACGCGGCAAATCAAAAGCGAATCTTTGAGAAGTTTGTACGCGTCGAAACGGGCCTCGTACACGATGTGAAGGGCGCAGGGCTCGGTCTGTCGCTTGTGGACCGGATCATTCGCGCCCATCATGGCCGCGTCGAGGTGGAGAGTCAGCCGGGTGAGGGCAGCACGTTCACGCTGCTCCTGCCCCGTTGGGAGGCCGCCAGCAGCTCCCCGCCCGCGGAGGCGCGTTCCGCACAGGGGTCGTGACCCCGGAGGTCGCCATGTCGAAGAAGATCCTGATCGTCGAGGACGAAGAAGGCCTGCTCGACGGCCTCGCCCATAACTTCCGTTACGAAGGCTACGAGGTGCTCACCGCGAAGAACGGGCAGGAGGGCCTGAAGATGGCTCTCAAGCAGAAGCCCGACGCCGTGCTGCTGGACATCATGCTTCCCGAGAAGGACGGCTTCACCGTCCTGAAGGAGCTGCGCCAGCGCCATCGCGAGATCCCGGTGCTGGTCATGACCGCGCGCAACTTCGAGGCGGACGTCCTCAAGGGCTTCGACCTGGGTGCGGACGACTACGTGACCAAGCCGTTCGGCATCAAGGAGCTGATGGCGCGCGTGAAGCGCCTGGTGACGCGCGGCCCGCTCAACGCCGGCACGCCCGCCACCACCACGTACAAGTTCGGCGACGTGGAAGTGCGGTTCGAGCCGCGCGAGGTCTACAAGAAGGAAGACCAGGTCGCGCTGTCGTTCAAGGAGTTCGAGCTGCTCAAGTACCTGATCGAGCACCGCGGCCGCACCGTGAGCCGCGAGGAGCTGCTCGAGGAGATCTGGGGCGTCGACGAGGAGCTCGGGGTCACCACCCGCACGGTGGACACGCACGTGTCCAACCTGCGCAGCAAGCTCGGCGAGGGCTTCGCGAAGCCGTTCATCGTCGCCGTGCACAAGGTGGGCTACAAGTTCGTCGAGCCGTGATCGCTTCGCTCGCGGATCACGGCATCGCGCGCACCCGGTGGGGCTCACGCCCCGCCGGGTGTTTCGCTGCGCCCCGCGCGGGCGCGGTGCGGACGCGCCGGCCGCGGCGTCGCCCGCCCGGCGCGCGCGTCTCGCTCCTCGGCGGCCTGCTGGCCGGCACGCTGCTCGCCGGCTGCGGCCTGATCGGCGGGCCGGTGGTGACGGTGGAGAACCACTCGCCGTGGCGCGTGGACAGCCTCTGGGTGGTGGCCACCGGGGATTCCACGCGCGTGCCGCCGCTCGCGCCGGGCGCGTCGGCGCAGGTCCGCGTGCGCGCGCAGGGCGAAGACCTGCTGGTGCTGCGCGGGCACGCGAGCGGGCACGTGCTGGCGCCGAGCCTGGGCGCCTACGTGGAGGGCGCGGGCAGCTACCGCCTTCGCGCCGTGGTCGGCGAGTCCGGCGCCGTGACCGTGGTGGAGACGAAGGTGGGCGGCGCGGCGTACTAGCGTCGCGCGCGCCCCGAGCCTGTTCGCCCGCCGCCCCGGCGCCGGGCCCCGGGGCATCCGACTTCTGCCGAAAGGGACCGCATGGAGATCGTCTGGTACACCGCCATGTCGATGGACGGCCGCATCGCGACCGCCGGGGAGAGTCTCGACTTCCTCGACACGATCGCCGAGGGCGAAGCGGCGCATGGAGGATTCGAGTCGTTCTACGCGTCGGTCGACGCCATCGTGGTGGGGGCCGGCACGCTGCGCTGGCTCGTGCGCGGCGGGCACGGCTGGCCGCACGGCGAGAAGCCCACGTGGGTCGTCACGCACGACGCGGCGCTGGTCGCCGGGCTGGGCGAGACGGCGGCGCCGCTCCGGCGCGCGGAAGGCGACCTGCGTGCGGTGGTGGACGCGATCGAGGCGAGCGGGGCGCGCCGCGTGTGGCTCGCGGGCGGCGGCAGCGTGGCCGGGCAGCTGCTGGCGCTGGACCGCGTCGACGAGGTGCTGGTGACGATCGCGCCGGTCGCGCTGGGCGCCGGCCCGCCGCTGTTCGGCGAGCGAGCACTCGACCTGCGCGTGTTCGAGGTGGCGGAGAGCCGCGTGATCGGCGGCAACGCCGTGTCGATCCGCTGGCGAAGGAAGCGCGAAGCGCCCGGGGCCTAGCGGGCCCGGGCACGGCGACACCGGCGAGGCCGCACCGGCGCGGCGTTCCGGTGCTTCCGGACCGGGCGCACGGCCGGCGCGCGTGCCCTCCGCGCGCCCTCAGCCCTCCGGCAGCTCCCGCTCCGCGGCCGCCCGCGCGAGGCGCGCGAACTCCTCCAGCGTCAGCGTCTCGCCGCGGCGCTTGAGGTCGATGCCGGCCTGCCGGCCCAGCCGCTCCAGCTTCACCTTGGGCAGGCCCAGCGACTCCTCGAGCGTGTTCGCGAGCGTCTTGCGCCGCATCTGGAACGAGCCGCGGATGATGCGGAACAGCAGCGCCTCGCTCGGCACGTCCACCGGCGGCGTCTCGCGCAGGAAGAAGCGCACGAGCGCGCTGTCCACCTCGGGCCGTGGCCAGAACGCCGAAGCCTTGATCGTCATGAGCGGTTCGAGCAGCGCGTGGTAGCGCGCGAACAGCGTGAGCGAGCCGTACTCGGGCGTGCCGGCCGCGGCGGCCAGGCGCTCGGCGTACTCCTTCTGCACCAGCAGCACCGCGCTGCGCACGGCGTGCTTGTGCTCGAACAGGTGCTCCAGGATCGGCGTGGTCACGTTGTACGGGATGTTGCCGACCACCGCGACCTTCTCCACGTCGTGCTCGCGCGCCACCGCGGACAGGTCGAGCTCCAGGAAATCCCCCGTCACCACGGTGATGCCCGGCGCGTCGCCGAACTCCTCGTTCAGGTAGTCGGCGAGCCCGAGGTCCTTCTCGACCGCCACCAGGTGGCGCACGCGGCGGGCGATGCGCGGGGTCAGTGCCCCGGCGCCGGGTCCGATCTCCACCGCGACGTCGTCTTCGCGCAGGTGGCAGTGCTCCACGATGCGCTCGGCGAGGTCCTCGCGGACGAGGAAGTTCTGCCCGAAGCGCTTGCGCGGCGACAGGCCGCGCGCGGCGAGCGCGTCCTTCACGCGGCGCAGCTCGCCACCGCTCTCGCGCGCGGCGCGTTCGAGCACGTAGCGGGAAGCCTGCGGGTGCGGCTCGTTGCGGCGGGGGCGGTCACGCATGCGAGGCAGGATAGGGGCTGTGCGCCCGTGCTGCACGAGCCGGTCAGCGACCCGGCGAGCCGCCGCGTCCGGCGAGCGACGACACCGGCTCGCTGCCGAGCCCTGCGAGCACGAAGGCCTCGGTGTCCCGGAGCGGCCAGCGTTCGGCGCGCATCGCGAGCCGGGCCCGCTGGAGCGCCTCGTCGCGGGGTGCGCCGCGGCGCAACTGCTCGTAGAAGAGCGTCATGAACCGCGTGGCCGCGCGATCGTCGACCTCCCAGAGCGTGGCCACCACGCTGCGGGCGCCCGCGACCAGGAACGCCCGTGCCAGGCCGAACATGCCCTCGCCCATCACCGAGCGTCCCTGCGCCGTGCGGCAGCCGCTCATCGTGACGAGGTCGGCCCGCACGTCGAGGCTCTCGACGCGCGCGGGCGTCACCAGCCCGTCGGCTCCGGCGAGCAGCAGGCCGCTCTCGGCGGGATGCGCGGGGTCCATCCACGCGTGCGTCGCCAGGTGCAGCACGGCCTGGCCGCGCGCGTCGGCGAGCCGGGCCGGCGTGGCGTCCCGCCCCGACCACACGCGCGTGCCGAACGGGGCGATGCGCCGCGCCTCCTCGCGAGCGCCGGGCAGTGGCGTGCGCGCCAGCGCCCGCAGGCGAGGGGCCTCGGCGCTCGCCGCGATCGCGCGGGCGTCGGGATCGGCGAACACGACCATGCCGCGCTCGGCCGGCGTCCGGGCCGCGAGCTGTTCCAGTGCGGTCACCGACGGCGGGTAGCTGACCGCCCAGCGGCTGCCCAGGGTCCCGCCGGCAACGGGCAGCACCTCGAACGGCAGGCCCTCGGCCTCGGACGGCGGCAGGATCCACAGGCGCGTCCGCTCCGCACGCACGCGCCGGAGCGGAGCCTCGAGCAGCGTGCGCGCGATCCGCGCGAGCAGCTCGCGGGACTGCGAGGCGGGCGCGTTGCCCGCCAGCAGGTCGCGCGCGAGCTTCGCGTCGGCCTCCACGGTGAGCCGGCCCAGCGACAGGGCGCGCACCGAGTCGGCGTCGATCACGAACACGAGCTGGGGATTGCGCTGGGGTTCGGAGTACTGGAGCAGCGTCGCGTTCGCCGCCCGCAGCCGCGCCTGCAGCGCGCGCAGGTCGGCGCTCGGCGGGGCGTCGCCGTCCGCCAGCTGGCGCCGGAACACCGCGGCGCGCCCGCGCTCCGTGACGCGCCACGCGTCCTCGACGCGGCCCAGCTCCACGAGCGCGCGCGCCCACGTCGCGTACATCTCGCCGCCGCGCAGGAAGCGCCCGGCCCGGCTGTCGGCCTCGTCCTGCGTGTCGCGGCGCCGTTCGAATCGCGGCAGCTCGCCCGCCAGCAGCGTGTCGACCTCGCTCCATCGCGACAGCTCCGCGAGTGCGTAGGCGCGCGCGGCCACGGCACGACTCTCCATCAGCCCGTCGCCCGAGCGCCGCGCGTCGGCCACCATCGTGTCCGCGTGCGCGAGCGCCTGCCGGGCCATGCCGTGCGCGGCGAGCAGGATCGTGAGCGAGTTGCGCGTGCGCAGCGCGTGGCGGACGTCGCCCCGCTGCCGGTCCACCGCGAGCGCCTCCACGAGGTCGGCGTGGGCCCGGTCGGCCTGGCCGAGATCGCGCCGGGCGTTCGCCCGCGCCACCAGCGCGCGCGCGAGCGGCTCGCGGGTGCGCGACTCGCGGCGGGCCACGGCCACCGCGCTGTCGGCGTACGTCAGGGCCCGTGCGTCCTGGCCCTCCGCGTGCCAGCTCTGCGCCACCTGCTGCAACGCCAGCGCGACGCCGGTCGCGTCGCCCCACTTGCGCTGCAGCGCGAGGGACTGCAGCGCGGCCTCGCGCGCATCGCGCATGCGCCCCATGCTCGCGAGCGCGTTCGACACGCCGAACCACGCGTCGCCGGCGACGTCGAACCGGCGGTGCCGGGTGGCCGACGACACGACGTCGCGGCCGAGCCGCAGGCCCATCTCGGGATCGCGCTGGCTCACCGCCTGGGCGAGCAGCGACCGGGCGTCGATCTCGCAGCCGGAGTCGCCGGCACGCCGCGCCAGCACGATGGCGCGGCGCCACTCCGCCTCGGCGAGCCGTTCCCGCGCCGTGCGCTGCGCGACGCCGCCGGCCTTGCGCAGCGCGTCGGCCGCGAGCGAATCGAGCCCGGCACGCTCGAGGGTGTCGGCCAGCGCGACCAGGTCGTCGTGCAGCCGGTCGAGCGCGACGCCGCCGCGGCGTGCGCGTTCGCGCTGGGCGAAGAGCTCCGCGGCCCGGGCCCGCAGGCGCGGGGCCTCGGCCGCCGCTCCGCGGCCCGGACCCGCAGGCGCGGGGCCTCGGCCGCCACCGGGGGCGCGACCGGCCGCGACGCCGCCGCGTCGACGCGGGCGGCCAGCAGCGGAAGGAGCAGGGCGAGTGCGCGGATCACGCCGGGAAGATACAAACGCCGGCCCGTGGCGTGCAGGACGAATCCGCCCCCGGCCGGGGTCAGGCGTGTCGGCGGCGCGTGACGCCGTGGTCGAGCGCTTCGCGCGCCATCTCGCGCGCGTAGGGATCGGGCGAGCGCGCGGCCAGCTCGCACAGGGCGTCCACGCCCTCGTCGCCGATGCGCGCGAGCGCGTAGGCGGCGTGGCGGCGCACCCACCACGACAGGTCGCACACGCGGTCGGTGAGCGCCTCGATCGCGGGTGTGGCCTTGAGCCGGCCCAGCGCGCGTGCCGCCTGCGCCCGCACCGGCCAGGCCTCGTCGTCGAGCGCGGCGAGCAGCACCGGGACGGACTCCGCCATGTCGAGGCGGCCCAGCGCCCGCACCGCCGTCACGCGGACCTCGGGACGGGTGTCGCCCACGCGTCGCTCGATCGCCTCGCGCGCCGAGCGGCAGTGCGACACGCCGAGCGCGTCCACCACGGCGCACTCGATGCGCGTTTCCTCGATGCCCTTCTCGAGCGCGGCGATCAGCGTGGCGCGGGCGCCGGGGCCGAAGCTGCGCAGCAGCCCCGACAACGACGGCAGCGGCCGGCGCGCGAGCACGTCGGGTTTGCGCAGGATCCAGCGCAGCGCGGCGAGGTCGTGGTGCTGCGCGAGTGCGCGGGCCGAGGCGAACGACACCAGCTCGGGTCCACTCGCGAGCGCGTACCGGAGCGCCTTCACCGAGCGGCGCGCGGGCAGCAGGCCCAGGCGGCGCGCGGCCAGCTCGCGGCGCAGCGGCGAGTCGTCGCGCAGCGCGCGGCGCTCGTTGCGAAGGTGCGTGCTTCGGCCGAGCGCGCGCGCCAGCTCGATGCGCTCGCGGCGGCGCAGCGTGGTGGCGATCGCCTCGACCGCGTCCCAGAACGTGTCCGACTCCACGCCGCCCGTGGCCGCCTGCAGGTCGTTCGCATCGAGCCCGCCCGAGAGCCTGGCGGTGAGGACGCGGAACATCTCCGCGGCGCGGTTACGCGACGCGCCGCGGGCCGATCGCCGGGCGTGGCGGCCGACCAGCAGGCCGAGTGCCATGACGAACAGGATGATCCCCGCGCCGAGCAGCACGGGAAGAGGCGGGTTCAGGGAGGAAGTCCACACGTGTGCTGTTGTCGGCGCGAAGGCCCCGATCTTGAGTTCGAGTGCGGTGTCCCGAAGCCCGCAAATGGCGGACCGTGGGGCGGTTGGCCCACCTGCGGCGGGCCGGATCGTGCCGGGAGCGCGATTCCGGGTTCGCGGCCGTGCGATGTGCACGATGCCGCGCGACGGCGGCGCGCCGCGGCCTACGCGGTGGCGATCGGAAGCCGGAACAGCTCGCGCGCGTTCGCGGTGGTGATGCGGTCGACGTCGGCGGGCGTCCAGCCGCGCAACTCGGCGAGCTTCGCCACCACGCGCCCGAGCAGGCCCGGTTCGTTGCGGCGCAGCGATCGCGGCTCGGGCTCCAGGTAGGGCGAGTCGGTCTCGAGCATCAGCATGTCCTCGGGCACGCGGCGCACCGCGTCGTCCAGCGCCTCGTGCCCGTACGTGAGCACGCCGCCCAGTCCCAGCTTGAAGCCGATCGCGCGCGCGCGCATCGCAGTGTCGAAGTCCTGGTCGAAGCAGTGCAGCACGCCGCCGGCCTGCGGGCGCGCTTCCTCCAGCATGCGCATCACGTCGTCGAGCGCGCTGCGCTGGTGGATCACCACCGGCAGCCCGGCCGCGTCGGCCAGTTCGAGCTGCGCGCGGAACCAGCGCTCCTGGTCCTCGCGGGGGGCGTAGTCGCGGTAGAAGTCGAGCCCCGTCTCGCCGATCGCCACCACGCGTGCGTGCCCCGTGTGTTCCCGCAGCACGGGCAGGAAGTCCATCGGCACGCGGCCCGACTCGCTCGGGTGCACGCCCACGGCCAGGAACATGCGCGGCTGCTCGGCGGCCAGTGCGAACGCGCGCTCGATGATCTCGGGCGCGTACGCGATCTCCACGAAGTGGGTGACGCCGGACACGCGCGCGCGGTCGAACACCTGCGCGCGGTCCTTGTCGAAGCGCTTGTCGCAGAGATGGCAGTGCGTGTCGATCATGGGTCGCGCCGCGCGAAAGCGACGCGGACGCGTGACGGGAGCGTCACGCGTCCGCGATCTGCTTGAGGTCGAAGCGCGGGAACAGGATCTGCGATGCGCCGATGGTGCGGCTCGCGGCGGGGCCGAACGCGGGCTTCGCCGCGTCGCCGCGCTGCTCCGACGGAGATCCCGGCAGTCCCAGCATGGTCCAGAGCGTCTCGCACTTGGTGGGCGTGGCGGGCCAGGCCCAGATCGCGGTGAGCCGCAGCACTTCGAGCAGCGCCGACAGCACGGTGCTCAGCTCGCCCCGTCGCGCGGGGTCCTTGCCCAGCTCCCACGGCTTCGTGCGGTCCACGAACTCGTTCGCGCGCTCCACCACGAGCCACGCCTGCTCCAGGGCGTCGTGGATGCGCACGTCGTCCCACGCCTTCGGCACCTCGACCGCCGCCTGGTTCGCGGCCGCGATCACCGCGTCGAACGCGGCGCGCGCGGCCGGGTCGGCGATCGCCTCGGGCGTCCAGTCGGTGGGCGCCTGGCCCTCGAAGTTCTTGTGCACGAGCGTGATGGTGCGGCTCGCGAGGTTGCCGAGCTTGTTCGACAGGCGCGTGTTGCAGCGCTCCACGAACTGCTCCCACGTGAATTCGCCGTCCTGCCCCGCGCGCACGGCGTCGAGCAGGTAGAACCGCAGCGCGTCGGCGCCGAACTGGTTCACGATCTGCAGCGGGTCCACCGTGTTGCCGAGCGACTTCGACAGCCGTTCGCCGCGCGAGTAGATGAAGCCGTGCACCCACACCTGGCGCGGCAGCGGCACCCCCGCGGCCAGCAGCAGCGCGGGCCAGAGCACGCAGTGGAAGCGGCTGATGTCCTTGCCGATCAGGTGGAACGCGTTCGTGTAATACGGCTGCGCGGTTCCGGCCCATGCGGCGCCGGGCTTGCCCTGCCCGTCCAGGTCCTGGAACTCGTCCTGGCGCGCCGCGCCGGGGCCGCCCACTTCCTGCTCGCGCGCGAGCCACCACAGCGAGTACTTGCGGTCGGGCCAGCCGAGCGCCGACAGGTAGTTGAGCAGCGCGTCGGCCCACACGTAGGCGACGTGCCCCTTGCCGCCCTCGATCTCGTCGGGCAGCGCGATGCCCCACTCGAGGTTCGGCCGCGACACGCTGATGTCCTGCAGCCCGCCCTTGATGACGTTCAGCACCTCGGTGCGGCGATGGTCGGGCTGGATGAACTCGGGATGCGCCTCGATGTGCCTGAGCAGCGCCTCGTCGTACTCGGACAGGCGGAAGAAGAAGTTGCTCTCGCGCACCGACTTCGGCTTCTTGCGGTGCAGCGGGCACTCGCCGTTCTCGTCGAGGTCCTTCTCGGTCTTGAACGCCTCGCAGCCCTCGCAGTACAGCCCCTCGTACTCCTCCTCGTAGAGCACGGGCTGCCCGGTGCGCGGGGAGAGGGCCTCGTTCAGCCGCACGAACAGCTCCTGCACGGCGAGTTCGTGGCGGCGGTCGGTGGTGCGGAAGAACTGGTCGTACGACACGTCCAGCGCCTTCCAGGCCGCGACGAACTTCTGCGACGTCTGGTCGACGAACGCCTGCGGGTCCAGCCCGGCCTCGGCGGCGACGCGGGCGATCTTCTGGCCGTGCTCGTCGGTGCCCGTCAGGAACCAGGTCTTGTCGCCCTTCTGGCGGTGCCAGCGGGCAAGCGCGTCGGCGAACACCTTCTCGTACGCGTGTCCGAGATGGGGTTCGCCGTTGACGTAGTCGATCGCGGTGGTGATGTAGAAGCGAGGCACGTGAGGCTCCCGGTGGCGAAAAGTGCGGCGGAGTATAGCGGATGCCCCCGGCACCCGCCGAGAGCAGCCGCTCCCGGTAGCCGGGCCCCCGCGCAGTCTGCACGATCGCCGCAGTCTGCACGGCCGCCGGGCGCCCCCGGACTCGCCCCGGACGCGCCCGGAGGTCCGCTTCGCGCTCCGGGCCGTGCGCGCCATCAAGTCTGTGCAGACGCCCCCGACACTCTGCGCAGCCCTTCGTTCCCCAGGGGAGCGGCTTCACGCCGCCCCACGGTCGGATCCGGGGCCGCGAAGGCCCGGAGGCACCCATGCGCAGGCTCGCCGTTCCGCCGTCCGGACGTGAGATCACGTTCGACGAGCGCGAGATCATCGTCAGCAAGACCGACACGCGCGGCGTGATCACCTACGCCAACGACGTCTTCCAGCGCGTCTCGGGCTACACCGAGGCCGAGCTCGTCGGTCAGCCGCACAACCTGATCCGGCATCCCGACATGCCGGCGTGCGTGTTCCAGCTGCTGTGGGACACGATCGGCAACGGCCAGGAGATCTTCGCCTACGTGCTGAACCAGGCGCGGAACGGCGACGCGTACTGGGTGTTCGCGCACGTCACGCCGAGCTGGGACTCGGCGGGCCGCATCGTGGGCTATCACTCCAACCGCCGCGTGCCCTACGCCGACGCGCTTCCCAAGGTGCGCGGGCTCTACGCGGCGCTGCTCGCCGAGGAGCAGCGCCACTCCAACGCCAAGGACGGCATCGCGGCGGGCGTGCGCATGGTGCAGGACACGCTGCGCTCGGCCGGAGTGACCTACGACCAGTTCGTCTTCAGCCTGTCGGAGCACACGCAGCTCCCGCGGAGGGCGGCATGAGCGAAGACCTGAACCGCCTGATGGGCCGCGTGGCCGACGTGTGCGAGCGCGCGGCGGCGGGGGACCTGGAGGCGCGCATCATCGGCGTGCCCGAGAACGGCGACGCGGCGCGCATCTGTCACGCGATCAACCACCTGCTCGACGTGGCCGACGCGTACGTGCGCGAGTCGGCGGCGGCGATGGAGGCGTGCAGCCACAACCAGTTCCACCGCCCGTTCCTGACGCGCGGCCTGAGCGGGGCGTACGCGAAGTCGGCGGCGCTCATCAACACGGCGGCGGCCAAGATGCGCGACGACGGCAGCCGGCTCGAGAGCCTCCGGGCGGAGCGCCTCGAGGTGGTGCAGCGCGTGATGCAGGCGGAGCAGTCGAGCGATTCGATGGAGCGCCTGGGCAACACGGCGCGCGAGATCGAATCGGTGGTGGACACGATCCGCCTGATCGCGCGGCAGACGAGCCTGCTGGCGCTGAACGCGACGATCGAGGCGGCGCGCGCGGGCCGGGCGGGGGCGGGATTCGCGGTGGTGGCGAACGAGGTGAAGACGCTGGCGGGCAAGACGGCGGAAGCGACGGACACGATCGCGGACCGCGTGACGCAGGTGCGCCAGGCGGCGGAGGGCGTGATCGGCGCGATGAGCGTGATCCGCGACTCGATGCGCTCCCTGGACGGCCCGTCCGCCGACCAGTCGAAAGCGGCCTGAGGGAACCGGCATCGCGTCGACGTGCCCGGGGGGAGGCACGCCCGCGGGCGCGAACGAGCCGTCCGGGCCGTGCGGGTGCGTCTCGAGGGCACGTGAGCATTCCGACGCCCGGAGCCCGCAAGGGCGAGGACGCGGAATGCGCAGCGGAGGACTGGCCCATGGCCGGTCCGGAGCGGGTGCCCCGCACGCACCCGCACGGCCCGGACGGCCGTCGGCCGGAGCGCGCGGGTCCTTCGCCTCGCGCGATCGCGGTTGCGCGTCAGTGGAATCGGAACCTGCGCTCTCTCCACGGCACGGCGGCGGGGATGCGTCCGGGCACCCGCTGCGGCCCGGCGAGCCGGGCCTTCGCTGCGCTTCCGCGTCCTCGCCCTGCGGGCTGCGGGCGTCGGAAGCTCACGTGCCTCGTGACGCACCCCCGCCGCCGTGCCTGCGCGGTGTGCGCTCGGGGCGCGCTCTCCACGGCCCGGCGCTGGCCGGGCGCGCGGTGCTTGCCCGGGTGAGAGGGCGAGATCGTCCGTGATGCTTTCGGGCGGGGTCCGTATTGTCTTCTGTCATGGCCATGGAACAGACGATGTCGGCGCGAACGTGGGGTTGGGCTTCGCCGGTGACGGAAGCCGAGTGGGACGCGGTCTATGCGGAGCTCCTGCCGCGGGTCCACGACTTCTTCCGCTACCGCGTGGGCCCCGGGCCCGATGCGGAAGACCTCACGTCCACCACGTTCCAGAAGGCCTGGCAGTCCCGCCACCGCTACCGGCGTGACGTCGCATCCTTCCAGACGTGGGTGTTCGCCATCGCCCGCAACACCGCCATCGACCACTTCCGCGCGCGGCGGATCCACGCGCCGATCGAGGAAGCGGAGGCGCTCCCGGGCGGACGCACGCCCGAAGAGCTCGCCGAGAAGCGCTCCGATGCCGAACGCCTCTCGCGCCTGCTCGCCGCGCTTCCGGAGCGCGAGCGCGAGCTGATCGCGCTCAAGTTCGGCGCCGGTCTCACGAACCGCGAGATCGCGCGCAGCACACGACTCGGTGAATCCAACGTCGGCACCATCCTGCACCGGACGATCGCGGGACTGCGCGCCGAATGGCACGAAGGAGAATCTCGATGAGCGACGACTTCCTCGGTGGACTGAAGGGCGAGCCCCGCCCCGGTTTCGCCCGTGCACTGCGCGAGCGACTGCGCGAACAGGACGAAATGCGGGCCGCCCGCTCCGCGCGCTGGCGCCCCGTCCTCGGCTGGGCCACGGCGATGGCCGTGGTCGCGCTGGCGTTCGCGTTCCCGGCCGTGCGTGTCTCCGCGCAGGCCATGCTCGACCTGTTCCGCGTGCGCAACTTCGCGGCCGTGCAGTTCGATCCCGCGCGCTTCGAGAAGCTCAAGGGCTTCGGCGGCGGCGACGGCCCCATGTTCCTCGAGAAGCAGAACACCACGCAGACTCCCGCCCCGCCGCGTGTCGTGGAGTCGCTGCAGGCCGCGGGCGAGCTGGCGGGGCTGCACGCGATGTCGCCCACCGTGATGCCGGCCGGGCTCGTGCCCGACACCGTGCGCGTGACGGGCGGAGGCGAGAGCGACTTCGTGGTGCACACCGACCGTCTGCGCACGGCGCTCGAAACGCTCGACCTGCGCGACGTGCAGGTGCCCGCGAACCTCGACGGCCGCACCGTGCACGTGCGCGTGTCGCCGATGATCGTGGCCGCGTACGTCAACGAGAACCGACGCGCCACCGTGCTGCAGGCGAAGAGCCCCGAGGTGCACGTGCCCGCCGGCGTCGACCTGGCGCAGCTCGGCGAGATCGGCCTGCGCGTGTTCGGCATGCCCGCGAACGACGCGCGCCGGATGGCGCGGCGCATCGACTGGTCGAGCACCATGCTGGTGCCCGTGCCGATGAACGCGGCCTCGTTCCGCGAGGTCACCGTGAACGGTCGGCGTGGCCTGATGATCACCACGCGGGAGACGAACGCCGAGGGGCGCCGCACCCGCGAGGGCACGCTGCTGCTGTGGTCGCAGGACGACCGGGTGCTCGCGGTGCAGGGCAACATCCAGCCCACCGATCTCGTGCAGATGGCCGAGTCGCTCCGGTAGGCGATTCGCGATCGATGCGCCGGGGGCCACCGGGCCTCCGGCGCGCCGACCTGGGCGAAACGGCATGACCAACCGCGTCGCTTTCGTGGCGAACCTGCGCGTGGGGTTCGAAGCCCTGCGCATCCACCCTCTCCGGACGCTGCTGTCGGTGCTCGGCATCACCATCGGCAGCGGCGCGCTGATCGCCACCATGGCGGTGAGCGACGGCCTGATGGGTTTCGCGCGCGACACCGTGCGCAAGCAGACCTCGGTGCAGGTGATCCGCATCAGCCCCCGGCACAGCGTCTACCGCGACGGGCAATGGGAGCCCATCCACGACTACCCCGTGTTCGGGCCCACCGACGAGCAGGCGCTGCGCGCGTTTCTCGGCCCCGGCACCGCGGTGACCATGGTGCTCGGCGGGCGTGCGCGCGTGCGCTGTCGCGGCATCGAGCACGGCGCGCACGTCACGCTGGGCACCGCCGCCCTGCCCGACTTCGGTGGCGTGGAGCTGGCGGCCGGGCGGTTCTTCGGCGAGATGGAGGTGGCGTCGCGCGCTCCCGTGGTGGTGGTGAACCACGCGCTCGCCCGCGAGCTGTCGCCCGGCCATGACCCGCTCGCGTTCGTCGGGCGGGAGATCCACGTGAACGGGCACCGGCGCCGCGTGATCGGCGTGCTCGCCGCGGACCGGTTCGAGGACCGCGAGGATCCGTCGTTCTCCCTGATCGCGCCGATCGGGGCCGAGCGGGCGCTGCTCGAACCGCCGGCGGACGGCCGGCACGCGCCGTCGCTGCAGCTGCTCGCGCCCAGCGTCGAAACCGTCTGGGACGTGCGCGACGCGGCCACGGAGTGGGTGTCGCGGCGCTGGGGCCGCTGGCAGGAACGCGTGACGGTCACCGTGGGCCTCGAGCAACTCGAGCAGGTGGACCAGGCGTTCGGCCTGATGAAGCTGTTCGTGGGTGCGCTCGTGGGGATCTCGCTGCTGGTGGGCGGCATCGGCATCATGAACGTGCTGCTGGCGTCGGTGGCCGAGCGCACGCGCGAGATCGGCATCCGCAAGAGCGTGGGCGCGCGCCGCCGCGACATCAGCACGCAGTTCCTGAGCGAGGCGGTGGCCATCGCGCTGGCGGGCGCCGGTGCCGGCGTGGCGCTGGGCATGACCATCGCGCTGCTCGTGACGGCGCTGTTCCGGTTCGCGCTGCACGTGCCGGTGCATCCCGTGTTGTCCGTCGAGTCGGTGCTGATCGCCACGCTGTCGTCCTCGGCGGTGGGGCTGGCATTCGGCACCTACCCGGCGCGCCGCGCCGCCGAGTTGTCGCCCGTCGTGGCGATCGCGGTGGATCAATGACGCCCTCCACGACGGGACCGCGGCCCGCGCGTGCGGTAGCCTGCCGCCCATGACCGACCTCGCGCTCGAGACCCGCGAACTGCGCAAGCGCTTCGGCGAGAAGCTCGCCGTGGCCGGGCTCACGCTGAACGTGCCGCGCGGCGAGGTGTTCGGCTTCCTGGGCCCGAACGGCGCGGGCAAGACCACGTCGCTCAAGATGCTGCTGGGCCTCGTGGAGCCGACGTCGGGCGAAGGGCGCGTGCTCGGCCGGCCGCTCGGCGACCGCGGGGCGCGCGCGCGCGTGGGCTTCCTGCCGGAGCACTTCCGCTTCCAGGACTGGCTGTCGGGCCGCGAGCTGCTGCAGTTCCACGGCCGGCTCTACGGCCTCGGCGGCGCCGCGCTCGAGCGGCGCGTGAACGAGCTGCTCGAGCGCGTCGCGCTGGGCGACGCCGCGCACCGCCCGCTGCGCACGTACAGCAAGGGCATGATGCAGCGCGCGGGGCTCGCGCAGGCGCTGCTGAACGAGCCCGAGCTGGTGTTCCTGGACGAGCCCACGTCGGGTCTCGACCCGATCGGGCGGCTGCTCGTGCGCGACGTGATCCGCGAGCTGCGCTCGAAGGGCGCCGCGGTGTTCCTGAACTCCCACCTGCTCGGCGAGGTCGAGGCCACGTGCGACCGCGTGGTGTTCGTCAAGGCGGGCCGGACGGTGCACGAGCTGCGGCTGGGCGAGGAGGCCGCGGGCGTCGGCGTGCGGCTGCGGATCACCGGCGCCGACGAGGGCGCGCTCGCCGCGCTCGCCGCGCTCGGCACGGGCTTCGAGCACGCCGACGGCGTCGTGCGCCTGCGCGTGAGCGGCGAGGACGTGCTGCCCGAGCTGGCGCGCACCGCCGTGCAGCACGGCGCGCGGCTCTACGAACTGGCCACCGACCACAAGTCGCTCGAGGCGTGGTTCCTCGAGGTGATGGGCGAAGACCAGCGCCCGGGATGACCACCATGCAAGCCCTGCTCACCATCGTGTGGATGACGATCCACGAAGCCGTCCGCCGCCGCATCCTGACGGCGTCGCTCGTGTGCGGCGCCGGCTTCCTGGCGGTGTTCTCGATCGGCCTGCACTTCATCATGCTCGACATCGCGAAGCACAGCGGCGTCGTGAGCGTGGTCGAGCGCGCGACGATGCTGAACTTCCTCACGCTCGCCGGGCTGTACGCGGTCAACTTCCTCACCGTGATGAGCGCCGTGCTGCTGCCGGTGGACACGCTCGCGGGCGAGATCGGCTCCGGCGTCGTGCAGACCGTGGCGTCGAAGCCCGTCCGCCGCTCCACCATCGTGCTCGGCAAGTGGCTCGCGTACGCGATCGTGGTGCTCGGCTACCTCGTGTTCATGGCCGGCGGTGTGCTCACGATCGTGAAGCTGCGCTCGGGGTTCATGGTTCCGAACCCGCTGCAGGGCCTGCCGCTGATGGGCCTCGAAGCGCTCGTGCTGCTGTCGGTCAGCATCGCGGGCGGCACGCGGCTGTCCACGGTGACCACGGGCATCGTCTCGTTCGGGCTGTTCGGCCTGGCGTTCATCGGCAACTGGGTGGAGCAGATCGGCTCGTACAACCGCAACGACGCCGCGCGCAACGTGGGCACGATCGCCAGCCTCCTCATGCCGAGCGAGGCCCTGTGGATGCGCGCCGCGCACCTGATGCAGCCGCCGATCATGAAGGAACTCCAGCTGACGCCGTTCTCGCCGATCTCGGTGCCGAGCCCGGCCATGATCGGGTGGGCGGCGCTCTACATCGTGTTCGCGCTCGCGTTCGCACTGCGGAGCTTCCAGAAGCGCGCGTTGTAGGCGCGGCCGCGGGGCAGCGGCCGACCGGGGCCTGCCCCGATCAGTCGGGCGCGTTCCAGTGGTCGAACACCACGCGCGCGACCTCCGCGATCGTGTCCTCGGCCGATTCGCCGTTGCGGGCGTCCTCGACCAGGACCGCGATCACCACGATGCCGCCGCCGCCGGGCAGCTTCACGATGCCCACGTCGTTGACCGCCGCGGTGACGCCGGCCGTGGTGAAACCGGTGCCGGTCTTGTGGAAGAGCGTGGCCTGCGGCGGCAGCCCGGAGCGCAGCCGGCGCGGGCCGGTGGCCGCGCGCTCCATCGCCGACAGCAGCCGGGCGCGGCTCGAGTCCGAGAGCAGGTCGCCGAGCCACAGCCGGCGGAGCAGCGTCGCCAGCGCGTGGGCGCTCGCGTGGTCGCGCGGGTCGCGCACGAACGCGCGCGCGGCGGCGGTGCGGCGCGCCGCGGCGCGGTTTCCCGATGCGGTTGCGGGCCCCGCGTAGTCGATGCCGATCTGCCGCTCCGAACGGTCCACGCGGATGCCGGCGATGCCCTTCGCGCGCAGCCACGCGGTCACTTCACCCGGCCCGCCCACTTGCTTCAGCAGCACGTCGCACGCCGTGTTGTCGCTGGTCGTCACCACCGAGTCGACCAGCGCGGCGATGGAGATCGTGACGCCCTGCGGGTTCGCCGCGGCGATCGGGCTCCAGCCCGGCGCGTAGTCCTGCGGGCGCAGCCGCACCTCGCGATCCAGCGCGAGCCGGCCCGCGTCCGCGTCGGCCAGCACCTTCGCCGCGATCGGCAGCTTGTAGACGCTCGCCATCACCTGCGGCCGCGCCGCGTCGACCTCGGCCACCTGCAGCCCCGAGCCGTCCGGCTGAAAGTGCCACGCCGCGATCGCGCAGCGGCCCGCCGAGCGCGCGGCGACGCGGGCGAGCGCGGCCTGCAGCGCCGCGGTCTCGGGCGTCGCGGCCGCAGCGGTCGCGGCGAGCACGAGCAGCAGCGCCGTCACCGCCAGCGCCCGGCGGCCGACGGGGAGGGGCCTCGACAGGAGCGCGCCTCCACGCGCCGCGGCGCCGCCGCGCCTCACGCGTCCTTCGGGCCGTCGTCGCCCTTCTTCTTCGATCCGCAGTTGCAGTCGCCGCACTTGTGGTACGGGCCGGGCGGCAGGTCGGAGTAGGCGATGCGGTGCTCGCCGCCCTCGTCGTCGCGCACCCACACGGCCTCCTGGTACGTCTCGACGCGGATCACCGTGCACACGCCCTTGCCGGTCTTGAGCTTCGCGCCGATCGGTGGCAGGTGGTCGACGCTGTCGCGGTACTGCACCAGTTCGTAGGCGAGGCAGCACATCAGGCGGCCGCACGCGCCCGAGATCTTGCTGGGGTTCAGCGACAGCTGCTGCTCGCGCGCCATCTTCAGCGTGACCGGGTGGAAGCTCTTCAGCCACGTCGAGCAGCAGAACGCGCGTCCGCACGGGCCGCAGCCGTCGAGCCGCTTCGCCTGGTCGCGCACGCCGATCTGCCGCAGCTCGATGCGCGTCTGGAACTTGGACGCGAGATCCTTCACCAGCTCGCGGAAGTCCACGCGCTGCTCGGCGGTGAAGTAGAACGTCACCCGGTTGCGCCGGAACGCCACCTCCACCTCGGACAGCTCCATCTTCAGCTCGCGGACGTCGATCCGGCGGGCGCAGTACTCGAACGCCTCGCCCTCGAGCTGGCGGTTGTGGTCGTCCTGGTCGAGGTCTTCCTCCTCGGCCTTGCGGATGATCTCGCGCGTGACGTTGCCGGGCTTCTTGAGGCCGATCAGCGTGGGGTCCTTGAGCAGCACGCGCCCCATCGTCTCGCCGTGCTCGCCCTGGACGATCACGGGGTCCTGCAGGCGCAGCCACAGATGGCGGGAGTTGATGAAGAACTCCCGGCGCGCACCGCGCAGGGCGACCTGGACGATCTCCGACATGACCGGACCTCTATGGGCGGACGGGGGATCCGCCGGAACACGTCCGCCGGGGAGGCGAACGGACATGCGCAACGTCGATGCGAATCGCTTCGAGGCCGAACGGCGCGAACGGCGACCGCCCGGCGATATGTGCGGCAGGCCCCGGAGGGCTCGAGACGGGAACACTAGCCCGGACGGTTCTCCGAGGGCCAGCCGGTCGGCCGGACGCCGCGGGTGACGTGACGGACGGGGGCGGTCGGCCGGCCGGGCGACCTCTCAGGCGGCAGCCGGCTCCGTGGGCGGCGACTCGAGCAGGCTGTCCACGGTGTGCGCGAGGTCCGAGGCCGAGTAGGGCTTGGGCAGCATGGCGTCCACGGGCAGCTCCGGCACGCCGTCGGCGGGCGCGTAGCCGGTGGAGAGCACCACCCGCACGTCGGGACGCAGGGCGCGGATCTCGCGGAGCACGGCGGTGGCCGAGAGGCCCGGCATCACCAGGTCCAGCAGCACGAGGCGGATCGCGTCCGGCTCGGCGCGGAAGCAGCGCAGGGCCTCGGAGCCGTCGGCGGCGGTGCGGACCTGGTAGCCGTATTGCAGCAGCGCCAGCGACGCGAGCTCGCGAATGCCGGGCTCGTCGTCCACCACCAGCACGACGTGCGCCTGGCCGCTCCGCGCGCGGACCTCGGGCGCCGGCGGATCGGCGGCCTGCTGCGCGGCCTCCGTCGCCACGGGCAGGTACACGCGGAACGTGGCGCCGTGTCCCGGCGCGCTCTCGAGCTCGATCCAGCCCAGGTGCTTGCGCACGATGCCGTACGCCATCGCCAGGCCGAGCCCGGTGCCCTCGCCCACGGGCTTCGTGGTGAAGAACGGCTCGAACACGCGCGACTGCAGGTGGCCCGGGATGCCGACGCCCGTGTCGCTCACGGTCAGCTCCACGAACTCGCCGGAGCGCGCCTCCGGCGGCCGGCCGGCCAGGTCGTTCACGGCGCGCCGGCAGGTGGTGATCGCCAGCGTGCCGCCGTCGGGCATGGCGTCGCGGGCGTTGACGCACAGGTTGAACAGCACCTGCTGCAGCTGCACGGCGTCGAGCATGGCGGCCGTGCCGTCCGTGCCGAGCTCGGTGCGCACGGCCACGCTCGCGGGCAGCACGCGCCGCAGGATCTGCAGTGTCTCTTCCACGAGCGGGTCCAGCTCGAGCGGCCGCAGCCGGCTCTCGATCTGGCGGCTGAACGCCAGCAGCCCGCGAGTGAGCTGCGTGCAGCGTTCGGCGGCGAGGCGCGCCACGCGCACGTGCTGCTGTCCCGGATCGTCCGGCGGCAGGTCGGCCGCGAGCAGGTCGAGGTGCCCGAGCACGGCCGTGAGCTGGTTGTTGAAGTCGTGCGCCACGCCGCCGGCGAGCGTGCCGACGGTTTCCATCTTCTGCGCCTGGCGCAGCTGCTGCTCAAGCGTGTGCCGCTCGGTCACGTCGGTCATCGTGCCGTACATGCGCACGGGCACGCCGTGCTCGTCGAGGTCGAAGAACCCGCGGTCGTGCACGACCACGTAGCGGGTGTCGGAGTGCTGGTAGCGGTACTCGCAGTCGTACGGGCTGCCGTCGCGAAGGGACTTCTCGAGGGCGGCACGCGCTCGCTCGCGGTCGTCGGGGTGCAGCCGCCGCGTCCAGCGCTCGAGGATCGGGACCGCAGGCCCCGGCGTGGGGTCGCCGATCACGATCGAGCGATTCGCGCTCACCACCTCGATGTCCGTGCGCAGGTCCCACTCGTAGACCACCTGCGACATGGCGGCCACGACCTTCTCGTACCGCCGCTCCCACTCGCGCAGCTCGTGCGTCAGGCGCTGCAGCTCGCGGCGGTCCTGCACCACCGACACGACCGCGTCCATCTCGCCGCTGCCCGACAGGCTCACGGGGGCGGCGTTGATCAGGATGGGCACGCGCGTGCCGTCGGGGCGCACCTCCACGATGTCGCGCACTTCGGCGGGCTGGCCGGTGCGCAGCACCTGCGGGGCCGCGAGCAGGTCGGGCGGATAGGGCGTGCCGTCGGCGTAGGTCTGCGTGTACCCCGCGGCCTCCATCATGTTCGCGCCGGTGTCCAGGCGCTCGCCGTGGATCTCGCACCACTTGGGATTCGCGTACAGCAGCTGCAGGTCGCGGGACAGGACCACCACGCCCACCGGCAGCGCGCGCAGCACGGCGTCGAACAGGCGCTGGGTCTCGCGCCGTTCCGCGAGCGCGCTTTCGAGCTCGCGCCGGTCCTGGGCGATCACGAGCACCGTGTCGAAATCGTCCTCGCCCTCGCGCCGGACGGGCACGGAGCGCACCAGCACCGGCACGCGCGTGCCGTCGCCGTGCACGTACACGAGGTCGCCGGCCTCGGCCGGCTCGCCGGTGCGCGCGACGCGGCGGATCGACAGTTCGTCGAGCGGGTACGGCGTGCCGTCGGGCTTCTCGAGCCGGACGTCGGGCAGGATCGAGTCCATGCTGCGGCCCACGTGCAGCGGCACGCCGTACAGTTCCTCGAATGCGCGATTGGAGTACAGCACCCGGCGCTGCGTGCGATCCACGGCCATCACGCCCACGGGCATGTTCTGCAGCACCGTCTGCAGCTGGTTGCGCAGTTCCTTCAGCTCGGCCTCGGTGCGCGTGATGGCGTCGGCCATGGCGTCGAACGCCTGCCCGGCCTGCCCCAGTTCGTCGGGGCCGCGCAGCCCGGTGCGTGCGGAGCGCTCGCCGGCCGCGAGCCGCGAGGCCGCCTCCGCGATCGAACGCGCGGGGCCCGTCACGCGGCGGTGCAGCACCCACGCGAGCAGCACCATCAGCACGAGTCCCAGCACCATCGTGACGGCCGCCTTGAAACGCAGCAGGCGCTCGGCCGCCTGCAGCCCCAGCGCATAGGACGCCTCGCAGACCAGGTACACGGGCGCACCAGACGTCGACGGCCAGCGCAACGGCGACGCCATGAGCACGCGGCGGTCGTCGAGCAGGAGGGTGCGAAGACTGTCCGGGTGCGGCAGCGCCAGCAGCCGCCCCACATCCACACTCGCGGCCCGCAGCGGCCGGGCGGCGGCCACGCGGCCCGAGTCCGCGGTGCCGAACGCGAGCGGGCGACCCTGCGCGTCGGCGACGTACGCATCGCGGATCAGCGCCGAGCTGCGGATGAACTGCACCACGCGCAGCCCCGCCGCCTCGTCGCCCGACGTGACGAGCGATTCCACGAGCAGGCTCGACGCGCGCAGCAGCTCCCGCATGTTCGTGACGGAGCGCTGGCGCGTGAGGTTCTCGATCGCGCGCTCGTCCAGCACGTGGCTCGTGAGGTACAGCAGGACGCCGGCCAGCGCGATCGCCGCGGGAACCCAGAAGCGCAGGCTCCGGATCCGCGCGAACACGGTCAGTAGTCCCAGCGCGGCGAGGCGTGCGCGGGCCAGGCTCCTTCGCCCAGCCGTTGGCCGGCGACGCGCGCGAGCGCGGAGAACAACGTGAGGTCGGCGGTGATGTTGCCGTCGAGCGAGCGCAGGGCCTCTTCGAGCACCATGAGCCGGCGACGCACCTCGGTCGCGTCGATGCGCTCGGCGAGCTGGCGGATCTCGGCTTCGCGATCGCGGTTCACGAGCGACTCGCGCGACGCGCCGTAGCGCGCGCGCAGCAGGTCGCGCAGCCAGAGCTGGTGGAACTCGATCGCGCGCCGCAACGACTCGCGGCCGGCCTTGCCGAACTTGGTGGCGCCCTGCGCGGCCTTCCACAACCCGGCCGGGTCGTCGCGCAGCGCGGGCGCGAGCATGGCGAGCGCGTCGTTGCGCTGCGCGAGCGCGTCGGCGCCGCGCAGCACCAGCGCGCGGGTGAGCGAGCCGCCCGACAGCGCGGCCAGCATGCGCGCCTCGCTCTCGGACGATCCCGCGCGTTCGCGCAGGAAGTCCTGGATCGAGCTCTCGGGCAGCGGTGCGAAGCGCACGCGCTGGCAGCGCGAGCGGATCGTGGCCGGCACGCGCGACAGCCGCGCCGTGGTCAGCACCCACACCGTGGCCGCGCCCGGCTCCTCGATGGACTTGAGCAGCGCGGAGTACTGGTCCTCGCGCATCCGGTCGCAGTCGCGGATCACTACCACGCGACGCGCGGCCTCGTAGGGCTTGTACGCCATCTCCTGCAGCAGCTCGCGCGTCTGGTAGAGCCGGATCGACGCCGCCTTCTCGTACTGGAAGACGAACAGCGGGTCGTCGCGCATGGCCTGCAGTGTGTCGCCGATCGTCTTGTCGAGTTCGCGCTCCTCGCCCGACACGGGGAACAGGAAGTGCAGGTCGGGGTGCAGCAGCTGCGCGGACTTGCGGCAGCTCGCGCACGCGCCGCACGCGTCGTCGGCGGGTAGTGCGTCGGCCGCCGGCGCGGCGGCGCCGAACAGGTCGTCCTCGCGCGGCGCCGGCGGCCTCCCGCCCGCGACGCGGTCGCATAGCGCGGCCCGCGCGAACGCGAGCGCCGCGGTGCCCTTGCCGACGCCGGCCGGACCGTGGAAGAGGTACGCGTTGCCGTACCGCCCCACGCCCACGACGTGGCGAAGGAACGCGGAGACTTCGGGCTGTCCGAGCAACGACTTCAGAGGGAGTTCGGGCATGGCCGCACGCAGGGGGTCGTGAGTCGCCTCGACAGCGGTTCGGAGGGGGTGAACCGCGCGGGAACAGTAGCACGCGGAATGCGTCGGAACGCACGTCGAAAGCGCGGCATCGCACCCTGCGGGCGAACGCGACGCGCGTTTCTCCGCGCTGGAGATTGTGCGGGATCGCGGGGTTCAGCCGATGCGATCGAGCACGCGATGCAGTCGAACACTCACCTCTTCGGCGACCACCGCGAGCTCGGCGTTGTCGACCACCTGCGACATCACCCGCGGCTCCATCGCGGTGACGACGCGGTGCGTCCCCTCCTCCCACACCACCACGTTGCACGGCAGCAGCACACCCACGTGCGGCTCGGCGCCGAGGGCGCGGTGCGCGAAGCCGGGGTTGCAGGCGCCGAGGATCTTGTACGCGGGCCGGTCGATGCCGAGCTTCTTCTGGAGCGTGGCCTTCACGTCGATCTCGGTCAGCACGCCGAAGCCCTCCTCGGCGAGCAGCTCCGTCGCGCGGGCGATGGCGTCGTCGAACGATCGCTGCGTGGTGACTTCGATGGCGTAGGCGCCGATGGTCTTCATGGCGGTCTCCTTGGTCGAGCCGATGCGTCCGGGTGCCCGGGTTGGAGCCCGGAGAGTGCAGCGGAGTTTCGCGGGAGGGAAGCGTTGTGCGCGGAAGATTGTGTCTGGCGCGGGGTGTGCGTAGGTCCCGGGTATGGAACTCGCGCAGGCGTACCCGGCGCCCCCGTTCTGTCCGAACCCGCACTGTCCATGTCACCGCGCCACAGCGCGCTGGCGCTACAT
>JBGAMH010000023.1:0-28462 GCA_044223135.1 Candidatus Eiseniibacteriota bacterium | reverse complement strand
CCGCGCATGGTGATCGTGACCTGCGAGGGGTTCAGCGGGTCGCGCACCGCGTTCACGGCCGGGACGCCGCCCACGGTGTAGTTGGCCGGGTTCTGCGAGCTGACCGGGTCCACGACCACGCTGAAGAACACCACCAGCGTGGAGTCGCTGGACTCGTACACCGACGTGATCACCGGCGTGCCGCCACCGCCCGTGCCGGTGCCGGTGACGGTGTAGCTCAGCTGCGGCGACTGCACGGTGACCGAATCGTCCACCGCGGTGACCTGGTAGTAGACCACCGTGCCGCCCGAGTGGGCCGGGATCGGCACGCCGGTCTGCCAGAAGTCACCGGTCGTGGGCGCCATGCTGATGATGTTGGTCAGCGAGCCGCTCACGGTGCCCCACGCCAGCGACACGGAGTTCAGCGCGCGCGCGGTGTCCACCACGCTGGCCTGCACGGTCACCGAGAGCGTGTCGAGCGGGATCGCCGGGATCGTGGAGAAGTTCGAGATCACCGGGCCGCCGGGGCCGCCCGCGCCCATCGGCGTGGCGGTCACCGCGAGGTTGTCGATCGACGCCTTGGGGCGCGCGCCCGACGAGCCGGCCGGGCCGGTGCCGTTGTAGTCGTAGAAGCGGATCCGCGCCGTCGCGCAGTTGGTGAACGACGCCGGCAGCGTGACCTGCGAGATCTGGCGCGAGAACGTCACGTTGTTCGTGAAGTCCACCACCGAGGCCGCCGGCAGTTCGGTGAACGTGACGCCGTCGATGCTGGTGTACACCCGAAGCGACCCGTTGCGGTTGCCGGTGGTGTTGAACACGGTCGCGAAGTCGTAGCTCAGCGTGCCCGCGTTCATGTTGGTGAAGTCCAGCAGCAGGTCGATCGCGTTGGCGTTGATGTTGTCGGTGCCGTTGGTGGAGAGCAGCTGGATGTTGCCGCTGCCCTTCTGCACGCCGCCCTGGGTGCCCGAGACGAACGCGGCCGTGCTCACCGTGGTCTTGACGCCGTCGGGGATGGTGCCCGTGGCGTTGATCGGCACCGAGGCCCAGTACTGGGCGCCCAGCCCCGAGGCGAAGTTGTTGGTCCAGTTCGCGATGTCGCTGAAGTTCTCGGAGTAGTTGCCGCTCGCCATCGGGAACGGCGTGGCCGCGAGGCCGACGGAAGCCGCCGGGCCGCACAGGGTTGCGAGCACCAGCAGCGAAGCGAGGAATCTCAGGGGCGAGTTTCGCAAGGATGGAGGCTTTCGAAGCCCGGGGCGCGCCCCGGGACGTGGTGGTTGGCCGGCGGGACGCCTGGAAACAGGGCTCCGACGGGTGCCGAGCATGAAGATGGACAGCGGAGACGGCATAACGGTAACCCGGCCGGGCGGGCCGGCAAAGCGCGGAGGCGCCCGAGGGGGCCAGGATCACCGCCGGGCAGGGGGCCACATCGAACGAGCGCCCGGCGAAACCGCGCCCGGGCACGGGCCAACCGTCTGTGCTTCCCCCGCATGCGCGCCTTGCGCCGCGACCGCTACGGCTTGCGGCAGAACAGGCCCATGTCGACGTAACCCGGCGGGCACGCCGCCGCGCACATCATGGCGTTGAGCTGCGTCCCCGGCGGGCATCGCGCCGCCACCGTCAGCCCCACCACCTCGCACCCCTGCGGGTTCTCCCGCTCGCACCGTTCGAGCTCGCCCGCCGCGTAGATGCGCCGCGGCGCCGGCGCCGGCTTCGCGCACAGGCCGTTGCCGCCGTCGCGGAAGCCGTCGGGGCAGCTGCCCGGGCCGCCCGCGGTGCCGAACACCTGCACCTCGGCGAGCGACAGGTAGTCGGCGCGGTCCATCACGATGCGCACCCAGCGGCCGCGCAGGGCGGGCTCGGCGCGGAACTCGCGCGAGTCCTCGTCGCCGAACGACTGCGGGCCGCCGCCGATCACGGGGGCGTCCGAGCCGGTGATCGGCGACTCGGACACGAGGATCCGGAAGTCGCGCAGGCGCTCGCGGCAGCAGTCGGTACGGTTCCACACGCGCACGCTCCGGATCTCGCACACCGAGCCGAGGTCCACCTCCCACCAGCCGTTCTCCATGTCGGTGTGCGTCACGGAACGGTCGTTCCACGCGCCATCGGTGTTGCCGTCCACGGCGGCGGCGGCGGTGCCCACCTCGCCGTACGCGGTGGACGACTGCCGCGCGGGCTTGCCGAGCGCGAGGTTGGTCGGCGCCGGCGGCTCGGGCGCCGGGGTGCCGCCCGGCTCGTCGCGCTCGCCGAACGCGGCCTGGCGCATGAAGATCTTCCGATACGCGCGGTCGTCGGAGGCGACCACCATCTTGCTCGCGTTCGCCTTCCACTGGTTGCTGCCGTCGAGCGTCTCGATGAAGCCGAGCATGGCGTTCGGCCCGGCGGGGCTCGCTCCGGGCGCGCCGAGGTCGCTCATCAGCTGCCGCAGGCCCGCCGGGCTCATCAGCAGCAGCTTGATCATGGTGGTGGTGTTGTACGCCGGCGGGAACGACGCCAGGTCGAACTTCTCGTCCATGTTCCGCGAGCCGGTGTCGGTGATGCGCAGCTGCCGCTGGTTGAAGTCCTGCAGCGACACGAGCGTGCCCGAGCCCTCGGTGTTGAACGCGGGCGAGCCGAGCACCGGGTCGAACCAGCGCTCCGGATCGGAGGCGTAGCCCTTCCAGTCGTCCACGCTCAGGCCCGTGGCCTGCTTCACCAGGTAGTCCAGCAGGTTCGCCTTCATCTCGGCGATGGCCTGCTTCACCGCGGGAATGCCGAGCGCGTCCATCACGCGGTCGATGGCCTCGATGCTGGAGCCCACGAAGTCGGGCGCGCCGGCCATCGAGATCAGGTGGCGCACCTCGTACTCGTGCACCAGCGCCTGCGCGCGCGCGACGTCGGTGGTGCCGGCCGGATTGAACATGAGCGCGATCGCGAGCTGGTGGCTCAGTTCGGGAAACGCGGCGAGCCCGGCGTCGATGTCGTCCCGCCAGTGCTCCTGGTAGGTCACCCACGGCCCGTAGCGCACCATGAACGCGGTCTGCTGCGTCTTGATCGCGCCGGCTTCGGCCGTGAGCGCCACGCGGCTGCACGAGAAGTCGGTCGGCCGGCACGCCGCCGCCGCGGCGAGCCTGGCGTCCACGCGGGCCTGGTAGTCGGCCTTCTGCCGGTAGTAGTCGTCGATCTCGCGCTGCAGCTGGGCGCGCAGCCGCGAGAAGATGAACGGCAGCGAGAAGCGCGTGTTGTCGCCGCGCAGCAGGCGCGCCTCGAGATACGAGCCGGGCGTGGCCTGCACCATGTTGCGCGTGATGAAGCCCTCGACCCCGGCGATCGACGCGTCGTACGACGGCAGCGGCGGCGTGCGCTTGCACACGTAGCCCTCGAGCACCACGTGCTTGACCGCGTTCTCGGGTCGCGGCATGAAGTGGAACGGGCCGCCCGTGAAGTGGTTCATGAACGTGTGGCCGTACATGTCGCCGGCGGCGTGCGACAGGTAACCGAGCACGAACGCCTGCGTCTGCGGCGTGACGTCGGCTCCGTCGGGCTGCGAGCCGTCGGGATTCCGGCCCTGGAACGCGCGGCTCCACAGGTACTGCAGCCACGGATCGGGCCCGGGCCCGCCGGGGTTCAGGTCCATGTCCACGGGCTCGCCGGGCGTGTTGCGGCCCGCGGGATGGATGATCTGCTGCCCGGTCATGATGTCGGGATACGCATCGGGACCGAGCGTGCCCGCGCGGTACTGCGCCGCGCACGTGCGCAGCGCGGTCAGCACCGTGGGGTCCACGTCGTATTCGCCGATCCGGATCGGCTGGCCGGCGGCGTCGCGTCGCAGTTGCCCGCTCTCGAAGTCGGTGGCCCAGATCGTCACGCGCCCGTCCTCCACGGCGTCGAGACGCGCCTGCTCGGCCAGGTAGACGTGCGTGATGGGCTTCCACGCGAGCGCCGTGCCCTGCAGCACGAGCACGCCCGAGGCGATCAGCAGTACGAAACGAAGTGTCACGAGGACACGACTCGCCAGTGCGGCCGAACCACGCATGGGCTTCCTCCTCGGAGTGCACGAACGGCGGCTTCGTCGAACGCTCTCGATGCGGCGAGCGCGCACCATAGCCGCACGCCCCGGCGGCTCGAAGCGGATTCGTATTCCGACGTGCGTGTGCGCACACGCGATCCGGCGATCTCAAATCGCAATTCCGCTTGAGCCATGGGGACCCGTCCTCGACACTGCCCCGTCACGCGTGCTTCGCCCTCCCGTCCCTGCCCCTCACCTGGTGAAGTACCGGCACGCGGAATCCACACCGCTCGACCCATCGTTCGACGTCGCGTGTCGGGCCTTCGGCCCGCACCTCGGCCGCAGGCTTGAACCGGGAGAGAGGCATGAAGAGTCGATTCCGTGCACGCCTTGCAGGCGTGGCCGCACTCGCGTTGCTCGCGCTCGCCGCATCGGCGCGACCCGCCGCCGCCCAGGCCAACGTGGCGGCCGGCAAGCCCGCCACGCAGTCGTCCTCGCCCTACGGCGCCACGGGCACGGCCGCGGCCGCCGTGGACGGCAACACGAACGGCGAGTGGAACAACGGTTCCGTGTCGCACACCGACGTGCAGGGCCCGTGGTGGCAGGTGGACCTCGGCGGTGTGTACGACATCTCGCGCATCCGCATCTGGAACCGCACCGACTGCTGCCGTGAGCGCCTGCGCGGGTTCTGGATCCTCGTTTCGGAAACGCCGTACACCGGCGACCCGCGCAGCGGCCCCTCGTTCGGCGGCGGCGCGCAGTCGTTCGGCGACGAGGACTCGCGCGAGTTCCGCCCGAGTTCCCCGACGCGCGGCCGCTGGGTCCGCATCGCGCTCGACCACGACGACTACCTGTCGCTGGCCGAGGTCGAGGTGTACGGCACGCCGGTCGCGGACGACGGGATGGTCGCCCCGTCGCCCATCTCCGGTTTCTCGGGTGGCGATGCTCCGCCCGCCCCGCCCGCGACCGTCTGCCCGCCCGGCATGACGCCCGCAGGGCCCGGCGTGTGCGCCAAGGCGCCGCCGCGCCCGCGCGAGCGCCTCGTGGGCGGGGCCGACGTGATGTTCAACCCCGAGCGGGCGCGCGCCCGGTGCGCGGAGCGGTACCCGCAGGGCTGCGACATCGTGGGCGGCATGCTGGTGCCGCGCTGCAAGCCCGACGAAACGGACATGGGCATGATGTGCATGCAGCGCTGCCCGCCGGGCTGGGCCGACGAGGGCGGCGTGTGCCGTTCGACCGAGGCGCCGCCCCCGCCCGTGCCGCCGGATGGCGCCGTCGACATCGACCAGGTGCAGGCCGAACCCGGCACCGCGATCGAACGCGTGCCCTACATCTATCCCGACGATCTCGCGAAGGTGATGGACTGGATCGAGAACCAGGCGATCGGCGCGAAGCTGCCGTTCTGCTGGCGCGATTCGTATTCGGACGCCGGCCGCCCGGTGAGCGACTGCCCCTCGGGCACCGTTCCCGACCGGACCGGCGGCCCGCTGTCGCTGTGCTATCCGCCGTGCGCGCCCGACTACGACGACGTCTCGTTCGTCTGCTGGCAGCGCTGCCCGCCCGACTTCACGAACGACGGCGGCTTCTGCCGCAAGCCCGCCGCCTACTCGCGCGGCGCGGGTTATGCGTGGCAGTTCGGCGACGGGCTCGACAACGAGGGCATGCTGAAGCGCTGCCGCGACGAGCATCCCGAGGGCTGCGTGATGGACGGTCTCGTCGCCTACCCGCGCTGCAAACCGGGCTACCACTCCGAGGTGGGGTTCATGTGCAGCCGCGACTGCCCGCCCGGCTTCGGCACCGACATCGGCGTGTCGTGCACGAAGAAGACGTACACGCGCACCGCCGGCGTGCCGCGCACGTGCGGGCCCGGCATGGAGCAGGATGGCCCCGCTGGCCTGTGCTACCCCCGCTCGCGCGAGGGCTTCCACCGCGTCGGCCCCGTCTACTGGCAGAACTGCGAGCCGGGCTGGACGGACTGCGGCGCGGGCTGCCAGCGCAACGCCGACCCGGTGCTCGGCATCGACGCGCCGTGGCGGGACTGCGCCAGCACGATCAGCGACCAGGTCTCGTCGGTCGTGATGCTGGCGGTGAACATCGGCACGCTCGGCCTGGCCGCGCCCGAGACGCAGGCCGCGCGCGCCGGCATGCAGACCGTGAAGGTGGGCGGCAAGGTGCTCACCGGCGGCACGAAGGCCGGCCGGGCGCTGGTGAAGATCAAGAACCTCTACGACGAGGTGAAGCCCAGCACGCTGGCGAAGAACTACAAGGTGGTGCGCATGTTCTACAACCCGCGCACGCGCAAGGTCATCGAGAACCTGAAGCAGACCTACGACGTGGCGAACGTGGTCTACGACGCGCAGTCCACGTTCCGGACCACGTTCTCGGAGGACTTCGCGGAGCAGACGAGCTCCGAGATCGCCGCGCGCATCGACGCCGAGTTCTCGCCCGAAGTGGCGAGCTACGTGAAGTCGGTGTGGGCCGACGCGCAGCTGTCGCGCCTCGCCAGCACCGAGGCGTGGGAAACCGCGCAGACGGCGCTGTCGGTGGTGTCGCTCGCCGATCCCACCGGCGTCACGAGCGTGGTCGAGGCCTACGCGAAGCCGGTCTGCCAGCCGCACATGGAGTTCCCGCGGCTGCGCGGGAGCTACCGCTGATGCGCGGCGGCCGACACGCGCGGCTCGCGTGCGGCGGCCGACACGCGCGGCTCGCGTGCGTGGTGGCGGGCGTGCTCGCGGCCGCGCTCGCGCACGCGAAGCCGCCGGCCGCGTGGAAGCCGGCGGCCGCCGCGCCACCGGCGGCGGCCGGGTGGCCGCAGTCCGACCCCGGGGGCGGCGACGCACCCGCGGCCGCGCGCCCGCTGGGGACCGGCCCGCTCGCGCGGCTGGATGCCGCGGCCGTGGACATCCCCGTGCTCGGCGCCCCTTCCCGCGGTCCCAGCTCCGCGCGCGTGACCGCGGTCGTGTTCTCGGACTTCCAGTGCCCCAGCTGCCGGCAGGCACACGCCGCGCTCGACTCCCTCGCGAAGGCGTTCCCGCGCGAACTGCGCGTGGTGTTCAAGCAGTACCCGCTCTCGTTCCACCCGTACGCGTTCGCCGCCGCCGAGGCCGCGTGCGCCGCGCACGACCAGGGCAGGTTCTGGGAGCTGGCCGACGTGATCTACGCGCACCAGGAGGAACTCGACCAGGACGCGCTCATGGGCTGGGCGTGCGAGGTCGGGCTCGACGTGCGCGCGTTCTCGAAGGGGCTCTACGGCGGCCGGTTCAAGGGCCGCGTGCGGCTCGACATGGCCGACGGCGACCGCATCGGCGTGCGCGGCACACCGATGGTGTACCTGAACGGCCACGCCTACCTCGGCCGGCGCACGATGGCCGAGATGAAGCCCGTGGTGCGCGCGCTGCTCGATGCACGGCCGGGAGCGACACCGGTGGCGGGCGCACCCGGCGGCGCGAGCGACGGCGCCACGCGAGGCACCGCGCGCTGAACGGGCGCGGGCGCGCGCGGCGAGCGCGGCCCGCGGCCTCACCCGAGCACGCCGCGCGCCGTCGCCCCCGTGACGGCCGTCGCGCCCGCCGCTCCGCGGCCGAGCACCCGCGTCGCTGCGCCGCCCTACCGCCGCTTGCCCGTCGTCGGCGGCGGCGGCTCGCGGTCGCTGCGCTGCACGGGGTGCGCCTTCAGCAGCCGCATCGCTTCCTCGACGGCGCGCTCCAGCTGCGCGTCGCGGCCGGCGATCACGTCGACGGGCCAGTTCTCCACGTCGATGTCGGGCGCGACCCCTTCGTTCTCCACGGCCCACTTCATGTCGCGCGAGAAGTAGCCGCCGCGCGGCGCGATCATGGCGCCGCCGTCCACGAACCGCGGCGTGTCGGCGGTGTGCACGAGCCCGCCCCACGTGCGCTTGCCCACGATGGGGCCGAGCGCGCGGAAGTGGAACATGTACGGCAGGTAGTCGCCGCCCGAGCCCGACATCTCGTTCACGATCATCACCTTGGGCCCCCAGATGCCGGCCGCCGGACTGGTGAACGGCCGGCGCGTGCCGGCGACGTTGTTGAAGTAGCCGTCGAAGGTGCGCCCCAGGAGGTCCACGATGTAGTCGGCCGCGGACCCGCCACCGTTGTAGCGCTCGTCCACGATCACGCCGTCGCGATCCTGCTGCGCGAAGTAGTAGCGGTTGAAGCTCTGGTAGCCGCCCTGCCCGGTGTTGGGCAGGTGCACGTAGGCGAGCTTGCCGCCCGACAGCTGGTCCACGCGGCGCCGGTTCGACTCGACCCACGCGCGCGCGCGCAATGCCTGCTCGCTCTCGACCGGCACCACCTTCACCTGCCGTGCGCCGGCACGCGTGGGACGGTCGTTCACCTCGAGCACCGTCTGCTTGCCGGCGGTGCCGTTGAGGAGCCGGTACAGGTTGTCCGGCGCGATCAGCTCCTCGCCGTTCACGGCCACCACGTACTGCCCCACCTTCACGCCGATGCCGGGCCCGGCCAGCGGCGCTCGCAGGTCGGGGTTCCAGCTCTCGCCGTCGTAGATCCGCGTGATCCGCCAGCGCCCGGACTCCACGGCGAAGTCCGCCCCGAGCAGTCCGACCGCGGCCTCGGGCACGGGCGGCATCGCCCCGCCGTACACGTACGAGTGCCCGATCGCGGTTTCGGCGCCCATCTGGTCGAGCAGGTAGTTCAGGTCCTCGCGATGGTTCACGTCGCCCAGCAGCGCGCCGTACATCTCGCGCATCTTCGGCCAGTCGGTGCCGTGCAGGTTGGGCACGTAGAAGTAGTCGCGCTGGTTGCGCCAGCCCTCGGCGAAGATCTGCGCGAACTCGGCGCGCGGATCGAGCCACAGGCGCAGGTCGGGCTTGAGCTCGCCTTCGTCGGCCTTGGGCGGCGCCTTGTCGGCGTCCACCAGGAAGTAGCGCGGCGCCCGTTCGGGAGGCGCGCCCCGGCGCCCCGGAGGGGCCGCCGTGCGATAGAGCAGCTTGCGGCCGTCGGCACTCACCGTGAAGTCGGCCACGCCCTTCGCGAACGACTCGATCTTGCGATCCGCGAGCTTGTAGCGATGCAGCGTGCTGCCGCCGGGACCGGGCGTCGCGGGTGTCTCGAGCAGGAACACCGTGCCGGCGACGCCGGCGCGGATCGGGCCATACCCGCTGGCGGGCACGCCCGTCACCGGCACGACCCGGCCCTGCAGGCCGTCGAAGTCGATCGTCACGTTCGGAACGGTCGCGGGCTTGTCGGCGGGTTTGTCGGCCGGCTTCGCTCCCGGCCGGCCGCCTTTGTCGCCGGCGACGGCCGGCGCCGACAGCTTGATGCCTTCGTCCTCGTCGCTCTCGGGCGCCAGGGGATTCGCGCCGTCCCTGCCGAGCACGGCCACGTACAGCCCGTAGTTCGGCGCGTGGTCGTATCCGCTCATGTCGAGCCACTGAGAGCGCAGGCCGAGATCGGTCGAGGCGAGGAACCACAGGTGCTTGCCGTCGGCGTCCCACACCGGGTAGGTCGCGTCGGCGAGCCCGTCGGTCGCCTGGTGCGATTCGCCGGTCTCCGCGTTGACCACGAAGATCGCGCGGAACAGCGACGGCAGCCGCGCCGCGTAGGCGATCCAGCGCGAGTCCGGGCTCCACGTGGGCAGCAGCGAACGGAACGGCACCATCCACGGTTCGTTGCCCACGTTGCGGGCCCGGCCGCTCGCCACGTCGAGCACCCACACGTTCATGTCGGTGTCGTGGTAGACGAGCTTGCGCGAGTCGGGCGACCAGCTGGGCGTGTAGTACTGCCCCTTGCCGCGCAGGGGGATCGAGCGCGGCGGCGAGATGCCGTCGGGGGATTCGATCACCAGCTCGTACTCGCCGGAGCGGTCGCTGAAGTAAGACACCCACTTTCCGTCGGGCGACCATGCGGGCGCCTTCTCGGCAGAGCCGCTCGAGCGGGTCAGGTTGCGCGTGTCCCCCTTCTCGGCCGGCACGGCGAAGACCTCGCCGCGCGCTTCGACGAGCGCGCGCTTGCCGGTCGGCGACAGCGCGAGTGACGTGGCGTACCGCCCCGCGTCCTCCCAGTGCGGCTGCATCCACGGGAAGTCGCCGAGCGCGATGATGTCCACCGGGCGGCTCTGCCCCGTGGCAGGGTCCAGCAGGTGCACGCGACCGGCCTGCTCGAACACCAGCATGCCGCCGCCCGAGTCGAGCGTCTTCACGTCGAAGTCGCGGAACGTCGTCACCTGCGTCAGCGCCCGCGACCCGACGTCGAAGGCCCACACGTTCGAGACGCCGTCCCGGTCGGACAGGAAGTACACGCGGCCGGCCGCCCACGCGGGCATCATGTCCTTGGAATCGGTCCACGGCGGCGTGACGGTGTCGAACGTCTTCAGGTCGGTGATCCAGATCGGACGGTTCTGCCCGCCGCGGTAGTTGCGGCGCTCCTCGTCCCACGAATCCGTCATGCGGTAGGCGATCGAGCGGCCATCCGGCGAGAAGCGGCCCTGGTAGCCGCGCGGCAACGCCAGCGGCTCCTCGGCCCCGCCCGCCGCGGGCACGGTCCAGAACCGCCACGTCGGCGTGGGCGCCCAGCTGCCGCGCTCCGACGCGAACAGCACCGACTGGCCGTCGGGCGTCCAGCCCTGCACGACGTCGTCGCCCGGATGCCACGTCAGCCGGCGCGGGGCGCCGCCGTCCACGGACACCACGTAGACGTCGAGGTTGCCGGCGTACTCGCCGCTGAACGCGAGCCACCGGCCGTCGGGCGAGAAGTGCGGGTCGGACGCGCGGCCCTGGAACGTGGACAGCTGCCGCGCCACGCCACCGGCACGCGGGACGATCCAGATGTTCTGCGCATGGGCGAACGCGATGTGCTCGGCGCTCACGGTGGGCGAGCGCAGCATGCGCGTGGGCGTCGTGACGGCGGCGGCGCCGGCGAGCGCGGCGGAGAGCAGCAGCGCCGCGGCAGCGGCAGGCAGGCAGCGGAGTGCAGCGCGGGCCATTCGGGCCTCCAGGCATTCGGGGGTGCTTCACGCCGAAGAGGCGCCGACCTTACTGCCGGCGAGTCGGGGCGTCACGGAACTGCGCCCGCGCCGTGGCTACGCCCGTCGCTTCGCTCCGCGCTTCGGCTTCGGGCTCGCGCCGGCGAGCGCCCAGAAGCGCGCTTCGCTCAGGATCGTGATGCGGTGTCCCTTCTCGCGCAGGCGCTTCACCTCCATCAGCTTCAGCCCCGCGTCGCGACCCGCGGCCTGCTGCGCGTTCGGCCGGCCGCGCACCAGGATCGTGGTCTGCGACGACGGGCCCCCGTGCACCACGGCGCCCGCGCGCTTCGCGGCGCGCGCGGCGTCCACGCGCGGGCAGCTGAGGATGCCGGTGAACGCCAGGTGCACGCCCTGGAGCGAGTGCACCGCCCCCGAGCGCAGCGGCGCGGGCCGCGTGCGCAGGGCCTCGATCATCTCGTCGGCGTTTTCGTATCGCTTGCGCCGCTCGCCGATGCAGCGGTGGATGATCTCCTTGAGGTGGTCGCTGCACGGCAGGTGCCGCACGTCGGCCGTGCGCACGCGACGGTCCGCGTCCTTGCGCACCAGCATCGCCAGCAGCTGGCCCACCTGGTAGACGTCGTCGCGCGCCTGCCACTTGGGCACCGCGCCCTCGAGGATGTCGCTCGGGGCGGTCATGCGGTTCATGGTGGCGGCGGTCACGCCCCGGTCGCTGCCCTGCTGCCGCGCGATCCCGAAGTCGCCGAGCTTGAGCGTCTCGCCCTCGCACACGAGCACGTTCATCGGCGTGAGGTCCCGGTGCAGCGTCTGGCCGCGATGCAGCTTGCCGAGCACGCCGAGGATGCCGGCCAGCTCGGCGCGGATCTTCCGCTCGCTCCACGCGCGCGGCGCGCGGCGCAGGTGCAGCCGCAGGTCGCCGTGCCGGGCGTACTCGAGCGCGAGGCCGTACAGCGGGCGACCCGGGAACGGCAGCGGAAACGCGTCGAGCACCGCGATGGCGCGCGGGTGCCCGGCGAGCAGCTGCCCGAAGTACGCCTCGCGCAACCAGGCGTCGATGCGGGTGCTCACCTTGATGCACACGACTTCGCCGCGACCGGAGGCCCGCACGCGACGCGCGCGGTAGACCTGGCCGAATCCCCCCGAGCCCAGCAGGTGCTCGACCGCGTACTCCTCGTCGGTCTCGGGACTGCGCACCACCTGGCCGGGCGCGAGCAGCGACAGCGACAGCGACAGGCCCGCGCCCGTGCGCGGGCGCGTCATGCTCCGGGTGGTCGCGCGCGTCGCCTGCTTCATGGCCGCAGTGTGCCGGATCGCCGGTGGACGCGGAAGGCCGATGTCGCCGCTCGGCGTGCGCACCGGCTCATCGCAGGGCGATCACCCGCCGCAGCCGCAGGTCGCGCGACGACGCCCCCACCGCGAGCTCGAAGCGTCCCGGCGTCACCACCCAGTCGTGCGTCCGCTCGTCCCACCACGCGAACGCGTCGCGCGCCAGCGTCATCGTCACGCGGCGTCGCTCTCCGGGCGCCAGCTCCACGCGCTCGAACGCCTTCAGCTCGCGCCGCGGGCGCGGCACCGGCGCCGAACGGTCGCCCACGTACAGCTGCGGCACGTCGGCGGCGGTGCAGCCGCCGCGATTGACGACGTCGAAGCTCACGCGCACGTCGGGCGCGAGCACGGTGCCGTCGCGCACGTCCAGGACCAGGTTCGCGTACTCGAAGCGCGCGTACGAGAGCCCGAAGCCGAACGGAAACAGCGGCTCGATGCCGCGATCGTCGAAGTGGCGATAGCCCACGCCGATCCCCTCGGCGTAGTACACGTTCTCGTCGCCGGGGAAGTTGCCGCCGGCGGCGCCGTCGGCCAGCCGGCGCGGCCACGTGATCGGCGTGCGGCCCGACGGCGACACGCGCCCCAGCAGCACGTCGGCCAGCGCGAGCCCGCCCTCCTGCCCCGGGTACCACGCCTGCACGAGCGCGCGCGCCTTCGGCAGCCAGCGCGTCGCGAGCACCGGCGAGCCCGCCTCGAGCACCACGACCACGTTGCGGTTGGCCGCCGCGACGGCGTCGATCAGGGCCTCCTGCCCCTCGGGCAGATCCAGCGAGTATCGATCGTTGCCCTCGCCCTCGAGCCGGTCGCACAGGCCGAGCACGAGCACCACCGCGTCCGCCGCCTTCGCCACCGCCACCGCTTCGGGCAGTCCGCCCGTGACGGGCTTCAGCCGCCCGAAGCGCGCCACGGCGCCGCCGCCGTTCTCGAAGTACTCGAGCCGCACGGCGTGCGCGACGCCCGCCTGCAGCCGCACGCGCGCCGTGCGCGTGACCGGGCCGTGATCGGTCCAGTCGTCGATCACGAGCCGGCCGTCGATCCACAGCCGCGTGCCGTCGTCGGCGTTGGTGGCCAGGTCGTAGTCGCCGGTCGCGGGCACGCGGAGCCGCCCGGTCCAGCGCACCGACCAGTGATCGATCGGCAGCCCCGCCGCGGGCGCGCCGCCGCCCCAGTCGAAGTTCACGCCCGCGTCCACGCGCGTCACCGCCGGCGCGCCGCGCAGCGAGTCGGCCGCGAAGTACTCGCCGAGCAGGCCGGGTCCGTCGCCGCGCCCCTCGGGCGGCGAGAGCCAGGCCGCGTCCATCGGCGTCATCTCGCCCGGCATGCCCACGCCTTCGGCGGTCGTCACCTGCACCGAGTCGCCGGCCATCGCGCGCAGCCCTTCGAGCGGGCTCACCGTGCGCGACGGCGGCACCTGCGAGCTGCCGCCGCCCGCCACGTACGCGGCGGCGTTCGGGCCGATCACCGCGATGCGGCGCGCGCGCAGCGGCAGCAGGCCGTCGTTCTTGAGCAGCACGACGCCCTCGCGCGCCATGCGCCGAGCGAGCTCGCGATGCGCCGCGCCGCCCACCACCGACGAGTCCGGCCGGCCACCCCCCTGCGCGCGGTCCATCACGCCGCCGCCCACGATCGCGCGCAGCACGCGGCGCGCCTGGTCGTCGAGCGTCGCCTCG
The DNA here is from genome assembly GCA_044223135.1 of Candidatus Eiseniibacteriota bacterium. Lineage (GTDB taxonomy): Bacteria > Eisenbacteria > RBG-16-71-46 > RBG-16-71-46 > RBG-16-71-46 > JBGAMH01. The sequence continues at coordinate 14,545 of JBGAMH010000023.1, read as the reverse complement.
CTCACGGCGCCGCTGTTCACGGCGTTCAGCAGGTGGCCGCCGCCGAAGAACTCGCCTTTCGGCATCTCCACGTCGAGCCCGGCCTGCGCGGCCGCCACGGTGGAGTGCGTGCCGCCCCAGTCCGACACGACGAGCCCGCGGAAGCCCCAGCGGCGCTTGAGCACGTCCGTGAGCAGCGTCGGGTTCTCCGAAGCGTACGGACCGTTCACGCGGTTGTACGACGCCATCACGCCCCACGTGCCCGCGCGCACGGCGGCGTCGAACGCGGGCAGGTAGATCTCGTGCAGCGCCCGCTCGCTCACGCGCACGTTCACCGTGTTGCGACGCGTCTCCTGGTTGTTCGCGGCGAAGTGCTTGGTGCATGCGAGCGCGCCTCGGCCCTGCAGCCCGCGCACCCACGCCTCGGCCATGCGCGCGGCCAGGTACGGGTCCTCGCCGAAGCTCTCGAAGTTGCGCCCGCCCTGCGGCACGCGCGCGATGTTCACGCACGGGCCCAGCAGCATGTCGCGGCCCAGGGCCAGCGTCTCGTCCCCCATCGCGGCCGCCAGCTGCGTCATCAGCGCGGGATCGAAGCTGGAGGCCGACAGGATCGAGGCGGGAAACGCCGTGGTGCGGTAGCCGTCGTCCAGCCGCACGCCCACGGGGCCGTCGGTCATCCGCAGCGACGGGATGCCGAGCCGCGGGATGGCCGGCAGGTCCATGTTGTTCTCGCCGTTCGTGAGCAGCGCCTTCTCCTCGCGCGTCATGCGCGCGAGCAGCGCGTCCACGCGCGCGTCGAGCTCGGCCGGCGCGAGCGGCGCCGCCCCGGCGAGCGCCGGCACGAGCAGCGCCAGCAGCACCCACGGGCTTCGTGCGTTCATCGGGTCGCCTTTCGCTGGGCCATGTCCACCCACACGGCGAGCAGCAGGATCAGGCCCTTGATCACGTACTGCCACGTGATGTCGAGGTTCATCAGGCTCATGCCGTTGTCGAGCGACGCCATCACGAGCGCGCCGATCAGCGCGCCCGTCACGGTGCCCTCGCCGCCCATCAGCGAGGCGCCGCCGATCACCGCGGCGGCGATCGCGTCGAGTTCGGCGTTCTGCCCGGCCGAGGTCGTGGCGGCGTTCAGCCGCGACGTGTAGACGATGCCTGCGACCGCGCTCATCACGCCCATCAGCATGAACAGCACGAGCGTGTTGCGCGGCACGTGGATGCCCGACAGTCGCGCCGCCTCGGGGTTGCCGCCGATCGCGTAGAGCCGGCGGCCGAACGTGGTGTCGTTCGCCACGAACGTGAACAGCGCGGCCAGCCCGAGCAGCAGGAACACCGACCACGGGATGCCCTGGTAGAACACCATCACCGCCGCGAACGCGCCCGCCACCGCCACGAGCGCCGCGGTGCGCAGCGCCTCGAGCCACGCGGGCGGCGCGGGCAGGCCGTCACGGCGGCGCGCGAGCCACGCGCGCACGCGCACCACCACCAGCAGCGCGAGCACCACCAGCGTCACGGCCAGGCTCGTGTCGTGCAGGCGGCCTTCCTCGGCGGCGCGCAGCGTGGGCAGGTAGCCCTGCCCGATCACCTGGAAGCGCGCGGCCACGGCCTCGGGCGCCATCTCGAGCCCCTGCGTCTGCCCGCCGGTGATGCCGATGATGAGCCCGCGGAACGCGAGCATCGACGCCAGCGTCACGATGAACGCGGGCACGCGCCGGTACGCCACCCAGAAGCCGTGCCACGCGCCGATCGCGAGACCCACCGCGAGCGTGGCGAGCACCGCCGGCGCCACGCCCCAGCCGCGGCCGATCATCAGCGTGGCGCACACCGCTCCGGTGAAGCCGAGCACCGAGCCCACCGACAGGTCGATGTGGCCCGTCACGATCACCAGCACCACGCCGATCGCGAGGATGCCGGTGGTCACCGTCTGCACCACCAGGTTCGACACGTTGCGCGCCGACAGGAACACGCCCTCGGTGAGCGCCGCGAACACGATCCAGATCACCGCCAGCGCCACCACCATCGCGTACTGCCGCGCGTTCGCGCGCAGCGAGCCCGCGAGCGACGCGCGCCAGCCGCCGCCGTCCCGCACCGGAGTGCCTCCCGTCACGCCCGTCCTCCCGCCGCCACCGCCGCGTCGGCGCCGGTGGCCAGCCGCATCACCCGCTCCTCGGTGGCCTCGTCGCGCTTCAGCTCGCCCGCGATGCGGCCCTCGCGCATCACCAGCACGCGGTCGCTCATGCCGAGCACCTCCGAGAGCTCCGACGACACGATCACCACGCACACGCCGCGGTCCACGAGGTCGTTCAGGATCTCGTACACCTCGACGCGCGCGCCCACGTCGACGCCGCGCGTGGGCTCGTCCAGGAACAGCACGCGCGGCTCGGTCAGCAGGCCGCGCGCGATCAGCACCTTCTGCTGGTTGCCGCCCGACAGGTTGCGCACGCGCTGCGCCAGCGACGGCGTCCGCGTGCGCATCTCGCGCACCGCTGCTCCCGCGAGCCGCGCTTCCTCGGCGTGGTTCAGCACGCCGCCGCGCGCGATGCGCCGCAGGCTCGCCAGCGTCACGTTGTGGTGCACACCCAGGTCCATGACCAGCCCGTCGCGCTTGCGGTCTTCGGTCACCAGCGCCAGACCGTTCGCGATCGCCGCGCGCGGATCGCGCACGTCGAGCGCGCGGCCGTCCATCGCGAGCGAGCCGCCCGTGCGGCGGCCCCACGCGCCGAACAGGCTCATCACCAGCTCGGTGCGCCCCGCGCCCATGAGCCCGGCGAAGCCCAGCACCTCGCCGCGCCGCACCGTGAACGACGCCTCGCGCACGGCCACGCGGCCGTCGGCGGGGTTCACCACCGTCCAGCCGCGCACGTCCAGCACCACGTCTCCGGGCGTGCGGTCGCGATGCGGGTACATGTGCCCGAGCTCGCGCCCCACCATGCTGCGCACGATGCGCTCCACCGGCATGGCGGCGATGTCGTCGGTGCACACCGTGCGGCCGTCGCGCAGCACCGTCACGCGGTCGGCGATGCGCTGCACCTCGCCCAGCCGGTGCGACACGTAGATGCACGTGACGCCGCGCGCGCGCAGGTCCGCGAGGATCGCGAGCAGCGTCTCGGTCTCGGCCTCGGTGAGCGCGGCGCTCGGCTCGTCGAGCACCAGCAGCCGCGCGTCGCGCCTGAGCGCGCGCGCGATCTCCACCATCTGCTGCGCGCCCACGCCGAGGTCGGCCACGCGCGTGGCCGGGTTCACGTGCAGGCCCACGCGCGCCGTCGCCTCGGCCGCCTCGCGGTGGGTGCGCGGCCAGTCCACCACGCCCGGCGCGCGGAGCCGTTCGGCGCCCAGGAACACGTTCTCCGCCACGCTCAGCGAGCGCACCAGCGCCAGCTCCTGGTGGATCACCGCGATCCCGGCGTGCTCGGCGTCGCGCACGCCGTGGAAGCGCTGCTCGCGCCCGTCCAGCCGCAGCGTGCCGCCGTACGTGCCGTGCGGGTGGATGCCGCTCAGCACCTTCATCAGCGTGGACTTGCCCGCGCCGTTCTCCCCCACCAGCGCGTGGATCGTGCCGCGGCGCACCTCGAACGTGACGCCGTCCAGCGCGCGCACGCCGGGAAAGTCGCGCGTGATGTCGCGCATCTCGAGCAGGACGTCGCTCACCTCGGGGCTCCGCGCGGCCGGCGCATGGCGCTTCAGGCCGCCGCGCGCGTCCGCGGGCTCACGGCTTGCCCCGGTACACCTGCTCGCGTCGCAGGTACCCCGAGGCGATCAGCACGGCGTCCAGGTTGTCGCGCGTCACCACCACGGGCGTCAGCAGCACGGACGGGATCGCGTGCTTGTTGTTGTTCACGCTCACGCCGTGCGTATCGATGCGCTTGCCCTGCGCCAGCGTCGATGCCATCTCGATCGCCTTGCGGCCCAGCGCGCGCGTGTCCTTGAACACCGTCATGCTCTGCGTGCCCTGCACGATGCGGATCGCGCCCGCGAGCTCGGCGTCCTGGCCCGTGACCGGCACCTTGCCCGCCAGGCGCTGCGCCGCCAGCGCCTGGATCGCGCCGCCGGCCGTGCCGTCGTTCGGCGCCAGCACGCCGTCCACGTGGTTCCTGTTCGCGGTGAGCGCCTGCTCCATCAGCCGCTGCGCCTCCGCCGGCTGCCAGTCCTTGACCGCCTGGTCCATCACGATCCGGAGGTCGCCCTTCTTCACGAGCGGCGCCAGCACCTTCATGGCGCCCTCGCGGAACAGCCGCGCGTTGTTGTCCGTGGGCGAGCCCGCGAGCACCACGATGTTGCCCTTCGGCACGCGGCCGGCGAGGTACTGGCCCTGCAGTTCGCCCACCTTCACGTTGTCGAACGACAGGTAGGTGTAGTCGCGCGGCGAGTCCATCACCAGCCGGTCGTAGCTGATCACGGGCACGCCCGCGCGCGCCGCCTTGTCCACGATCACCGAGGCGCTCGACGCGTCGTGGGGCGCCAGGATGAGCACGCGGATCCCCTGCGACAGCAGGTTCTCGCACTGGGCCACCTGCCGGGCCGCGTCGTTGTCGGTCACCTGCACGCGCAGGTCGATGCCGAGCCGCGTGGCCTCGGCCTCCATCGCCTGCTTGTCGCGCACCCAGCGCTCCTCGCGCTGCGTGGGCAGCGAGAGCCCGATCTTCGGACGGGCGGCCCCGGTGGCGAAGGCCACGAAGGCCACGGCGAGAACGGCGACCAGCGCAACGGAGACAGCGACGCGGTGCATGGCGGCTCCTCTTCGCGAAAGGGCGCGCGGAGCGCGGACCGCTCCGTGCATGGCCGGGACTTTCGCGCGGGAACATAGCACTCGCTCCGCGCGATCGCCGGGTGACACGAACGCCCGGCGGCGACGCCGCTCCGGAAAGGCGCCGGGGCCCCGTCCGTACTGGACGAGGCCCCGGTCACCGCGAACTTCGACTCGCGTGGATGCCGCTCAGCGCGAAACGGTCAGCTTGCCCCGCTCGTGCACGCCCACGCCGTCCAGCGCGACGAAGTACATGCCGGACTCCACCAGCGCGCCGTTGCGGTCACGTCCGTCCCACTGGAACTGACGCGGACCCGCGGGCGCCCAGCCGTCCTGCAGCCGGCGCACGAGCCGTCCGGCCAGGTCCACGATGCGCACGCTCGTCATGCCCGCACGCGGCAGGTTGAAGCTGATCGTGGAACCGTGCACCACGGGATTCGGCGCGATCCGGAACGACACGCCGGCCGCGACCGGCGGCTCCACGGCCGTGGTCACCGGCGTGCCCTGCAGGTCGAGGCACCAGCTGTTCAGCGTGCCGGTGTCGAAGGAGTCGTTGTCGGACACGAACAGCGTCCACGTACCGCTCGACGTCTGGCCGTTCAGGTCCGCCAGCGCTCCGGGGCCGTCCACCACGAGCGTGGTCGGATACGTGCCCACGAGGTTGTCGAGCGCACCGCCGGTGCGGTTGTGCAGGCGCACCGTCGTGGCGCCGCGACGCAGCTCCACGATCAGGTCACCGCGGTAGGTGTGGGTGATGTCCACGCCCACCGTGACGCCCGTGATCGTGAGGTTGTTCGCCACCACCACGCTGCTCGTGACGCCCGCCGAGAGGCTGTCGGGAATCGCCAGCGCGGGCGTCGCGCACACGTGCACGGTCGACGCGCCCACGGTGAAGCTGCCCGTCTGCACCGAGGCGCAACCGGCCTTCGTCAGCGTGATCGGGCCGGTCACCGCGCCGGTCGGCACGGTGGCGGTGATCTGCGTGGCGCTGTTCACCGTGAACGTGGCGGTCACGTTGTTCGTGAACTTCACGCCGTCGACGCCGGTGAGGTTCGTGCCGGTGATCGTGACGGTGGAACCGACCGCTCCCGTGGTGGGGCTCAGGTTCGTCACCGCGGGGCACGGCGGCGTGCCGGTGAAGTCCAGGCACCAGCTGTTCAGCGTGCCGGTGTCGAGGTCGGCGTTGTCCGAGACGAACAGCGTCCACGTGCCGCTGGTCGACTGGCCGATGAAGTCGGTCAGCGCGCCGGGGCCGTCCACGGTGAGCGTGGTCGGATACGTGCCCACGATGTTCTGCGTGTTCATGCCGGTCAGGTTGTGCAGGCGCACGGTGTTCGCCCCGCGGCGCAACTCCACGATCAGGTCGCCGATGTACGTGTGCGTGATGTTCACGCCCACCGTGAGGCCGGTGATCGTGAGGTTCTCGGGCACCGTGATCGTGCTGGTGATGCCGGCCGGCGTGTTGTCGGGAACGGCCGTGCCGGGGCTGGCGCACGCGTGCACGGTGCCGGCGCCGCCCACGGTGAACGTCGCGGTCTGCACCGGCGTGCAGCCGGTCTTGGTCACCGTGATCGGGCCGCTCACGGCGCCCGCCGGCACGGTGGCCGTGATCTGCGTGGCGCTGTTCACGGTGAACGTGGCGGTCACGTTGTTCGTGAACGTGACCGACGTGGTGCCCGTGAAGTTCGTACCGGTGATCACCACGCTCGAGCCGACCAGGCCGGTCGTGGGCGCCAGGTTGGTCACGGTGGGGCACGACGGCGCGGTCACCGTGAAGCTGGCGGTCTGCACCGCGGTGCAGCCGGGCTTCGTGATCGTGATCGGCCCGGTCACGGCGCCCGCGGGCACGGTGGCGGTGATCTGCCCCGCGTTGTCCACGGTGAACGCGGCGCCGACGGAGTTCGTGAAGCGCACGGCGTCGACGCCGGTGAAGTTCGTGCCGGTGATCACCACGTTCGAGCCCACCAGGCCGCTCGTGGGGGCGAGGTTCGTGACGCTGGGACACACGGACGGCTGGCCGCAGTTCGTGAAGTAGCGCGCGCGGATCAGCAGGTTGTCCGCCAGCGTGCCGCTGCCGAACGTGCCGTCGCTCGAGGTGTACGACCGCGTGCCGGGCGTGGAGCTGTCCGAGAAGCCCGGGAAGTCGCCGGTCGTGACGGAGTAGCCCACCACGAAGTCACCCGAGGCGATCGTCAGCTGCGGCACGTCGAACGTCTTGAACACGCCGTCGGCGTTGCTCGTGCCGGCCAGCGTCTGGAACACCACCGAGCCGATGTCCGCCGTACCGCCCGGGTTGGCGCCGAACAGCACGGTCATCGGCGAGCCCGCCGGGATGCCGAACGTGGAGTTCATCTGGATGAGCACCTGGCTCAGCGTGGCCGGGTACGCGCTCGGCGTGAGGCGGTTCACGAAGAAGCGTCCCGACCAGAACTGCTCGCCACCGCCGTCGTCCACCTGCGCCGTGAGACCGGCGTTCGGGCACACGGTGAAGCTGCTGGTGGGCACGTCGGGGCAGCCGGCCTTGCCCAGCGTGATCGGGCCGGTCACGGCGCCCGCGGGCACGGTGGCGGTGATCGTGGTCGCGTTCACCACGGTGAAGGTGGCGGTGACGGCGTTGCTGAACCGCACCGACGTGACGCCGGTCAGGCCCGAGCCGCTCAGCGTGACCAGCGTGCCGGGGTTGCCGGCGCTCGGCAGCACGGCGCTCACGAACGGGCAGCCGGCGCCGGCGTTGATCGTGAAGTTGGCGTTCGACACGTCGAAGAACACGTTGCCCACGGCCTCCACGCGCACGCGCGCGCTCGGCGTGCTGAGCCCGGTGGGCACCGTGATCGTCTCGCTACCGTCGTTCGGCGTGCTGGCCGACAGCACCAGCGGGAACGACGAGCCGCCGTCGGTGGACAGCGTGATCTTCACGTTCGCGCAACTGACCGGCGCGTTGTTCGTGCCGTTGACGTTCCACGTGACGTTCTGCGTCGTGCCCACGCCCCACGTCTCGCCGCCGTTCGGCGACGCCACCTGGAACGGGCCCGAGTTCGCCACGGTGAGCGTCAGCTGGTCGTCGTTCGTGCCGCCCGCGCCGGCGTGGTTGTCGCGGATCGTGACGCGGAAGTTCAGCGAACGCGCCACGCGCGGCAGTTCCTCGGCCGTGAACAGGCCGTTCACCTGGTCGGGCGGGTCGTTCGCGTTGTTCAGGACGTAGCCCATGCGCGGGAACGTCCGCGAGGGGCTCGTCGACGTGGCGAGCGCCGTCAGGATCGGACGCGTGGTCGTGGCCGGATCACCGAGCTGGTCCTGGAACGGCGGGTTCGGGAAGTCGGTGGCGACCGCCGTGAGCTGGCCCGGGTCCACCTGCTCCCACGCATACGTGAGGTTGGGCAGGTCGCCGGCGTTCGCGTCGCTGCCGACCGCGGTCAGCGTGAACGGCGTGTTCAGCGGGATCGTGCGGTCGGGGCCGGCGTCCACGGTGGGCGCGCTGTTGCCGCTGGCCGTGCTCACCTGGCACGCCTGCGACGCGATGTAGGCGTTCATCGCCGCGAGGCTCGCGGAGTGGAAGCGCAGCTCGCCGATCGGCACCGTGTTGTTGGGCGGGCACACGCCGTTGTACGACATGATCGTGACGCCGCTGCCCGTCTCGACCGCGTCGAGCGGCGAGCGGTTGCACGCCGAGTTCTGCGTGTGCGACGCACCGAACTGGTGGCCCATCTCGTGGCCGATCAGCGACACGTTGCCCGAGCTGCCCACCGGCAGGCCGGCGCCCGAAGCGGCCGCGGCCTTGCGCGGCCCACCGCCCGAGACGTTGTCGTTGCAGATCACGCCGACGCCGGCGAGGCCGCCGGAGTTCGTGCCGATGACGTGGCCGAAGTCGTAGTTCGCCGTCGGGATGTTCGCACCCAGCGTGGCCACGACCTCGTTGATCATCGCGTTCGTGTTGCCGTTCGTGTACGGGTCGGTGGCGCCGTTCGTGAAGATGACCGCGTTGAGCCCGGCGATCAGGTTGATGTGCACCGCCAGCTCGCGCTCGTACACGGCGTTGATGCCGTTCAGGATGGTGGCGAGCGCGGCGAGCGCGCCCGGCACGGTGCCGCCGCCCAGCGTCTGCGTGAACTCACCGGTGGTGGAGATCGCCACGCGGTACGTGCGCAGCTGCGCACCGATCGCGGTGTTCGTGCGCGGTCCCGCCTCGGCGCGGATGCGGCCGTCGTCCACCACGCCGCACGCGAACGCCTGGCCCGCGTCGGCGACCTGCGTGCTCACGTATTCGGCCGAGGCGTCGGTCGATTTCGGGTACACGGTCACCGTGAGGCCGCTGCCCAGCATGAGGGCGTGGAAGCCCTGCGGCGTCCAGTCGAAGCGCATCGTCGACGTTCCCGCGTCGACGCCCTGGCCTCGGAACGAGCGGATCTCCGGGTGCTCGGCGGCAAGTGCCGGCTCGAACACGGAGGACTCCTCGATGCGGAACCGCGCGAGCGAACCGTCGGGCATCGGCAGCGTCAGGATGGCCGGGCTGAGGGCGAGCGGCAGCTGGCCTTCCTTCGGCGCGCGCGCGAGCACCGCTTCGAGCGCGGACTTGTCGAGCTGGTACGAGGCGGTCGAGGTCTTCGCGCCCGTTGCACGGACGGTCTCGATTCCGCGCCACAGCGCGTCGCTCGACGCGCCGGCCGCGTGCGCGGCTCCCGCAGCGAGCTGAAGCAGGAGCAGAGCGGGCAAGCCGAAGCGGCGCAGCATGCTTCCATGCGTCATGGGGAGATCCTTGCCGGCCGGGAGTGCGACACCAGCCTCGTGTGGGGAGGAGACGGGAGAGTTGTCTCGGGGGAGAATGCAAACTCGGTCACGACCGGCGGGAGGTCAAGGAAGAACCTCCGACGCGAACTCACAATCACACGACGGCATGCGGTTCTGTCATGCGCGGGCTTCGGCGATCACCGCGGGTTCTCCGCGATCGCTCCGCTCCACTTCCAGTCCCGGATCTCGGGCATGTCCTCGCCGAACTCGAGAATGTGACGCCGGTGCTGGCGCAGCTTGTCCCTCAGGGTGAGGCGGACGAGGGTGGCCCCCACTCCCAGCTGCGGCAGCCGGCTGATCGCGTCGCACGCGAGGTGAAAGCGGTCCATCCGGTTCAGCACCACCATGTCGAACGGTGTCGTGGTGGTGCCCTCCTCGTCGTAGCCATGCACGTGCAGGTTGGCGTGATTGGTGCGGCGGTAGGTGAGCCGGTGGATCAGCGTGGGATAGCCGTGGAAGGCGAAGATCACCGGCTTGTCGGTGGTGAACAGCGCGTCGAACGCGTCGTCGCCGAGGCCGTGCGGATGCTCGCCGTGCGGTTGCAGCTTCATCAGGTCGACCACGTTGACCACGCGGATCGCGAGTGCGGGAAACGCGGACCGCAGCAGTTCGACGGCGGCCATCGTCTCCAGCGTGGGGACGTCGCCGCAGCACGCCATCACCACGTCCGGCTCGCCGCCGCCGTCCGTGCCGGCCCACGACCACGCACCGATGCCGGCCGAGCAGTGCGCGGCGGCCGCATCGATGTCGAGCCACTGGAGCTCGGGCTGCTTGCCGGCCACGATCACGTTCACGTAGCCGCGACTGCGCAGGCAGTGGTCCGTCACCGACAGCAGCGTGTTCGCGTCGGGCGGCAGGTAGACGCGGATCACCTCGGCCTTCTTGTTGACCACGTGGCCGATGAAACCGGGATCCTGGTGGCTGAAGCCGTTGTGGTCCTGCCGCCACACGTGCGACGACAGAAGGTAGTTCAGCGAAGCGATCGGACTGCGCCACACGACCTGGTTCGCCACCTTCAGCCACTTGGCGTGCTGGTTGAACATCGAGTCCACGATGTGGCCGAACGCCTCGTAGCACGAGAACATGCCGTGGCGTCCCGTGAGCAGGTAGCCCTCGAGCCAGCCCTCGCACTGGTGCTCGCTCAGCATCTCCATCACGCGGCCGTCGCTGGCCACGTGGTCGTCTCCGGTCATGATGTCCGCGGTCGAGCAGCGGTTCGTGACCTCGAACACCGCGTTCCAGCGATTCGAGTTCGTCTCGTCGGGGCTGAAGACCCGGAAGTTGTCCCGGTTGCGCGCGATCACGTCGCGCACGAGCCGGCCCTGCACGCGCGTGGCTTCGGCGACCACGACGCCCGGGGCCGGCACGGCGACCGCGTAGTCGCGAAACGCCGGCAGCAGCAGGTCGCGCAGCAGGCGGCCGCCGTTCGCGTGCGGGTTCGCGCTCATGCGCCGCTCGCCCGTGGGCGCGAGCGCGGCGAGCTCGGGCACGGGCCGGCCGGCAGCGTCGAACAGCTCGGCGGGCCCGTAGCCGAGCAGCCAGTCCTCGAGCAGTCGCAGGCGGCCGGCGCGCCGCAGGTCCGCGAGCGGCACCTGGTGCGAGCGGAACGAGTCCTCGATGGGAAGGCCGTCCACCACCTTCGGGCCACTCCAGCCCTTCGGCGAACGCAGGACGATCATCGGCCAGCGCCGACGTGCCTGGAACCCGTGACGCCTCGCGTCGCTCTGGATGCCGCGGATCTCGTCGATGACGCGGTCGAGCGTGTCGGCCATGGCGCGGTGCATCTCCATGGGGTCGTCGCCCTCGACGAAGTACGGCCGGTAACCGTAGCCGTGGAACAGCGCTTCGAGCTCCTCGCGAGGGATGCGCGCGAGCAGGGTCGGGCCGGCGATCTTGTAGCCGTTCAGGTGCAGGATCGGCAGCACGGCGCCGTCGCGCGCCGGATCGAGGAACTTGTTCGAATGCCAGCTCGTCGCGAGTGGACCCGTCTCCGCCTCGCCGTCGCCGACCAGGCACGCCACCAGCAACCCGGGGTTGTCGAACGCGGCGCCGAAGGCGTGCGACAGCGAGTAGCCCAGCTCGCCGCCTTCGTGCAGGGAACCGGGCGTCTCGGGCGCGGCGTGGCTCGGAACGCCACCCGGGAACGAGAACTGCCGGAACAACTGCCGCATCCCGATCTCGTCCTGCGGGACGTCCGGATAGACCTCGCTGTACGTGCGCTCGAGCCAGGCGTGCGCCAGCAGGCCCGGCGCCCCGTGACCCGGGCCGGCCACGAACAGCGTGTCGAGGTCGTACTCCCGGATCACGCGGTTCAGGTGCACGTAGACGAAGTTCAACCCGGGGGTCGTTCCCCAGTGACCGAGCAGCCTCGGCTTGACGTGCGACGGCTCGAGCGGACGCCGGAGGAGCGGGTTGTCGAGGAGGTAGATCTGCCCGACCGAGAGGTAATTCGCCGCCCGCCAGTAGGCGTTCATGCGCAGCAGCTGCGCCGCGTCGACGGGGTGCGTGATGCTCATGGCGCCTCCCCGGCGTGCACGCGCGGGCGCGGATCGCCCCGCCGGAGCCCGGCGGCCGGTTCCGCGTGGCCCGCGCCGCGGTCCGATGCCCCGGGAGGAACCGTCAGCACGTCCGCGACCGGCAGCGGCATGCCGATGTGGTGGCCCTGCACGAGGTCCACGCCGAGCCCGCGGAGCAGTTCCGCCGCCTCGGCCGTGCCCACGAACTCGGCGACCGTCTGCTTGCCCATGCCGCGCGCGATGCCGACGATCGCGGACACCAGCAGCTGGTTCATCGGGCTGCTGGTGATGTCGCGAATGAAGTCGCCGTCGATCTTGAGGAAGTCGAACGGGAAGTTCTTGAGGTAGTAGAAGGCGCCGAAGCCGGCGCCGAAGTCGTCGACCGCGAAGCGGCAGCCCCGCGCGTGCAGACGGTGGGCGAACGCCCTCGCCTCCTGGGAGTTGGAGATCGCGTCGGTCTCGGTGATTTCGAGCACGAGGCGCGAGGGGTCGATCCCGGATTCGGCGAGCGCGTCCTCGATCAGCGCCGCGAGCCGCTGATCGCCGATCGACCGGCCCGAGAGGTTGACGTTCAGCACGAGCGTGCGCCCGGCCCGCTCGTGCGCCGCGATCAGCGCGATGGCGCGGCGCACCACCCAGCCGTCGATGGCCTGGATCAGCCCCGAGCGCTCGGCGCGGTACAGGAACGCGCCCGGCAGCAGGAGTTCGCGGCCCTCGGCGTCGGGCAGACGCAGCAGGAGTTCGTACTGGCGGACCTCGTTCGTCGCGAGGTCCAGGATCGGCTGGCAGTGGAGCACCATGCGCTCGTCCTCGAGCGCGCGGCGAATGCGCTCGGCCTCGGCGAGCCGCGCCGACACGTGCTCGCGGCCGCCCTCCAGCGGGCGGTACATCTCGAAGCGGTTCCGCCCCGTCTCCTTGGCCTCGTACATCGCGAGGTCCGCGTACGCGAGCGCCTCCACGTCCGACAGCCCCGCGAACATCGCGGCGCCGACACTGGCGGTGACGCGGATCGCCTGGTCGGCGAGCACGGCGGTCTGCTGCGCGATCGCGCGGACCACCTCGTCGGCCACGAGCCGCGTCTCGTCCACGGTCGCCTGGGTCAGCAGCACGGCGAACTCGTCGCCTCCCACGCGCGCGACGACGTCGGTGTGACGCAGGCGCTCGCGCAGCAACCCCGCGACGCCCTTCAACACGTCGTCGCCGGCCCGATGCCCGAACGCGTCGTTGACGTCCTTGAAGTTGTCGATGTCGATCAGCAGCACGGCGCCCGGGTGGCCGTAACGCCTGGCGCGCACGGTCTCGCGTGCGAGCTCCTGTTCGAAGTGCCGCCGGTTGAACAGCCCGGTGAGGAAGTCGTGGTTCACCGCGTACTCGAGCCGGCGCGCCAGATCCCGGTGCTCCGAGACGTCCTGCACCTGCGTGACGAGGTGCAGCGGACGCCCTTCCCCGTCGCGCACGATCGACGAGTGGACCATCACCCAGACGTCGTGCCCCCGGGCATGGCGAAAGCGCTTCTCGACCTGGCAGCTGGAGATCTCGCCGACCTGGAGTTGGGCGAGCGCGTCCGCATCCAGATCGGCGTCGTCGGGGTGCGTGATGGCCCGCAGCGTCGTGCCGGTGAGTTCGGCAGCCGTGCGGCCGACGATGCCGCACAGCGAGTCGTTGACCTGGAGGCAGCGGCCGTCCATGTCGAGGAGCGCCATCCCGATCGGGGCTTGGTGGAAGGCGCTCTCGAAACGCTGCTGCACTTCGCGCAGCGCGCGGGCCACCTCCGCGGCCTCCCGCGCGAGCCGCCCGTGAACCGCGCCGTTCGCCGGGAGTGCGGAGGCCGGGCCGGCGCCCGGACCGGGGGCATGCGCTCGCTCGTCCGCCGGGGCGGGCCCGTCCGGGCGCACCCCGCGGGCCGGTCGCTTCGGCCTGCCGTTCGCGGTCATCTTCCCCTCCGTGGGCCGGTGGAGACAACGAAGAAGCCGGGCGGCAGGCGCCCGGCTTCGCGTTACGGCGTGGTGTTGTAGTGCAGGGGCAACAGCTCCGGCGCGGTGGGAACCGTCACCGTCTGTGACTGCTCGCACGTGATGAACAGGTCGAAACCCGAGAGCGGGGTCGTCGTGGTGAGCTTCCCGTTCAGGCGCTTGTCCACGCGGAGCGCACCCAGGTTCACGGGTTCGGCGCCCTGGGCCTGGCCACGGAGCCACACCACGAACACGTTGGCGCCGGGCACGATCTTGCCGGGAGGCGCCAGGTGCATCACGCGGAGCTTGATCTCGGTGTTGCCGTTGCGGGTGGTGCGAAGTCGCACGTCACCCTGCGCGGCAGGGATCTCGGGACTACTGCCCAGCGGCAGGGCCGCAGCAGCCATGGCGGCGGCGGCGCTGCACGCCAGCAGCACGGCGAGCAGGGTGCCCAGGCCGGCTTTGCGAAAGATCGTCTTCATGCGGATCGCCTCGTTCGTTGGGGACTCGTCGAAATCCGGGCGCACCGGGTCGAGGCGCCGAGACTCCGTCCACGCGGGAGCAACGCGAGT
>JBGAMH010000340.1:0-3673 GCA_044223135.1 Candidatus Eiseniibacteriota bacterium | reverse complement strand
GGCGCTGCTGAGCGACGCCGTGCCCGGTGGCGATGTCCCGGAGGTGCTCAAGCGCGCGCTCCGGTCACTGGTCGACCAGCTCGAGCGCCGCAAGTTCGGCAAGGGCGCGCGGCTGCGCAGCGTGCAGGACCCCAAGGACCCGCGATACACGTCGCCGGCCGACCGGTGCGAGGTGTGGGTGAAGGACGAAGGTGCCTGCACGTGGGTGAGCGACGACGGCCATCGCTGTGGTGCACGGACGCGGCTGCGCTTCCACCACAAGATCCCGTTCGCGAAGGGCGGCCCGAACACCGCCGCGAACCTGACGCTGCACTGCGCTCCGCACGACCAGCTGGAAGCCGAGCGCGCATACGGCGAGGGCTTCATGCAGGAGAAGGTCGATGCGGCGCGACAGCAGCGGAGCACACGCCGCAAGTCGGCGCCCGGTGCGGAACCGCTCAGGGCGGACAGGGAAGAAGCTCACGTCCTCGCCGCCGCCCGCCATGCTCGCGCACGCGGCAAGTCACCCGCCGACGTGCTCGGCTCGCGTGCCGCCGCCGCCCACGCGCAGGCGCAGCTCGACGCGATGCTCGCGGGCTCGGCGTGAGCAGCAAACGAACGAAGCACCCAACGACGTATCGGCACTCAGGCGGGGTGAGTCGGGGGCTGATCCGGGGTAATCCCGACGAGCAAAGGAGCCATGGAAGGCGGTTGCTCGTCGGGCTTAGCGGAGCGGACGCAGGATGCGGCCGCGGAGTGTGCCCCGGATCAGCCCCCGACTCACCCCGCCGTTCGTGGACCGGAGCGTGCGTCGATTCGCACTCCCGCCGATCGTGGACCGGAGCGTGCGTCGGTTCGCACCCCCGCCGATCGTGGACCGGAGCGTGCGTCGGTTCGCACCCCCGCCGATCGCGGGTCGAAGAGCCCGTCGGCTCGCACTCCCGCCGACGGCCGATCGAAGCGCACCTACCCGATCGCCGCCAACTCCGCAGCCGTCGGCTTGCCCCGTCGCGCCCTGCCCGCCTCGAACAGCTTCGCCATCAGCCCCTTCTGCAGGTGCAGGCGGTTCTCCGCCTGCTCCACCACCACGCTCTGCGCGCCGTCCAGCACCTCGTCCGTCACTTCCTCGCCCCGGTGCGCCGGCAGGCAGTGCATGAACACCGCGTCGTCCTTCGCGTGCGCCATCAGCGCGTCGTTCACCTGGAAGCCCGCGAACGCCACGCGACGCCACTCCGCGTCCTTCTCCTGGCCCATGCTCGTCCACGTGTCCGTGTACACCACGTCCGCGCCCGTCACCGCCTCGCGCGGGTGGCGCGCGCGCACCACGCCGCCCTTCGCGCGCTTCTCCGCCTCCAGCCACAGGCCCCCGTCCGGCTCGAAACCGTCGGGCACCGCCACGCGCAGCTGGAAGCCGAAGATCGTGCTCGCCTCCAGCCACGAGTGCAGCACGTTGTTGCCGTCACCGACCCACGCCACCGTCATGTCGTCCAGGTTCCGGCCCGCGCGATGCAGCGTGTAGAGGTCGGCCAGGATCTGGCAGGGGTGCGAGAAGTCGGTGAGCGCGTTGATCACCGGCACGCTCGCGTGCGTGGCCAGCGTGCGCACCATCTGGTGCGAGAACGTGCGCACCACCACCAGGTCGCACATGCCGCTCAGCACGTGCGCCACGTCCTTCAGGCTCTCGCGGCCGTGCTCGGACACCTCGACCAGTCCCAGGTCCACGGCGTCGCCGCCCAGCTCGTGCATGCCCACGGTGAACGACACGCGCGTGCGCAGCGACGGCTTGTGGAACACGAGCGCCGCGGTGCGGCCGGCCAGTGGCTTGAGCGCGCGCGGCGTGCCGCGGGCGGCGCGCAGGCGGTCGGCCTCGGCGAACACGTCCAGGATCCACTCGCGCGACGTGCCGAGCAGGTCCACCAGGTGCGCGGGCGCTTCGTTCATGTGCGTCTCCTCCTTCGTCAGCGAGCCGTTCGACGGCTTCACGAGATCACCGGGAGCGCCGGCTCGTCCTGCGCCGACTGCGGCATCGGCAGCGTCCACGAGCGCGCGGCCTTCGCGGCCTGCTCGCTGGCGCCGGGCACCAGGTCCAGCACCACGGCGACTTCGTCGCACGCGTGGCGCTTGGGGCAGCGCATGCAGTCGGTCCACACCTTGCGCGGCAGCGACTCGCGCTTCTCCACCACGAATCCACAGCGCTCGAAGAACTCCACCTCGCGCGTGAGCGCGATCACGCGCGGCACGCCCACGGCGATCGCGTCGTCGACCACGGCCTTCACGAGCGACGCGCCCAGGCCGTGGCCGTGACAGTCGGGCCGCACGGCCAGCGAGCGCACCTCGCCGAGGTCGTCCCACAGCACGCGCAGCGCGGCGGTGGCCACGATCTCGCCGTTCTTCTCGGCCACGTGGAACTCTCGCACGCACTGGTACAGCTCCGACACGGGCCGCGGCAGCAGCACGCCCTCGGCGACGTAGCGCGCCATCACGGCGGCGATGCCGGGCACGTCCTCGAGCTTCGCGCGTCGCAGCACGAAGCCCTCGGCCAGCGACGCGGCCGCGGACGCGAGCACGGGATGCGGGACTTCGCCCGGGCCCATGCCGAGCCGCGCTTCGGCCGCGGCGATCTGCGCGGCCACCGAGCCCGGGCCGGCGCCGGGGCCGTGCGAGCGCCGCGCGAGCGCGGCCTCCACGGTGAGCGCGGCCAGGTGCGCGTCGTCGAAGTGCGGCGACAGCTCCAGCCGCTGCGCCAGCGGCAGCGCGGCGGGTTCGACGCCGGCCTGCTCGGCCACGGCCCACAGCTGGCCCACCTGCCGGTGCGCGTCGCGGAACGGCACGCCCTCGGCCACGAGCGCGTCGGCCAGTTCCACCGCGAGCAGGTCGGGCGTGAGCGTGGCGGCGAGCTTCTCGGGCACGGGACGCAGCGCGGCGATCGCCGGCGGCAGCGCGTCGAGCAACGCGGCCAGCGTGTCGGCGCTGTCGAACACCGACTCCTTGTCTTCCTGCAGATCCTTCTGATAGCCGCTCGGCAGGCCCTTCAGCAGCACGGCGAGCCGCTGCGCGTTCGCGAGCAGGCGCGCGCTCTTGCCGCGCGCGAGCTCGAACAGGTCGGGGTTGCGCTTCTGCGGCAGCAGGCTGCTGCCGGTGGCGAAGCCGTCCGGCGCGCGGAACCAGCCGAAGCCCGGCGAGCAGAACAGCACCAGGTCCTCGGCGAGCCGCGACAGGTGCACGCCCAGCAGCGCGGCGGCGTTCAGGTACTCCAGCGCGAAGTCGCGGTCGCCCACCGCGTCCAGCGAGTTCGCCGCGAGCCGGCTGAAGCCGAGCCGCGTGGCGAGCGCGTAGCGGTCGTACACCAGCGGCGTGCCGGCGATGGCGCCGGAGCCGAGCGGCATGCGGTCGGCCGCCTCGCGCGCCGAGGCGAAGCGCTCCTCGTCGCGTTCGAACGCGGCCAGGTGCGCGAGCCACCAGTGCGCCAGCAGCACGGGCTGCGCGGGCTGCAGGTGCGTGTACGCGGCGCAGGCGAGGTCGCCGGCGGACTTCGCCTGCTCGAGCAGCGCGACTTCCAGCCGGCGCACGTCCTCCAGCGCCTCGTCGGCCAGCCGCATCACGCGCAGGCGGAACAGCGTGGCCACCTGGTCGTTGCGGCTGCGCCCGGTGTGCAGGCGCCGCGCGGGCTCGCCGCAGCGCGCCTCGAGCGCGG
>JBGAMH010000339.1:0-3690 GCA_044223135.1 Candidatus Eiseniibacteriota bacterium | reverse complement strand
CCTCCATCACCCCGCGCAGGCTGGCCATGCCCGGGCTGCAGATGGGCCCCGGGGGCAGCCCCACGCGCACGTAGGTGTTGTAGGGCGAGTCCAGCGTGAGGTGCTTGAAGAGCAGCTTCGAACGCGGCCGCCAGCCGTGCGCGAATGCCACCGTCGGGTCGGCCTGCAGCTTCATGCCCATCTGCAGCCGGTTCAGGTACACGCGCGCGATCATCGGGCGCTCGGCGTCGACCATCGCCTCGCACTCCACGATCGACGCGAGCGTGAGCACCTGGTGCAGGTCGAGCCCCAGCGGCAGCGAATCGCAGCCGGTGGTCACGCGCTTCAGGCGGTCCATGGTGCGCTCCACCATCGCCCGCAGCACCACCTCGGGCGCCGTGCCCGGCAGCCACTCGTACGAATCCGGCGCGAGATAACCCTCGGCCGACGGCGCGGTCACGCCGAGCGAGTCCAGGAACACGGGATCGTGCGCGAGCGAGTCGAAGACCTGCGGTGTGAAGCCCACGCGCGCGGCGACCAGGTCGCGCACCTCCGCCATGGTCAACCCCTCGGGCACCGTCACGAGGTCGAGGCCGTACATGCCGCGATCGAGCGCGCGCAGCAGCGCCGGCACGGTGGTGCCCAGCCGGAACGAGTACTGGCCCGCCTTGATGCTCCGGTCGAGCCGCATGAGCCGCGCCAACGCCAGGAAGCCGAACGACCCGTGGATCACGCCGGCCCGCTGCAGTTCGCGCGTGATCACCTGCAGCGACTGCCCGCGTTCGATCACCACCGTGCGGCGTTCGTTCGGCGGAAACGGCCCGGCGGGCAGGAACAGGTCCCACGCCGGCGCCAGCAGCAGCGCGAGCAGCAGGAGCAGCGCCCAGCGCCGCGGCGCGAAAGCGCGCGCGCGGGCCGCGCTCATCGCCCCGCCCCCGCGTGCGGCGTCACTGTCCGCTCTCCGCGCGCCGACGCGAGGCGCGCCGCTGCATGTACGACTCGAGCAGCGCCTGCGCCGCGCCCTGGTCGACCATGCCCTTGTCGCGGCCCACGCGCTGGCCCCGCTCGGTGATGCGGCGCTGCGACAGCGCCGAGGTCAGCCGCTCGTCGTACGTGTCCACCGGCAGGCCGGTGCCGGCGGCGAGTTCCGCGGCGAACTCGCTGGCCGCCTCGGCGGCGGTGCCGCGCTCCCCGGACATCAGCAGCGGCAGCCCGACGACGATGGCCTCCACTTCCTGCTCCCGGGCGACGGCGCACACCTGCTGCACCGCGTCGTCCACCGACTTCGCCACCAGCGTGGGGAGCCCGGTGGCGATCAGCTCGGTGGGATCGCTGACGGCCAGCCCGATGCGGCGCTCGCCCCAATCCACGGCGAGGATGCGTGCCACGGCAGCGCCCGGACGCTCAGGCGTCCGCGACGCGGGACGCCAGCGGTCGGTGCTTGATCAGGTGGCAGACGGTGCCGTGCTCCTCGAACGAGAAGTCCACCTCGTCCATGCACGAACGCATGATGAAGATGCCCCGGCCGCGCATGTCGAACAGGTGATCCGGGCTGGTGACGTCGGCGGTGATCCGCGACAGGTCGAAACCCTTGCCCTGGTCGCGCACGAACACCTCGAGCCGGTCCGGGAACAGCTTGAACGTGGTCTCGAAGGCCAGTGCCGGATCGCGACGGTGGCCGTGCTGCACGGCGTTCGTGCCGGCCTCGATCACCGACATGCTCACCTGGGCGCACACGTCGTCGTCGAACTCCATGCGCTCGCACAGGGTCTGGGCCACGCGGTCCAGGACGCCCAGCAGCTCGAGGCGGCTCGGCAGGGTCACCGTGATGACTTCGGGGCCTTCGGATGAGTTCGCCATGGGTCAGGGCCGGGGTGCCCGCAGCGGTTCCAGAAGCTGCAGGGCCCGGGTGAAGTCCTCGGGCAGGGGAGACTCGAATCGGAGCCGCTCCCCCGTCACGGGGTGCCGGAACTCGAGTTCGGTCGCGTGTAGGGCCTGCCGGGTGAACACCCGAAGCAGGGCCCCGCCGAGGCTACGCTCGGCCTGTCGGAGGCTCAACGATTTTCTGACTCGCCCGCCGTACGTGGGGTCACCCACCACCGGAAGGCGCAACGAGGCCAGGTGGACGCGGATCTGGTGGGTCCGCCCCGTGTCGAGGCGACAGTCGAGCAGCGTGGCGATGCCGTATCGCTCGAGCACCCGCCAGCGTGTCCGGGCCGGTTTGCCCGCGCCGAGGGGAACCACCGCCATGCGCTTGCGTTCGCGCGGATCGCGGCCGATCGGGCGGTCGATCACGCCCGCGTCGGGCCCGGGGCTGCCCCAGACGAGCGCACGGTAGATGCGCCTGACCGCTCGTGTCCGGAGCATCTCGACCAGCGTGAGGTACGCCGGCTCGCTCTTGGCCACCACGAGCAGCCCCGACGTGTCCTTGTCGAGACGGTGCACGATGCCGGGCCGGCCCTCGCCTCCCACGTTCGCCACCTGCGGCGCGTGGTGCAGCAACGCGTGCACGAGCGTCCCGGTGCTGACCCCCGCGCCGGGATGCACGACCCAGCCCGCGGGCTTGTCGACCACGATCAGGTGATCGTCCTCGAACACGATCGAGATCGGGCGCGGCTCGGCGATCAATCGCGGCGGACGTCGCGGCGGCACCTCCACGAACACGCGCTCGCCGCCCTTCAGGCGCAGGGCCGCGCGCGCGGCGCGCCCGTCCACGTGCACGCGCCCGGCTTCGATCAGCGCCTGGATGCGGCTACGGGAGAGGCCGATCCGCTCCTTCGCCAGCCAGCGATCCACCCGTTGCCCCGCGCTCTCCGGAGGGGCCGTCAGATCCACTGTGCGCATGCGGGTCACCTTCCGTCGCCGTCGTCGCGGCCGGTCCGGTCGCGACGGGCTCGTGCGAGTCCGATGTCCACGAGAGCGCGAACAGCACGACACCCACCGTCACGCAGACATCGGCCACGTTGAACACCCAGAACTGCCACTGGCGCCAGCTCAGGTAGATGAAGTCCACCACTTCGCCCGAGCGGACGCGATCGATGAAATTGCCGATGGCGCCGCCCATGATGAGCGCCAGCGAGAGCTGCCGCGCCAGCGACAGCCGCGGATGCCGCGCGAACAGCACGAGCACCGCGACCGCCGCCAGGATCGAGAACGCGAAGAACGGATAGTTGCGCCCGGCGAACAGCCCGAACGCGATGCCCGAGTTGCGCGTGTACGTGAACTGCACCAGCGTGCCGATCACGTGCATGGGCTCGGAGAACGCGAGCGTGGAGGTGGCCCAGTGCTTCGTCCACTGGTCCACCGCCACGCACGCGGCGGCCACGCTCAACAGCAGGGCGTACGAGCGCTTCATTCCGACTGCTGCGGAGCCCGTCCGGCACGCTGTTCGCGCTCGAGCTTCTCCTGCTCCTCCACCGTGTAGCGCGCCCACGGCAGCGCTTCGAGCCGCGCACGCGAGATCGGCTTGCCGCTGGCCTCGCACACGCCGTACTCGCCGCGGTACAGCCGGCCGAGCGCGGCGTCGATCTCCATGAGCAGCCGGCCTTCCTTGGACGCGATGTCGAACGCCTTCTCGCGCTCCATCGAGTCCGTGCCCGCATCGGCCATGTGGAAGGAGTAGCCCGAGAGTTCGCCCGCGGAGTCCCGCGGGTTCACCTTGAGCACCGTGCTCTCGAGGTGGCCCATCTCCTTCATGATGCGCGCGCGCTC
>JBGAMH010000338.1:0-3720 GCA_044223135.1 Candidatus Eiseniibacteriota bacterium | reverse complement strand
CCGCACCAGCCTCCGGGCGTCGGTGTAGCGGCCCGCGTCCAGCCGGCAGAAGTAGATCCCGGCCGCGGTCATCCGGCCGTTCTCGTCACGGCCATCCCAGACCGTTTCGTGACTCCCCGCGTCCATCGTCTCCCCGGCCACCAGCGTCTTCACCCGCCGGCCCCGCACATCGAAGATGGCGAGGCGTACCGATGTGCGCGCGCGCAGGTCGTACCGAATCGCCATCGTTCGGGTGAACGGGTTCGGATACGCCGCGTGCAGGAGATCGTGCGCCGGGCCGAAGGCGGGCGGGACCGCGGCGGGCGCGGAGACGAAGTCGAAGTAGTTGACGTTGAACTCACCGCCCATCGGCACGAAGCGCATGACGTGGGTCCCCGCGGTGAGCGTCGCCGACGTCGAAACCGTCGTCCACGTCTGCCAGCCGCCCGTGACCGGCACGGTGATGTTGCCCGTGGCGACCTGTCCGTCGAACTCCAGGCGGAACGTACCGCCGGCCGATTGCGAGGCGACGCGCACGTCGATCGGGTAGGTTCCGGAGCTGGGCGCGTTGACCGTGTATTCCACGTACTCGCTCGGACGAATCCAGCCGAGGTCGTATCCGCCGCCGGCATCGGTACAGCTCTCGAGGTCGACGCCTTCGCTGGGGCGATACTGTCCGCCGCTGTTCGCGACGTCGACGTCGTGGTACGCCACCCCTTCACCGCCGGCATCGTAGGCCTCCGCCTGGACGCGCGCGGGGAGGGCGAACGGAGCGCCCAGGTACGGGGCCTGGCCGCAGCCGGTGCCGACCGTCAGCTCGACGCGGCTCGTGGCGACGCCGCCCTGGTTGTCGATGGCGCGCACGTTCACGTCGTAGCAGCCGTTCGCGACGGAGTTCCATGTGAACGAGTAGGGCGCGACGGCATCCTCGCCGAGCAGGGAGAAGCCGTTGTAGAACTCGACCTTCGCGATCGCGCCGTCCGCATCCGAAGCCGTGGCGTCGATCGTGACGTTCCCCGCCGGCACGGCACCGCTGGCCGGTGACGTGATGGAAACGGTCGGCGGTGTGTTGACGATGTCCGCGTAGACCCGGACGTAGTCGACCAGGTATTGCTGCGGAAGGGCGGCGGTGACGCAGCTCGCGCTCGTGCAGCCGGTGTAGTTCCCGCCCACCGCGAGGTTCAGGAGGATGTAGAACGGCTGGTCGAACGGCGCCCGTGGATTGCCGGGCGCACCGGCGCTGTACCACTGAGCGCTGGTGCTCGTGAAGTAGGTGACGCCGTCCACGGACCAGCGGAGGGTGTCGGGCGTCCATTCGACCGCGTAGACGTGGAACGCGTTGGCGAAGTTCGCTCCCCCGATCGAATACGAACCGCCGCTGGACGTGTTGTTCGGATAGATGCCGCCGTAGTGGATCGTCCCACCCACCGAAGCCGTCCCGTTGGCGGCTTCCATGATGTCGATCTCACCGCTGGAGGCCCAGCCTCCGTAAACGTTGGATTCCGGCATCATCCAGAATGCGGGCCACATGCCTCCGCCGGTCGGGAGCTTCGCCCTCATCTCCATGCGGCCGTACTGGAAGTAGTGCTTGCCGTGCGTCGTGATCTTGCCCGACGTGAAGCTGGAACCGCCGAACGACTCGGCCTTCGCCGTGATGACCAGGTTGCCGCCGGTGACGGCCACGTTCTGGGATCGGTAGTACTCCAGTTCGTTGTTGCCCCAGCCACACAGGTTCGGGCAGCCCGTGCCGACGTCGTAGTTCCAGTCGGTCGCGCTGAGCGCCGCGCCATTGAACTCGTCGGCCCAGACGAGCGACCACGCGGCGTGGGCGGGAGCGACCGAGCCCGCGCACAGCAGGCCGGCGATCGCGAGACCGCGGATGAAGCGGATGACCGGCGCCTTGCTCACGGGATGAGTCCTCCTCCGGGATGGGCGGGATGTTTCGGCATGATGGAGTTCCTCTCAAGAGGCTCCCCACGAGCGTACGCTATGTTCGTTTGCCGAACAAAGTGGTTTGCCGCCGGCCGACGCGCTCGAAGCGACCTTGTCAGCGCTGCGCCCCGCGCTGCGCTCGTCGTTCATGGGCCGAGCTCGCGCGCCAGCCGACCGCGCCTCCATCGGCCTCGTCACCGAGTCCTCTTCGTGCCGTCGGCCCTGCACGCGCCCGCGCGCCTCGCGGCCGGACGCGTCGGGCAGGCCGACCATGGCGAAGCCGGGCAGCCCGGGACCCGCGCCCACCTCGCACTCCACCGCGAACTCCTCGAGTCCCCGCAGCGCCGCCGTGCGCACGCGCGAGCATGGGCCTCCCGGTGCGGGGGTGGGCGATGCGGTACGGCGCACGAGCTGTGCTCGCCAGACGGCCCGATGGCACTTCGCAAACTCCGGCATTCGAGGCTTCGTCGCGACACTCACGTGCTCACAGTGTCCACGCACCACCGGACCACTGGCGAACAGGGCACGGGCGCCTCTTTCCGTGCCCCGCGGTGATCGCACCGAGAATGGCACTCCGCGTGGTCGTCCTCATCGCCGCAAGTCCGGTCCTGCCCGCGCGTGGCGGCCGTTGCTGTAGTGCTCGGAGTTGCCTTCTACTCCCGAGCCGAAACGTGGTTCCCCGCTGGCGTCCGGGCGGCAGGCGGGCGCAGTTTCGAGTTGCGAACATGATGTCGCGAGGGCAATCTCGCGAAGTAGAGCTTGGTCCGTTCTAGCGTCGGCCAACGATGACGTCTGCTCCCCTCCGACGGCCGCCCCCGAAGCACCCGAACGCCGCGCAGCAGTTGCCGCCAGCCGCGCGATGGACGCTTTCCCGAACCACTGCCACGGTCGCTGCCCGGCCGTCCGGCCGGGTGGCAGGAGGTGCGTCATGGCGTTCTCCTGTTCCCCGTTCGCCTGCATCGTCGAGTTCAACGCGCGCCGCGCTCGTGCGGACGTGAGGCGGCCCTTCGTCGCGAGGAGTCGCGGTAGGCATCGTTCACCGCTCGTCCACCTCGTCGTGTTCGCGCTCGTGGCGTCGTGGATGCTCGCGGCACTCCTGCTTTCGTCGGCGCAGGCGAAGGCGGCGGGCCTGGGCGTGCCCATCTCAACGTTCGTGCCCCTGCGCGATTCGACGGCCACGGAGCCCGACGCGGTCGCCGACGGGTTCGGTGGCCAGATCATCGTCTGGCAGGACGATCGCTCCGGGAACTTCGACATCTACGCCCAACGAGTGGACTCGAGCGGTGCGGCTTTGTGGACGACGAACGGCTCGCCCGTGTGCGTCGCCACGGGAGTGCAGTGTCATCCACGCGTCGTCGCGGACGGACTGGGAGGCGCCGTCGTCGCGTGGGAGGACAACCGTGGTGGGACGTGGCAGGTGTATGCGCAGCGCCTGCACCACCAGAACGGCGTGCTGTGGGCCGAGGGTGGAGTCGCGCTGGGCGCGGCAGCGGGGGACCAGCAGGACCTCGACATCATCAGCGATGGCAATCATGGCGCCATCGTGACGTGGGCGGACACGCGCAACGGCAACCCGGACATCTACGCACAGCACCTCATCATGACCGGTGACCTGTCGTGGGCGGGCGGCACCCCGGTGTGCACGAACGTCGCTGCCGAAACGCTCCCGCGCATCGTCGTGGATGGCGCCGGCGGCGCCATCATCACGTGGGTCGAAGCCAACACGCACAGCCTCGACATCGAGGCACAGCGACTCGGCGCGAGTGGCGCCGTGCAGTGGACGAGTTCCGGGCTCGTGCTCGTCGCCGC
>JBGAMH010000022.1:0-28875 GCA_044223135.1 Candidatus Eiseniibacteriota bacterium | reverse complement strand
GCTGCTCCTCGCCCTGTCCGTGTCCCTCGCGCTGCCGGCGGCCGCCGTCGCGGCCCGCCCGGCGCCCTCGCCGCGCGCGCCGGCCGCGCCGCGTTTCGACGCGAGTGCGTGGGCGGACTCGGCGCTCGCCGGCGTGCACGGGCCGCCGGACAGCGCCGCCGTGACGGCGCCCGCCGCGCCCGCGCGGCCCGCGCCCCGCGACTACGTGGCCGAAGCGCGCGCGTCGTTCACCGAGCAGAACCGCGCCTACCAGCGCATCCGCATCACGCTGCGCATCGTGCAGCCGCTCGTGGGCGCGCTCGTGTGGCTGCTGCTGGTGTTCACCGGCGTGGCCGCGCGCTTTCGCGACATCGCCGAGCGCGCGAGCCGGCGCCTGTGGGTGCAGGGGATGGTGCAGGCCGCGCTGTGCGGCGGGGTGTGGGTGGTGCTGATGCTGCCGCTGTCGATCTACTCCGGCTGGTCGCTGGAGCGCCAGTTCGGGCTCGGCACGCAGTCGCTGGGCGGGTGGTTCGCCGACCACGCCAAGGAGCACGCGGCCACGTTCGTCGCGCTGGCCGTGGCGCCCGTGCTGGCGCTCGCGGTGCACGCGATCCGCCGCAGCCCGAAGCGCTGGTGGCTGTGGCTCGCCGGCGGCACGCTGCCCGTGCTGGTGGCCGGCACGCTGCTGGGCCCGCTCGTGTTCGAGCCGCTGTTCAACGACTTCGTGCCGCTGCGCGACGCGCGGCTGCGGGGCGAGATCCTGTCGCTCGCGGGTCGCGCGGGCATCCCGGCGCGCGACGTGTTCGAAGCCGACATGAGCCGGCAGACGACCAAGCTGAACGCGTACGTCAGCGGCATCGGCGCCACGCAGCGCATCGTGCTCTGGGACACCACGCTGAAGGCCATGTCGCGCGACGAGATCCTGTTCGTGATGGCGCACGAGATGGGTCACTACAAGCTCGCGCACCTGTGGAAGGGGCTGCTGCTCGCCGCGCTCGGCGCGTTCGCGCTGTTCGCGCTCGCCTCGCGCTTCATGGCGTGGGCCCTGCGGCGCTGGGGCGCCGAGTGGGGCATCGCCGGGCCCGGCGACCTTGCGGCGCTGCCGCTGCTCGCGGCGGTGCTCGCGCTGCTGCTGTACGTGGCGGCGCCGATCGAGAACGGCGTCAGCCGCGCGATGGAACACGAGGCCGACGTCTACGCGCTCGACATGACGCACGACGGCGACGCCGGTGCGCGCGCGTTCCTGAAGCTCGCCGCCGCCAACCGCAGCGACCCCGAGCCGGCCGCGTGGGCGCGCGTGTGGCTGTGGACGCACCCGGCGCTCGGCGATCGCATCCGGTTCGTGACCGGGAAGACGCGCGCCGCGGGCGAGCCCGGAACGCGGCCGCCCGGCCGCGCCCGCTGAACCGCGCGGCCGTCAGGCCGGTTTCGCTCCCAGCCGCGAGCCCCACCACAGCGCGAACATCGCGAGCGCGTACAGCATCTGCGAGCGGTCCACGCGGCCGGTGCGGTGCTCGGCGAACAGCGCGGCCACCGCGGCGGGGTCCAGCACGCCGGCGGCGTCGGCACCCGAGTCGCGCCACATGCTCTCGGCGTAGCGGCCGAGATCGCCGCGCACCCAGCCCGCCAGCGGCACGTCGAAGCCGCGCTTGGGGCGGTCCAGGAAGCCCGGCGGCAGCCAGTCCTCCACGGCCTTGCGCACGATCCACTTGCCCGTGGTGCCGCGCAGCTTGAGGTCCACCGGCATCGTGGCGGCGAAGTCCACGAACGTGTGCGCGAGGAACGGCACGCGCACCTCCAGCGAGTGCGCCATGCTCGCGCGGTCCACCTTCGTCAGCATGTCGTCCGGCAGTCGCACCACGGTGTCGGCGTAGAGCAGGTTCTCGACCGGGTCCTTCGACACGGGCTTCGGGAAGTACGTGGCGGCCAGCCGTTCGAGCTCGTGGTCCACGTCGAGCCCGGCCAGGAACTCGGGCCGGTAGAGCTTCGCGCGCACGGCGCGCGGGGCGAGCTGCGACTTGCTGAAGAAGCGCTGGAACGTGTCGGGCAGCGCGGCGTCGCGCGCCACCTTGCCCAGCCGCTGGCGGAAGTAGTTCCACTTCGCGTTCGGCAGCGGCGGCAGCAGCGCGCCCAGCCGCGCGAGCGCGAACAGGGCGCCGCGCGTCTGCACGAGGCGCTCGTTGATGTGGCGTTCGTAGCCGGCGAACAGCTCGTCGCCGCCGTCGCCCGACATCACCACCGTCACCTGCTCGCGCGCCATGCGCGACACGTACCAGGTGGGGATCGCCGACGGATCGGCGAACGGCTCGTCGTAGCAGCGCGCCAGCTTCGGCAGGATCGTGGACGCGTCGTCGATCTCCACGACACGCTCGGTGTGCCGGCACTTCAGGTGCGCGGCCACCTGGCGCGCGTACGGCGACTCGTCGAACTCCTGCACCGAGAACCCGATCGTGAACGTGCGGACGGGCTCGTCCATCACCTTCGTCATCGCCGCGACCACCGACGTGGAGTCCACGCCGCCCGACAGGAACGCGCCCAGCGGCACGTCCGCCTGCAGGTGACGCTTCACGCTGGCCACGAACGTGTCGCGGAACGCCGCGATCCAGTCGGCCTCGCTGCGGGCGGGCGCGGGCTTGTACGCGAACTGCCAGTAGCGCTCGATGCGCGGGTCGCCCGTGGGCCCCAGCGTCATCGCGCAGCCGGGCTCGATCTTGATCACCTGCTCGTAGATCGAGTGCGGCGCCAGCGTGTGGCCGAACGCGAGGTACTCGTCCATCGCACGCGCGCTGGGCGTGAACGCCAGGCCCGGCACCGGCGCGAACGCCTTCAGCTCCGAGGCCCAGGCCACGCCGCCGTTCTGCCGCGTGACGTAGAACGGCTTGATGCCCAGCGGGTCGCGCGCCAGGTGCACCGTCTTCTCGCGGCGGTCCCAGATCGCCACCGCGAACATGCCTTCGAGTTTCGCCCACACCGCCGGGCCCCACTGCGCGAACCCGCGCAGGATCGACTCGGTGTCCGACGTGGTGCGGAAGCGGTGCCCGAGCGACTCGAGTTCGGCCTTCAGCGCCGGGTGGTTGAAGATCTCGCCGTTGAACGTGATCACGTACCGGCCGTCTTCGCTGGTCATGGGCTGGTGCCCGGTGGACAGGTCCACGATGGCCAGCCGCCGCATGCCGAAGCCGAAGTCCCCGTCGGTGTACGTGCCCTCGTCGTCGGGGCCGCGGTGCACGATGGTGGCGCACATCGCGCGCATCACGGACTCGTCCACCACACGACCACCTCGCGCGTACCAGCCGACGATGCCGCACATGTTGCGCTACCTGCTTTCGTGGGGGAGGGCGCGCGCGCGCGGCGCGCGGCGCCGGCACGGCGACGCCGCGAACGGGCCGGGGCGCCCGCTCGCGGCGTGAAGTCGAGTCGTGGAGCTGTGCGTGGGGACGTACGGGATCAACGCTTCGGACCTTCCTCGGATCTCAGGGCAGCAGCACCACGCGGCGCACGCGCTCGCCGTCGAGCGTGGCGAGCCGCGCCAGGTACACGCCCGGCGCCACCGCGTGGCCGGCGTCGTCGCGCAGGTCCCAGCCGTGATCGTAGCGGCCCGCCGACATCGCGCCCGACACCAGCGTGCGCACGCGCCGGCCCGCCACGTCCAGGATCTCCAGGCTCACGCGGCCCGCGGTGGGCAGCGCGAACGAGAAGCGCGCCGCTCCGCGCGCCGGGTTCGGCGCCGGCGCCGCGAACTCGAGCCCGGCCGCGGGCGAACGATCCACGCGCACGGGCATCGGCTGCAGTGCGGGGTCGTAGATCAGCACGCGCACCGAGTCCACGCTGAGGCCGTCCATCTCGGAGCCGGCGTCGGCCACCACGCGGAAGCGCAGCCACACCGAGTCGTTCGCGGCGCCGCCCGCGAACGGGCGCAGGTCCACGCGGTCCTGCCGCCAGCGCCAGCGCGTGCCGTCGAACACCTGCTTGCCGGCGCCCGCCGCGCTGAGCGAGCTGCTGAGCGTGGTGCCGTTGCCCTTGAGCGCGGTCCAGTTCGCGTTGTCGCGGCTGGCTTCGAGCAGTCCGCAGTCGAAGTCGCTCTCGAACGTCCAGCGGTTCTCCATCAGCAGCCATGCGTGCACGCCGGCCGACAGGTTCAGCGGCGCCCGCAGCGTCATCGCGTTGTTCGCGCTCGACGCGTAACGGCCGATCGGGCTGTCGGAGAAGTAGCGGCTCGGGTGGTTCACGTTGTCGAACGACACCACGGCCCAGCCGCCCACCGTGACGTTCCAGTTGATGAGGTTGTTCGCGGGGTCGAGCAGCGCCACGGTGGGCGTGCCCACCATCACGTTCACGGTGTCGCGCGAGAAGAAGCCGTTCGCGTCGCTCCAGTCCAGCCGGAAGCGCACGAGTCGCCCGGGCGTGAGCGTGTCCACCGCCGCCACCCAGAACGTCTCGTTGCCCACCGCCTCGGCGTTCGTCAGCGACGGCATCGCCGGGTACGTGACCGGGCCCGACAGCACGGCGACCTCGGGGTCCATCGGCGACAGCGTGGCGGTGACCGGCCCGGTCGTGGGCTTCGCGCCGATGTTGCGTGCGGTGATCGCGAGGTGCGCGGCGTTGCCGGCGTTCAGCGCACCCTCGGCGATGCGCACGTCCTGCACCTTGAGCCAGCTGCCGCCGCACTCGGCGAGCACCCAGCACGTGCGCAGCATCTCGACGGCCTGCGGCACGATGCGCGACTGCGGCGGCCAGAAGCCGTCGTTCTGCGTGCCGATCTCGGGCGTCCACGTGAACGCGCGGGGCTTGCTCAGCGTGTCGCCGTACGTCCAGTCGTTGAACTCGCCGTTGACCTCGTACAGGATCCGCGGCCCGGCGCCGGCGGTGAAGCCGTTGTCGAGCGTCATCTCGTCGCTCCACTCCTGGAACTTCGCGGAGTCGGGCGTGCCCGCGGTGGTGTATCCGAGCGGGTGCACGAACAGGTCGCTGTACGTGTGGAACGAGATGCCCAGCGTGGGGCGCAGCGCGATCACGGCGTCGCGCTGGATGCGCGTCTCGATCTCGGAGAAGGCGCTCGGTCCCCGGTACGTCTCGGACGACGGCGTGCCGCTGGAGCCCACGTTGTTGAAGCCCCAGTGATCGCCGTAGTTGCGGTTGATGTCCACGCCGTCGCCGCTGTTGGTGCGGCCGTTCAGGTCGTTGTCGCGAAGGTTCTTGCGCCACATGCCGAACGTGCCCGTGCTGTCGTAGATGCGCTTGTTGAACGCGTAGCCGTCGGGGTTCACGACCGGGCACAGGTAGATGCGGCGGTTCTCCAGCAGCGCGCGCGCGACGGGATTGGTGTCGTACGACGCGAGCAGGTTGTCGCCGAAGTACATCAGCGCCGTCATGCCGCCCGGTTCGCGCGCGTGGGTGAGCGCGCTGATGTACACCACGGGCCGCGTGTCGGGCCCGGTCACGTGCTTGCTCAGCTCGAGCCCCCACACCGGGCGGCCCTGCACGGTGAAGCCGAGCGTGTCGATCTTGTCGGCCACCACGTCGTTCACGTCGTTCGCGACCCAGTCGTCCAGGCGCGCCTTGATCTCGGGCAGCGTGAACCAGCCCGCGAACCCGCCGCCGCCGAACGGCGGCGCGGACTGCGCGACGAGCGGTCCGACGCCGTCCCACCGGCGGCGCCCGGCCGCGGCCATCTGCTGCGCGTCGCGCAGCGAGCGCATCGCGGCGGTGCGGCCCGGGTCGGCGTCGATCAGCGTGACCCGCGCACCCATCGCCTGGAGCCGCGCCTCGTCGGCGGGCGTCACGTACAGGTCGGCGGACTGGTTGCCGTGACTGTGCACGATGTCGAGGCCGGCCTCGAGCAGCTGGCGCATCTCGATGCCATGCCCGAGTTCGACACGCATGTGGCGCGGGTTCTGGGCGTGGGCGGCGAGTGGCAGCAGGGAGAGGAGCAGCACGAGGGCGGCGCGCAGGCGATTCATGGCGGGGGCTCCCGGTGGAAGGGGGGTGAAGGGCGCGTGAAGTCTAGCCTGCGCCGGGGGCCGCTGAACAGGCCCGCGTGCGCGTTTCGGCGACTTTTCGCCCGCTTTCGCGCACGCACCACCGGGTGCGGGCGCGGGCCGCGTGGGCTATGGTCGCCGCCCGTTCCGGAGATCCCATGCCCGCACCCGCACCGCTCGTCTGGCTGTTCGACATCGACGGCACCCTGCTGCTGACCGAGGGCGCCGGCCGCGACGCCATGGTGCTGGCGCTGCGCGATCAGTTCGGCATCGACGACGACCTCACCGGCATCGCGTTCGCCGGCCGCACCGACGCGCTGATCGTGGGCGACATCGCCGCACGTCACGGGCTCGTGTTCGAGAACGGAGCGTGGGAGTCGTACTGGCATCGCGTGTACGGGCACATGCGTGCGCTCATGACGCCGCCGCGCGGCGGCCTGCTGCCGGGCGTGGAGCCGCTGCTGGACGGCCTCGCCGCCGAGCCCGCGTGGGTGCGGGCGCTGCTCACGGGCAACATGCCCGAGATGGCGCGCATCAAGCTGGGCGCGTTCGGCATCGACCGGCACTTCGCGTTCGGCGCGTTCGGGGACGACGGCCCCGATCGCAACGAAGTCGCGCGCGTGGCGGTGGGCCGGGCGCGCGAACACGCGCGCGTGGAGCCGTCGCGCTGCGTGGTGGTGGGCGACACCGAGCACGACATCGCGTGCGCGCGAGCGGCCGGTGCGCACGTGGTGGCGGTGGCCACGGGCGGGCGCACGCGTGGCGAACTCGCGGCGTGGCGGCCCGACCTGCTGCTGGACGACCTCGCCGACCCCGAACCGCTGCTGGCGTGGGCGCGGCGGCTGGAGGAGCGCGACTGAAGCGCCACGGGCGGGCGATCGTGAGGATCGCCCGCCCGTGCGTGCCGCGCGTCGTGCCCGCGGCTAGTCGTTCGCTTCGTCGACCTTGCGGCGGTAGCTCTGCATCAGCTCGAGCGCGTCGTCGAGGTTCGTCACCGACGGCGCGGTGGGGAACGCGTTCACGAGCATCTCGGCCGGCCGGTAGAGCACCGGGAAGTCGCAGCTCTTGAGCAGCGACAGGTCGTTCATGCTGTCGCCCATCGCGGACACCTGGAAGCCGGCGAGCTTGAAGCCCGAGACGATGCGCTCCTTCTGGCCCCGGATGCGCAGCTTGAAGCCGTCGATGCGGCCCTGCGCGTCGAGCTCGAAACGGTTCGCGAACAGGTTCACGCCGCCGAGCTTGCTGGCGAGCGGGTCCGAGAACTCGTGGAACGTGTCCGAGATGATGACCACGTTGCCGAGCCGGCGCAGCCGGGCGACGAACTCGGTCGCGCCCAGGTAGGGCTCGACGCCGTGCGCCACCGCCTGCACGTCCTTGAGGGTGAGTCCGACGCGGTTGGCGGCGTCGATGCGGCGGCGCATCAACTCGGAGAAATCCGCCATGTCGCGGGTGGTCAGCGAGAAGTCCGGGAGGCCGAAGTGCTGGCCCAGGATCGGCCAGATTTCGGGGGCGAGTACGCCTTCGAGGTCGAGTGCGAAGATCATGGGGCGCGGACACTATCACGAGCGCGCCGCGGGCAGGAGTCGACGCCCGCCGGCCCGCGTTGGCCCGCAACGGGTTGCCGGTTCGGGCGGGCGCGCGGGGGAGCGGCAGCCCCGACCGGGGTTGTCGGGCGCGGCCACACTCTCCCGACCACCGGGTCGACCGGGCAGGTGAACGTCGGGGCGCCGAATGCGGTCGCGACCGTAAAGATTCAAGTTGACCGACCAGTGAGCCGAATATATTCTCGTCACATGGTCAAGCGAGCGAAAATCCTCCACGAGCTCGATGAGCGCGATCGCAAGATCCTCGCGCTCCTCCAGAAGGACGCCTCGCAGGCGCAGTCCGAGATCGCGCGCCGCGTGGGGCTGTCGACGGCCGCCGTGCACGAGCGCATCAAGAAGCTCGAGCAGGCGGGGGTGATCCGCCGCTGGACCGTGCTGCTCGACGCCGCGGCCGTGGGCTCGCCCGTGACCAGCTTCGTCGAGGTGTTCTTCGAACACCCGCGCCACGAGACGGCGTTCCTGGAACGCGTGGCCGACATGGAAGAGGTGCAGGAGTGCCACCACGTCACCGGGGAGTCGTCGCTGCTCCTGAAGGTGCGCGTGGCCGACATGGAGTCGCTGCAGCAGTTGTTGCTCAAGGAACTCGGCGCCTTCGAGGGCGTGCGCCAGACGCGCACGGTGATGGCGCTGTCCACGGTGAAGGAAGAGACCTTCGTGCCACTGGCACCGGAAGGAGGCGAATCATGACGCCGACGAAGATCGCACCCACGGCGGTGCACGAGACGCTCGCGCGCCACATGCTGGCGGACGGCTACGACATGGTGCTGGACCTGGAGAAGAGCCAGGGCCGGCGCCTGCACGACTCGCGCACGGGCCGCACGTACCTGGACCTGTTCTCGTTCTTCGCCACGCTGCCCGTGGGCTTCAACCACCCGGGCCTGAAGGACGTCGACTTCCTGGCCAAGCTCACGCGCGCCGCACTCGTGAACCCGACGAACTCCGACATCTACACCACCGAGTTCGCGGAGTTCGTGGAGGTGTTCGGCCGCGTCGCGATGCGCCCCTACCTGCCGCACAGCTTCTTCGTGGCCGGTGGCGCGCTGGGCGTGGAGAACGCGATCAAGGCCGCCATGGACTGGAAGGTGCGCCGCAACTTCGCGAAGGGCATCCGCGAGGAGAAGGGCCACCAGGTGCTGCACTTCAAGGAGGCCTTCCACGGCCGCTCGGGCTACACCGTGTCGATGACGAACACGGCGGACCCGAGGAAGTACCAGTACTACGCCAAGTTCGACTGGCCGCGCGTGACGAACCCCGGCCTGCGCTTCCCGGTCGATGCCGCCGAACTGGAGCGCGTGCAGAAGGCCGAGCAGCAGTCGCTCGACGAGATCAAGGCCGCGTTCCGCGAGCGCAAGGACGACATCGCCTGCATCCTGCTGGAGCCGATCCAGGCCGAGGGTGGCGACCACCACTTCCGGCCGGAGTTCCTGCGCGCGCTGCGCACGCTCGCGCACGAGAACGACGCGCTGCTCGCGTTCGACGAGGTGCAGACGGGCGTCGGCCTGACGGGCAGGTTCTGGGCGCACGAGCACTTCGGCACCGAGCCCGACCTGGTGGCGTTCGGCAAGAAGATGCAGGTGTGCGGATTCCTGGGTGGCGGCCGCCTGGACGAGGAGCCGGAGAACGTGTTCAAGGTCTCCAGCCGCATCAACTCCACCTGGGGCGGCAACCTGGTGGACATGGTGCGCTGCCAGCGCTACCTGGAGATCATCGAGCAGGAGAAGCTGGTCGAGCACGCCGCGAAGACGGGCGAGCACCTGCTGAAGGGTCTGCACACGCTGCAGGCGTCGATGCCCGACGTGTTCACGAACGCGCGCGGTCGCGGCCTCATGTGCGCGATCGACTTCCCCGACACCGAGGTGCGCAACGCCGTGGGCGACCGCGCCTACGAGCTGGGCATGATCATCCTGTCGTGCGGCAAGCGCAGCCTGCGCTTCCGTCCGCCGCTCGACGTGACGCCGGCCGAGCTCGACGAAGCGCTCGACATCCTCACGCGCGCGACGAAGGACGTGGTCGGCATGCGCAAGCTGCAGACCGCCACGCAGGGCGCGCCGAAGACCGCGTAGTCGCGCACGGCACGAAACGACGCGGGCCCGGAGCGAAGTGCTCCGGGCCCGCGGTGCGGTCGGGAGGCGAGTCGGCGTCGTCGCCGCCGTCAGTCCGCGATCACCACGCGCGTCGTGCGTGACGCGCCGGCCTGCGTGAGACGCGCGAAGTAGACGCCCGGTTCCAGCGCGTCGCCGCGCGAGAGGTCGGCGACCATCGCTCCGCCGGCGGGCGACGCCCAGCGTTCGGCGCGGCGCACGCGGCCCTGCACGTCGAGCAGCTCCAGCGCGGCGGGCGCGCCACCCGCCAGGGTCAGCCGCAGCCGCAGGGCGCCCGAGCGCGAAGGGTTCGGCGCCGGCGCCGACAGTGCGAGTGCGCCCGGCGCGGCGCCCGGCGCGCCGGTGGTGCTCTGCCGCACGGTCAGGCGCACGTTGTCGATCGCCCACGACTCGTCCATGCCGCCCTGCCAGTAGTTCGCGCCGCCGCCGGGCACGGCGCTCAGCCGCCAGACCACCACCACCGAGTCCGCGGTGTGCGGGATGTCGCGGAACGCGGGCTCGAGTGACATGTCGTACGCGCGGTCGCGCCCATAGTAGGAGCCCAGCGAGAAACCCAGTTCCACGCCGCGGCTCAGCACCCCGCCCGCTGGCGCGATGTAGTCGGAGGTGTCGCCGGTGGCGATCTGGAACCAGTGCGAGAACTTCAGGGCGCCATCCACGGTCACCTGCATCAGCTCGACGCCGTCCCACGAGTCGATGATCGCCATCAGGAAGCCGAGGTCGAGCCGGTCGTGCGCCGGCAGCCCGCGCACCACGAGCCGCGTGTCCTGGATGGCCTGCACGTCGTAGCGCAGGAACTGGCCACCGAACGTGTTGCCGGTGTGACCGAGGCCGCCCCAGCCCTGCACGGGCACGAGGCTCGCGCCGGGGGCGGTGAACGCGGCCGGAAGGCCGCTCTCGAAGTCGGTGGAGAACACCACGGTGTCGGCGGCTGCGGATCGCGGCGCCAGCGCGAGCGCCACCAGCAGCGCGGTGGCCGCGAGAGCGCAGCGGGCGGGGCGGGACGAGCGAGCGGTGGGGATCATCGACGCGAGGCTCCGGGTGGGGGTGGAGCGAAGGGGGACTCGTCCATGGAACGACCGCGGCGGTCCATCGTCACATGCGCGGCCGCGATCGGTCCCCGGGTCATTTCGCCCGGGGCTAACGCGCGATTCCGCGGCCGGTGTAGGCTGCGGCGCCGATTCACCCCGGAGCCCGCCCGCATGTCGACGCCCGCCGACAAGAAGAAGTTCCGCGACTCCGCCGCGCTCGTGCTGTTGCGCGGCGAGGGCGCCGCGCTCGAGGTGTACTGGGTGCGGCGCAGCGACGCGGTGCCGTTCCAGCCGGGCTTCCACGCGTTCATCGGCGGCAAGGTGGACGCGCCCGACGCGCACGTGCCGCTGGCCGGCGTGGAGGACGACTTCGAGCGCGCCGCGCGCGTGTGCGCGCTGCGCGAGGCGCTCGAGGAAACGGGCGTGCTGCCCGGCGTGACGGGCGCCGACCCCGAAGCGCTCGCCGACGCCCGGCGCGCGCTGCTCGCCGGCGAGACGGGCTTCGCGGATCTGCTCGCGCGCCACGGCTGGACGCTCGATGCGGGCGCGCTCGTGCCGGCGGGGCGCTGGCAGACGCCGGTGTTCGCGCCGGTGCGGTTCGACACGCTGTTCTTCGTCGCGCGCGTGCCGGCGGGGCAGGAGCCGAGCGTCATCCCGGGCGAACTCGCCGAGGGCGAGTGGATCCGCCCGAAGGACGCGCTCGCGCGCTGGCGCCGCGGCGAGGTGACGTTCGCGGCGCCGATCCTGTGGACGCTGCTCGCGATCGAGGAGGGCGACCATGCGCTGTCGGAGCGGCTGATGGCCGCGCCCGAGCGCGCGGCCACGCCGGTGCGCCGCATCGAGCTCAACTGGGGCGTGGTGCTGCACGCCATGCGCACGAAACCACTGCCGCCGGCGCTCCACACGAACGCGTACCTGGTGGGCGAGCGTGAACTGGTGCTGCTCGACCCGGGCAGCGGCGACGATGCCGAACTCGCGTCGCTGTTCACGCTCACCGACCTGCTCGAGCGCGACGGCCGCCGCGTGCGTCTCATCGTGGTGACGCACCATCACCCCGACCACGTCGAGGGCGTGGCGGCGTGCAAGGCGCGCTTCGGCGTACCCGTGGTGGGCCACACCGAACTGGCGCGCCACCTGAAGCTCGACCTGGCCGTGAAGGACGGCGACTGGCTGCCGCTGGCGCCGGGCACGGGCGACTGGAACCTGCGCGTGCTGCACGTGCCGGGGCACACGCACGACTCGATCGCGCTGTGGCACCCGCGCACGCGCGCGCTGTTCTGCGGCGACCTGGTGCCGGGCGGGCCGGGCAGCGTGATCATCGATCCGCCCGACGGCGACATGCGCGCCTACCTCACGAGCCTC
This sequence comes from Candidatus Eiseniibacteriota bacterium, assembly GCA_044223135.1. GTDB lineage: Bacteria > Eisenbacteria > RBG-16-71-46 > RBG-16-71-46 > RBG-16-71-46 > JBGAMH01. The sequence continues at coordinate 16,819 of JBGAMH010000022.1, read as the reverse complement.
GAGCGGCTGATGCTGCTGGAGCCGCGCACGCTGTTCCCGTCGCACGGCTCGCCGCAGGGCGCGGCGGTGCGCCGGCTGCGCGCCATGATCCGGCACCGCATGGAGCGCGAGTCCATGGTGATCGCGGCGCTCTCGGACGAGGCCGCGCCGCTCGCCGACCTGCTGCCGGCGGCGTACGCCGACACGCCGCAGGACCTGTGGCCGCTCGCGGAGCGCTCGCTGCTGGCGCACCTGCTCAAGCTGGAGCACGAGGGCCAGGCGAAGCGCGAAGGCGAGCGCTGGAGGCGCGCGGGCGCTTGAGCGGCGCAGCGCTGCCGCTCGTGCTGGCCGCGGCGTCAGCCGCGCTCTACGGCACCGGTGACTTCCTGGGCGGACTCGCCACGCGCCGGGCCACCGCGCTCGGGGCGAGCCTGTTCTCGCAGGCGCTCGGCCTGGTGCTGCTGGCCGTGGCGCTGCCGCTGGTGCCGGGAGCCCCGCGTGGCGCCGACCTCGCCTGGGGGGCCGCGTCGGGCGTGGCCGGCGGCACGGGCGTGCTGCTGCTCTACCACTCGCTCGCGCGTTACACGGTGAGCACGGCGGCGCCGCTGATCTCGCTGCTGTCGCTGGCGGTGCCGGTGGGCGTCGGGCTCGCGCTGGGCGACCGCCCGGGCCCGCTCGCGATCGCGGGCATCGCCGCGGGCGCGCTGGCGGTGGTGCTCGTGAGCCGCGGCGAGGACGACGCGCACTCGGGCCGCGCGCCGCTGCGCGGCGTGCCACCGGCGGTGCTGGCGTGCGGCCTGCTGATCGGGCTCTTCCTGGTGGCGCTCGGCCGCGTGCAGTCGGGCGCGGGGCTGCTGCCGCTCGTGCTGGGGCGCGTCACGGGCATCGCCACGTTCCTGCTGATGGCGGCGATCGGTCGCGCGAGCCTCGTGCCGCCGGCGTCCGCGTGGCGACCCATCGCCGGTGCCGGCGTGGCCGACGTGTCGGCGAACCTGCTGTACGTGGCGGCCGCGCAGTCGGGACCGCTCAGCCTGGTGGCCACGATCGTGTCGCTGGCTCCCGCCGCCACCGTGGTGCTGGCGCAGGCGGTGCTGCACGAGCGGCTCACCGTGGCGCAGAAGGCGGGCGTGGCCCTGGCGCTGGGCGCGGTCGTGATGCTGGCGCGCGGCGCGCTGCATTGACGATTCGGCGGCGCCGCGCGTCGCGCTTAAGCTGGCGCTCGTTCGAAGCGAAGCACCGACTTCGGGGGAGACCACCATGGAAGCGCTGATCTGGATCGCCATCGGCCTGTCGGCCGGCTGGCTCGCCGGCCTGCTCATGAAGGGCCGCGACTACGGTGTCACCGGCAACCTGCTGCTGGGCCTGATCGGCAGCATCTTCGGCGGCTGGCTGCTGCGCCTGGTCGGCTTCAGCGACGCGGACGACTGGCTCAAGCACGGGCTCGTGTCGCTGTTCGGCGCGATGCTCGTGCTGGGCATCGCGCGCCGGCTGCGCCCGATGGCGCGGCAGACGCGCTCCGTGCTGGGGCGCGGCGCCGGCGTCACCGATATGACGGCGCAGCTCCAGAAGCTGTCCGAGTTCGAACGTCGCGTCCGCGAGCGACTGCGCGGACAGGAGCCGCGGGTGAAGGACCCGAACGCGGCATTCGACGAGCAGATGACGTTCGGTCAGCGCCTCGCCGACCGCGTGGCCACGTTCGGCGGCAGCTGGACGTTCATCGGCTGGTTCGTGCTGTTCATGCTGGTGTGGATGGTGTGGAACACGGAGAGCACGACGCACTTCGATCCGTTCCCGTTCATCCTGCTCAACCTGATGCTGTCGTGCCTCGCCGCGCTGCAGGCGCCGATCATCATGATGAGCCAGAACCGCCTGGCCGCGAAGGATCGGCACGACGCGAAGAACGACTACGAGGTGAACCTGCGCGCCGAGTCCGAGATCAACCGGCTGCACGCCAAGTTCGACGAGCTGCGCGAGCGCGAATGGGCCGAGCTGGTCGAGATGCAGCGGCGGCAGCTCCTGCTGCTGGAGGAGTCGCTGCGCCGGCTCGGCGGAGCGGACGCGCCGCCGGCGTGAGCGCGGGCGCGCGCCCGGCAGCCGGCGTCAGAACGCGATCGAGAGCTGCGCGCCCAGCATCGCGTGCCGCCGCCAGCGGTCGGTCGCGGCGCCGGTGTCGAGCGACGTGCGCTGCCACGTGAGCTTGGCGATCGCCTCGCGCGTGATGCGGTAGCCGACGCCGGTCTCCACGCGCGTGACGTTCCAGTCCCACGCGCGCTTCGCGCCCGTCGAGTCGGCGATGTCGCCGAAGCGCATCACGTCCCAGCGTCCCGCCGCGAAGAAGCCCTGCGGCAGCTGCCAGCGCAGCTCGGCGTAGCCGGTGTTCACGGCCAGGTCGCCGATCGCCGGCGACTCCCACACGTTGTGCGCGATCTCGCCGCGCAGCTCGACGTGGCCCCGCTCCAGTTCGAGGTCGGCCATCGCCAGCTTCTGCGCGTAGTCGTTCACGTCGGTGCCGGCGGGCATCGCGGGGTCGAGCCCGCGGGCCAGGTACGGGCCGTACGAGCCCGACACGCCCACGCGCACGCCCGGCACCGGCGCGAGGCCCACGCGGCCGAGCACGCTCTTGCCGGCGTTGTCGTCCTGCATCGTGCTGCCCCACCCGGGCGCGCCGGCCACCACGCCGACCGCGTACTCGAGCGGGCGCTGGCTGCCGGCCACGGTCACGCCGAAATCCCAGTACGAGTCGTCCACCACCGGCATGCCCACGCCCTCGGCGTAGCCGAAGTAGTTCACGCCGTGCTGGCCCGAGCCCGCCGCGGCCAGCAGCACGTCGGCGGACGGCGGCGACTCGTACCAGAGCAGGCTCGAGTGCCACTGGTACAGCAGCGGCGCGCCGATGAGCGGGTTCTTGTTCGAGTACGTGCGCGGGCCCCACGTGCCCACCGCCCACGGCACCTTGCCGGCCAGCAGGTGCGCGTCGCGGCCCGGCCACGGCGTGACGATGGCGTACGCGCCGTCCACGTAGAGGTTCGTCCGGTCCGCCAGCACGAACTGCCCGAGCACCTGCACGTGTTCGTCCACCGCGGACTCGACGAACAGCCGCACGCGGTACGGGTCGTAGGGGTTGTCGCCGCGCGTGAGCGTGTTGTCGTCGAACGCCGGCGCCAGTTCCGAGCCCACCAGGTCGAGCAGGCCGCGCCACTTGAGCTCGGCCGCGGCGGCCATCGACGGCAGGGCGACGAACGCCGCGAGCAGCAGCGCGAAGGCGACGGTCCGGCGATGCACATGCGTGTGCACGAGGCTCCTCCCTGGAAGACCGGCGCGTCGTGGCGGACGCGCGCACGACGACCGTCGTATGTCCCGGCCCACCGGCACGGGCATCGCCGGCGGTCGCAGCGTTTTCGGCCTGCGGGAGGCGCGGCCTTAGCGGCCCGTGGCCCGTCGCGAACGGTGATTCGCGGGGATCACCGGGCTCCGGGGGCGGGCGTCGGCTCCGCGGCCAGCGCGGCCTCGAGCCGGGCGGCTCCGGACTCCAGTTCCGGCGGGAGCGGGCCGCGCGCCCGGGCGGCCGCGATCATGCGGCGCGCCGCGACGGGCTGGCGCGCCAGCACCCACGCTACGGCGGCCAGCAGCGCCCGCCGCGGGTTCGGGGCGAGGGCGAACGACTGCTCGTACGCCCGCGCGCCGTCGGCGAACCGCCCCTGGTCCATCGCGCGCTGTCCGAGGAACAGGTGGACGTGGCTGCGCTGCAGGTCGGCCAGCAGCGGAGGCCGGGACGCCAGCGCCTGCGCGCGTCGTTCGCCGGCCGCGCTGTCGGCCTGCACGGCCATCCAGCCGCCGGCGAGCAGGGCGCACAGCGGCAGCGCCACGATCCACGTTCCGCGCCGGCGGGCCGCCGGCAGCGACGCGATCAGCGCACACGCGGCCACGCTCAGCGCGATCCCGAGCGGCAGGCCGGCGTCCCAGTCGCGATGGGCGCCGAGGCCGTTGCCCGACAGCGGGAGCAGCAGGCCCACCACCACGAACAGCGGCACGGCGGTGACCGCGACCAGCCACGCGAGCGGCGAACGCACGAACGCCGCGAGTGCACGCCGGCCGGCGGCGAACGGCGCGAGCAGCGCGAGGGGCGCCAGCAGCACGAGCCCGTTCGCCACGTCGGTGACGGGCTGCCGGAGGAACGCGAGTGCGCGCACGGCGGCCCACAGGTCGCGCAGATCGGCACCGACCTGCGCGCCGGCGGACAGGGCCACCGACGCGAGCAGCGCCACCGCGAGGGCCGCGGCCGCGGCCGGCGCGAGCGCGCGGCGACCGGGCGGCTGGTCGCCGGGCAGCGCGGGCCCGAAAGCGCGCCACGCCATCGGCAGCAGGAGCAGCAGCCCCACGCGATGCGACAGCAGCACGACCGTCCACGCCGCCGCCAGCCGCCACGCCGCCGAACGTCGGTCGAGCGGCGCGAGCAGCTCGGCCCACCACACCATCGTGGCCGCGGCGAGCAGCCCCGCGGACTCGGCGTAGCCCGCGAACGCCAGCAGCGCACCGCTCGTGCCGAGTGCCAGCGCCATCGGGACGCGCTCGTCGGGACCCGCGCCGAGCCGGGTGGCCACGCGCCACGCGCCGGCGAACCACGCGGGCGCCAGCGCGATGCCGGTCCACGACACGGCGGCGGGCAGGCCGAGTCCCGCGCGCGCCAGCGTCAGGGTTCCGAACACGTTCACGGCCGCGTCGAGCGGCGCCGCGTGCAGGCGCGCCGACCACTCCGCGAACGGGCTCGTGAGCACGCCCTCGAGGGCACTCGTCAGCGAGCGCACGCGCAGCTGCGTGTCGCCGAGGAAGTGCAGCGACTCGCGCAGCGCGAATGCACTGGTCAGTGCGAGGGCGGTGGCGACGGCGGCGAACACGATCGCGCCCCGCGCACGCAGCAGGGCGGGCAGCGTGGCCGCCGCCGCCGCCGCGAGCAGCGCCACGCGCACGGAGCCGCCCACCGAGCGCCAGCCGTTCACGCCCCAGGCGTAGTTCGACTCGGGGGGCGCGGCCAGCAGCACGACCACGAGCAGCGCCGCCGCCGCGAGCAGCGCCGGCGCGAACTCGGGGGCGGGAGCCTGCGCCGGGTGGGCCGGGCGTGTGCGCGCACCGGCGGCGCGTGCGGGGGCTTTCGGAGACATGCGACGCACGCTAACGAGGCCGAGGGAGGATCGGCAAGCGCGGAGCCCGGATTCGCGGCGCGTGCGCACGCGGGCCGTCGCCGCGCACCGCGCGCCCGGCGCGAACGGAGCCCGTGCTCGCGGGCTCCGCTCGCCGCCGGGGACGACGGCTACTTGTGGCTGAGCAGGCCGATCGCCGTGGCGAGCATGGCGAGCAGGGCCTTCATCAGCGACTCACCCGCCACGAGCCCCGACGCGATCGGGATGTTGAACGTGTCCTGGCTCTTCTTGTGACCCAGGCTCCAGGCCCAGGCGATCGTCGCGCCGATCACGAACGCGAACGCGTTGTTGAAGAACACCACCCAGCCGAGCCCCAGGCCCATCGCCGACGGCAGCCACTTGCGCGCCTTCGGGAACAGCGTTTCGAGCACCGGCAGCAGCACGCCGACGAGCGCGCCGATCAGGATGGCCCAGCGCGCGGACATCGGCAGGCTCTCGAGCCCGTTCGACAGCACGCGCGCGACCGCTTCCCACGTACGCGTGGCCGGCAGCGGGAACTTCTCCAGCGCGGCGTCGTTCGGGATCAGCAGGTACCACGCGGGCACCACGGCGATCGTGCCGAAGAAGATGCCCACGAACTGCGCGAGGAACTGCTTGCGCGGGTTCGCGCCCAGCAGGTAGCCGCTCTTGAGGTCGGTGAGCAGGTCGGCCGACGACGAGGCGCTGTTCGCGCCGATGCCGGCCGAGACCAGGTTGTGCGTGACGTTGCCGGGCGAGATCAGGGCGAACAGCAGCTGCATCACCTTGCCCATGGCGCCGATCGGCGTGGTGTCGGTCTCGCCGGTGGCGCGGCATGCGACCATCGCGAGCACGAACGACATCGCGATGGCGATCAGGCCCGCCCACCAGTGGATCTGGAACGCCAGGATCTGCACCAGCATCATCAGGATGCTGATGGGCACGAGGCCGATCAGGAACCAGCCGTTCGGCACCTCGATCGCCGCCATCTTCGCCTCGACGTCGGCGCTCACGTGCGCGCCGGTGCCCGCCTTGCGCAGCAGCGTGAACGAGCGCGCCACGGTCTTCCACTGCAGCGCCAGCGACGCGAGGCTCGAGAACACCATCACCGCCGTGCCGCCCCACAGCGCCCAGCGCACCGGGTGGTAAAGCGTGCCGCCACCCACGAGCGGGATCGAGGCCACGTAGCCGGGCGTCGCCGCGTTCGCGGCGTCCATCGCGGCCAGCTGCGGCGCCACCCAGAAGTAGAGGAGGCTCGAAGCCGCCAGCATCGACAAGGACACGCGCAGGCCCACGATCATGCCCGCGGCGATCAGCAGCACGCTCGGCTCGAATCCGAACGCGACGACCGGCTTGCCCAGGATGGGGCGGAAGCCGTCCGCCGGCCACAGCTCGGGCAGGTGCACGTCGAACAGCTTCGTGCGCATGAACACGAAGAAGCGTCCGAGCGCGGCGAACTGGTCCTCGGCGGTGTTCAGCACGCCGACGATCGCGCCCACGGCGAGCGCGGTCACGAGCGAGTACGCCTTCTTCATGGCGTCGCCGCCGCGGCTGTAGAGGCTCTTCAGCGTGGTCGCGGCCGCGATGCCCGACGGGAACGGCAGCTGTTCCTGGTTGATCATCTGCCGCTTCATCGGGATCGCCAGGAACACGCCCATGGCGCCCGTGGCCAGCGTGAACGTGGCCACCACGGGCCAAGGCTGGTGGCGATGCTGCGGGTCGAGCAGCAGCAGCGCGCCGAACGCCGTGGCGATGGTGGCGCCCGTCGAATAGCCGGCTGCCGACGCGGTGCTCTGCATGCAGTTGTTCTCGAGCAGCGACATCTGCGAGAGCCGGCCGGCCGTCAGCGTGCGGAACGCGTTCCAGATCACGTAGGACATCACGCACGAGGTGATCGCCACGCCGAACGACCAGCCCACCTTGAGCGTCGTGTACAGGTTCGACACCGACATCAGCATGCCGAGGAAGCCGCCCATCAGCACCGCGCGAAGCGTGAGCTGGGGCATCCGGTCGCCCTGGTAGACGTGCGTGTACCAGTGCAGGTCCTTCTGCTCGGGCGTGGCGTCGGCGGGGAGCGGGGGAATCTCGGCGGGAACGGCCCCGCGCGAGTCCTGCGCGGGAGGGGCGGGTCCGGTGGCGGTGGCCATGAGCAACCTCAGGGCGGTGGATGCGACGGTCGCGACGCGAGGCCACGACAGGCGATCAGAACGGGCCGACGGTAGAGACTGCCGACGCTCCGGGCAATGGCCGAGTGCGGAGCGCGGCACGACGGACGACCGGAGCCGGTGCGACCTTCTCTCGTGGGACACCGCCGGGCGACGGGACGCGGCGCGAGAACAGCCCGGCGGGCCGTGCCGGCCGCCGCGCGCGTGTCGACCGGCACTTGCGCTCTCGGACCCGCGCGTGCCGCCGCGTGGAGGCTCAATCCCCGGGCCGGTTCGCCGAGACTCCACGCGCCGGGCCAGGCGGCCGGGGCCGCGCCCGTGCGCCTTCGCCCGAGTCCGGAGATTCCGCATGCGTTCGCCCGTCGTCGCCGCCGCCAGCACCCTCGCCCTGATCGGTGTGCTGCTGGCATCCGCCTGTGCTCCACGCGAGAAGTCGCGTGTCTCCCTCGGCGTGTCGCCGTGGCCGGGCTACCAGCTCGTTCACGTCGCGCAGGAACAGGGCTACTTCGACGACGAGGGCCTGCACGTGCACCTGGTGGAGCAGTTCTCCACCGGCGACACGCGGCGGTCCTACGAACGTGGCCAGCTCGACGTGTGGTGCGGCTCCAACGCCGAGGTGATCTTCGCGCACACGAGCGGCGCGCGATCGCCGCGCATCGTGATGGTGTTCGACGCCTCGAACGGCGCCGACGTGCTGCTGGCCGACCGCCGCATCGGCTCGATCGGGGCGTTGCGTGGCAAGCGGATCGCGCTCGAGCCCGCATCGCTCGACGTCGTGGCCGTGCACCACGCGCTCGCGTCCGCAGGCCTGCGGCTGCGCGACGTCGAGGTGGTGGGGATGTCGCAGAGCGACGTGCCGCGTGCGCTCACGAAAGGCCGCGTGGTGGCGGCGGAGACCTACCCGCCGATGTCGGTGGAGCTGCTCGCCGACAGCACGCGCTGGCGCCGGCTCTTCGATTCCTCGCGCGCGCCCGGCGCCATCCTGGACGTGCTCGTGATGGACTCGACGTTCCTCGAGCGCCACGAGCGGCAGGCGGCCGCGATCCTGCGGGCGCTGAAGCGGGCGGAGGACTACTTCGCGAACCACCGCGAGGAGGTGATGGCGGCGATCGCGAAGCGAGAACGGATCACGCCGGGCGAGCTCGAACGGTCCATGGCCGGGATCCGGCCCTATGTGATGTCCGAGCAGGAGCAGCTGTTGAAGCCCGACGGGGCGGTGGCGCGCTCCCTGCTCGACGCCGGCGTGGCGCTGCGGGAGGCCGGCGCGCTGGACTCGATTCCCCCGGTCGGTCCCCTGGTGGACGTCACCGCCCTGCGTGCCGCGCTGAGGGCGCCGCAGTGAGCCCGCGGGCCTACAGCCGCCTGGGCGTGCGGTTCCTGCTGCCCATGTTCGCCATGGGCATGGTGCTCGCCGGCCTGCTCACGTGGGCCGTGGGCGCGTTCACCACGCACCTGGTGGTGGACGTGGCACGCCGGCAGGGCACGCAGGTGCTCAATACCATCGGCTACGCCGCCGAGACGGGCATGAGCCCGGAGAACGTGCAGCGCTACGTGTCGTCGATCGGCGCCGAGCCGTGGGTGGACCTCATCGTCGTCGTGCGGGGCGACGACCGCCGCGTGGTCGCGTGCACGAACCTGCACTGGATCGGGGTGTCGCTGGATTCGCTGCCGGACCGCGGCACCATCGAGGACGACATCGATCGCGTGCTGAAGACCGGCCAGCGGCACGAGGACCTGCACCATCACGACGGTGGCACGCTGGACTTCAGCGCGCCGGTGCTGGTGCCCGGAGGTTCGGAGTACGGCGCACGCATGGTGCCGGCGGCGGTGATGCTGCACGCCGACGGAGCATCGCTGTTCGCGCAGCTGCGCGAGTACAAGATCATGCTGCTGCTGGCGCTGGTGGTCGTGCTGGGCGTGCTGGGTGCGCTGAACGCGGGGCTCGTGAGCCGCCTCGTCCTGTGGCCGGTGCACGACCTGAGCGAGGCGATCATGCGGCGCGCCGCGGGCGAACTGTCGGCGCGGGCGCACGTGCAGACCGACGACGAGCTGGGCGACCTGGTGCGTGCGTTCAACACCCAGGCGGACCGGCTCGATCAGCGTTCGGAGGAGCTCGCGGCGGCGCAGGCGAAGTCGCACGCGATCCTCACCGCGCTCCCGGACCTGATGTTTCAGCTCGACGACGCGGGGCGGTTCACGAACTTCCAGGCTCCGAATGCCGCGGATCTGGCGATGCCGCCACAGCTGTTCCTGGGGCACCGCTACACGGACATCCTGCCGAGCTTCCTCGCGGAACAGCTCGAGGCCGCCATCGCGGAGGCCACGCTGAAGGGGCAGGCCGTTCCGTTCGAGTACGACCTCGCGCGCATGGACGGCGAGGTGCGTCACTACGAAGCCCGCGTCACGCGCACGAGCCCGGGCGAGGTGCTGCTGATCGTGCGCGACAACACCGTGGGCAAGCTGGCGGAGATGGAGCTGGTCGCCGCGCGCAACGCCGCCGAGGCCGCGAATCGTGCCAAGAGCGACTTCCTGGCCACGATGAGCCACGAGATCCGCACGCCGATGAACGGCGTGATCGGGATGATCGGGCTGCTGCTGGACACGCCGCTCACGCGCGAGCAGCGCGAGTACGGCGATACCGCCCGTTCCTCGGCCGACGCCCTGCTGCAGATCATCAACGACATCCTGGACTTCTCGAAGATCGAGGCGGGCAAGCTGGACATGGAGCCCATCCCGTTCGACCTGCGCATGCTGCTGGACGAGGTCGCCGACCTGCTCGCCGTGCGCGTGGCCGAGCGCGGCGTGGAGCTGGTGGTGCACTTCCATCCGGACGTCCCGCGGCGGCTGGTGGGCGATCCCGGTCGCATCCGCCAGATCCTCCTGAACCTCGCGGGCAACGCGCTCAAGTTCACCGAGACCGGTCACGTGCGACTCGACGTGCGAGCCACCAGCGCGGGCGACGGTGTGGCCGGGCTGCGCATCGACGTGGAGGACACCGGCATCGGCATTCCGCCCGAGAAGCTGCCGCTGTTGTTCGAGCGTTTCCAGCAGGCCGACGCGTCGACCACGCGCAAGTTCGGCGGCACCGGGTTGGGCCTGGCGATCGCGCGCCAGCTGGCGGGCCTGATGGGCGGCGACGTGACCGCCACCAGCGAAGTGGGACGCGGGTCGGTGTTCCGGGTGACGCTGCGGCTGCCGCTCGCCGAAGACGGCGAGCCGGCTGCCGAGTTGCGCGCCACCGTCGGACGGGTGCTCGTGGTGGACGATCACGAGCCGTCGAGCGACGCGCTGTGCGAGGACCTGGCGACGCTGGGCTGGAGCGTGGACGTGGCCCGCAACGGCGCCGAGGCGTTCGCGCGTGCGCGTGCGGCGCGGGAGCACGGTCGGCCGATCGACGTGGTGCTGGTGGACCACGAGTTGTCGGGCGAGCACGGCGACGAACTGGGTGAGGCTCTGCGCCGGGAATCCGGCGGCGCTGGCTTCGCGATGTTGCTGCTGGTGGCGCGCGGGCGTCGCATGAACGTGCCCGCCCTGCGCGAGCGCGGATTCGACGGCGTGCTGGCCAAGCCGGTGCGCTACTCGGCGCTCCACACCGAGTTGCCGGCGGTGTGCAGCGCCCGACGTGAAGGCCGCGAGTACGAACCCATGGCCGAAGGCGAGCGTGGCGCCGCCGCCCCGACGCCGGGAGGGCTGACGAGCCTGCCCACGCCGCGCCGCGTGCTCGTGGTGGACGACAACTCGGTGAACCTGACGGTCGCGCGCCGCGTGCTGGAGAAACTCGGCTGCCGCGTGGACACCGCCGCCAACGGGCGCGAGGCGGTCGAAATGCTGCAGCGGCTGCCCTACGACGTCGTGTTCATGGACTGCCAGATGCCCGAGATGGACGGTTACGAGGCGACCGCCCTCGCGCGCCGGCTCGAGCACCTGAACTCCCGCCGCACGCCGATCGTGGCGATGACCGCGAACGCGATGCAGGGTGATCGCGACCGCTGCCTGGCCGCGGGCATGGACGACTACGTGAGCAAGCCCGTGCATCCGAAGGCGCTGAAGAGCGCGTTGCTGCAGTGGGCACCCGAGCCGGTGCAGCAGGTGGACGAGCGCGCCGCCTGAGCGGTTCTCACGGGTCCGAGCACGACCTTCGTTCGTTGCCCCGCATGGTCGGGTGTCCTGGGGGGCGTGCGCTGCCGGGACCGCGCCCCGGCTTCGCCGGGAGCGTTCCCCATTCGTGGCTGGGGAGCATCGTCAGGCGCTTCGTTCGTTGCCCAGGGCGGGTTCGATTGCAGTCTGCAATGTGCTCACGGGTCTGGCGGCGACCGGAACGCCCGGTGCTCCCGTCCGCTGCGCTTCGGGCGCTCGAAGGCGTGCATCTCTCGATCGTTGCGGCCGATACCGGAGCGAACGGCGGAGTGCTCCTCGCACCTCGTCTCGCCTCGGTCACCACCGTCGGGTCCCATCCATGAGCGCACCGGAAACTCCGACCGAACAGACGGGCACGCATCCCGGTTCGGGATCGACCCCGCCGGATTCCGCTGCGCCGTCGCTCCGGTCACCCGCGGGCGATGCGACGGATACGCTGCGCATCCTTGTCGTCGACGACGAGCCCACGATTCGCGGCGTGATCGCCCAGGTGCTGCGGCTCGATGGGCACGAGGCGGCCGAGGCGGCCAGCGCCGAAGAGGCCCTCGCGGCGTTCCGCGCGCGGCCGTTCCCCATCGTGATCACCGACGTCGTGATGCCCGGGAAGAGCGGGCTCGACCTGCTGCGCGAGATCAAGGCCATCGAGCCCGAGACGCTCGTGGCGGTGATGACCAGCCAGGCGTCGCTCGAGGTCGCCACCGCCGCGCTGCGCGGCGGCGCGTACGACTTCCTGGTGAAGCCGTTCGAGGACCTGATCCTCATCTCCGCGCTCGTCGAACGCGCGAACGACAAGCTCGTGCTGCAGGCGCGCAACCGCCTGCTCGCGAGCCAGCTCGAGATGTACGCACGCGAACTCGAGCGCCTGAACGCGAGCCTCAAGCAGATGGCCGACCGCGACTGGCTCACCGGCCTGCCGAACCGCCGGCTGCTGCGCGAGGCCATGGACACCGAGATCAGTCGCGCCGTGCGACACGGCGGCCCGTTCTCGGTCGTGCTCATCGACGTCGACCACTTCAAGAACTACAACGATCACAACGGCCACCTGGCCGGGGACGACGTGCTCCGCGGCGTCGCGCGCATCCTGCTGGACCACGGCCGCTCCGGGCACCTGTGCGCCCGCTACGGCGGCGAGGAGTTCGTGGTGCTGATTCCCGACGCCGACCGCATCGCCGCGCGGCAGCACGCGCAGCTCATCCGCCGCGCCGTCGCGGAGTTCCCGTTCGAGCACCGGGACTCGCAGCCGAACGGCGCCGTCACCGTGAGCCTGGGCGTCTCGACGTTCCCCGAGGACGGGCCCGACGGCCAGGCGCTGCTCGGCAAGGCCGACGCCGCGCTCTACCGCGCGAAGGCCAGCGGGCGCAATCGCGTCGAAGGCTGAGCGGCCGGGCTTCGCTCGCCCCGTCAGCCCTTCGAGCCGTCGTCGATCGGCGGGAGAAGCCGCCTCAGCGCGTCGAGGTCCACCGGCTTGATCAGGTGTTGATCGAACCCGACCGCCTTCGATCGCTCCCGATCGCTTCGCTGCCCCCAACCGGTGAGGGCGATCAGCAGGATGTGGTCGTACTCGCGCCGCTGGCGGATGCGTTCCGCGACTTCGTGGCCGTCCATGTCCGGCATGCCGATGTCGAGCAGGACCACCTCGGGGCGGAAGTCGTCGAGGGCGGCCAGCGCGTCCTGGCCGGAGTACTCGACCCGGACCTCGGCACCCTTGCGCTGCAACAGGATCCCCAGGCTCTCCGCCGAATCCCGGTTGTCGTCCACGACGAGAACGCGTCTCGCGGCGAGGCTCGCCGTGGGCGCCGGCTTCGGCGTCACGGCGGGAAGGGTGCCCGGCCCGCTGCCGATCGGAAGTCTCACGATGAACTCGCTGCCCCGGCCGAGCCCGTCGCTCCTCGCCTCGATGCTGCCACCGTGCAGGCTCACCAGGCTCTTCACGAGCGTCAGGCCGATCCCGAGCCCTCCCTTCGAGCGATCCGTAGTGCCGCCGATCTGCGTGAACAGCTCGAACACGCTGCCGAGCATGTCCGGCGGGATGCCGACACCGGTGTCCCGGACCGAGATGTCGAGGCGGTCCCGCTCGCGCGACACCGTCAGCCAGATCTCGCCGGCTTCCGGCGTGTACTTGGCGGCGTTGTTCAGCAGGTTCGCGAGGATCTGGGCCAGGCGCACGGGATCGGCGTCGATCTCGACGGGCTCGTCGGGAGTCGTGACGTGGAAACGATGCCCGGCGGCCGTGATGTGAGGCAGGCTGGCTTCGACCGCGCTGCGGACCACGGTCGCCACGTCGACACGCTCGCGGCGCAGCTCGATCTTGCCGCGCGTGATGCGCGAGACCTCGAGCAGATCGTCCACGAGACGCACCATGTGGCCGACCTGGCGGTCCATCATCTCGCCCACGCCGACGGCGACCGGATCCTCCCCGGCCGCGAGCCTCATCACGTGGAGCGAGTTCCGGATCGGGGCCAGCGGATTCCGAAGCTCGTGTGCGAGCACCGCGAGGAACTCGTCCTTGCGGCGGTCGTTCGCCCGAAGTTCCAGCTCGGCCCGCTCTCGCTCGGCGAGGTACTCCCGGATCTGGTACTGGCGCCGGCGTGCGCGCAGCGCGCTCCGGGCGGCGCTCACGAGCGCCGCGATGCGCATCGGACGCTCCAGCACCGTGACGTTCTGCAGCGAATCCATCGCCTGCGCGACGATCGCGGAATCGGCGCCCGGGCGCGCGAGCATCAGGATCGGCAGGTCCGACCAGGGAGGTTGCGCGTTGACCCACCGGGTCAGCCGGCTCTTGCCGATCGGCAGCACGGCCTCTTCGGGAATCAGCACGGCCCCGACGTTCGCATCGAGAAGGCCGCGCAACTCGTCCATGCTCGCGCAGTTCAGGCACGCCACACCGGCCTTGGTGAGGATCGACTCCGCCAGGCGCCCGTCCCGGGGCGTCGGCGCCATCATCAGCACGCACAGCTCGAGGTCCGCGCCCGGATGCGGGATCATCAGGTGTCCGCCCCGCCCGATGCCCCGGGCTTGTCGTACTGCGGCACTCCCGTGAGGATGCCGCGGAACTCCCGCAGCGGCAGTCCCACGTGGATCCCCGTGGATTCGAGCCGGAACTCACGGATCGTGCGCTCGTGCGCTCCGCCGCGCTTCTTGAGTACGGAGATCGCCTGCCGCACCTCGCCCTGCGCCTCGAAGTAGCGCATCAGGATCACCGCGTCGGCGAGGTAGCTGGCATCCACCGGCGTCAGCATCTGGCCACCGATCAGCCCCTGGTGCGCTCCCACGAGGATCGTGGCGACGCCGGCCTGGCCGAGAAACGAGAGCAGCTCGTGGAGCTGGATGATGAGGAAGCGCTCCTCCGGCATGGCGTTCAGGTACCCGTTGAGGCTGTCGATCACGACGACCGCCGCCCGGGTTTCCAGCACCGCGCGACGAATCCGTTGTGCGAACTCGCCCGGCGACATCTCGGCCGGGTCCACGGGCTGGACGGTCACGCGCCCCGAGCGCACGTGCTTCTCGAGCTCGATCCCCAGGCCCGCGCTGCGCGCGAGCAGGGTCGCCATGCTCTCGTCGAAGACGAACATGGCCGCCTGGGCTCCGCGTTCGGCGGCCTGGACGACGAACTGGGTCGTGAGGGAGGACTTGCCGGTGCCGGCGGCGCCCACGATCAGCGTGCTCGTGCCTCGTTCGATGCCGCCGCCCAGCAGCTTGTCCATCTCGGCGATGCCGCTCGAGAGCGTGTCCATGCACGGCGTGCCGCGGTATTCGCTCGCGGCCAGGCGCGGGTACACCTCGATGCCGCCCCGTCGGATGACGTAGTCGTGGTAGCCACCCCGGAAGCTCAGGCCGCGGAGCTTGAGCACGATCAGCCGCCGCCGCTCCGCCCCGTACTGCGGGTAGAGCTGCTCCAGCCGCAGGATGCCGTGGGCGATGCTCTGCACCTGCTGGTCCTGGCGGGAGCCCGTCATGTCGTCGAGCAGGAGGACGGTGCAATTGCGACCGCTGAAGAACTGCTTCAGCGCGAGGATCTGCCTTCGATAGCGAAGCGGATTCCCCGCGAGCAATCGCAACTCCGACAGGGAGTCGAACACGACCCGGGCCGGCTTCAGTTGTTCGACATCCGACAGCATGGTCTTCGTGGTGTCGCCCAGCTCCACCTCGGACGGGTGGAACATCGTGTACTGGCCCTCCGCGTTCAGGCTCTCTTCCGAGGGCACCAGTTCGCGGATCGTGATGCCGTCGAGTGACCAGCCATGCGACTGGGCGATGCCCGACAACTCGTCCGTCGTCTCGGACAAGGTGACGTAGAGCACGGGCTCGCCGAGCCGCGCGCCCTCGATGAGGAACTGGAGCGCGAGCGTCGTCTTGCCGGAGCCCGGCACGCCCTCGACGAGGTACAGACGACCTGCGGTGACGCCACCGCCCAGCACGTCGTCGAGGCCTCCGATACCTGTGGAGGCACGCGCCGTCGGATCGCTGCTCGAGGGACGGGTCGCAGCAGCCATGGGGCTCCCTTTCCGGGCGGCCATGTCCTGTGGGGATTCGTGAGTTCGCTCGGGAGGAGGAGTGACGTCGGGGACGCACATACTCCGGGCGGAGAACTGGGGCGTCAACCGGCTTTCTCCGGGCGCGACGGGCTCGGGGTCGGGCCGGGAGCGGACGCCCGGGACGGCGACGAGTTCACCCGCTCGTTCCGGGGGTCCGCGAGCGTCCCGCCCCGACGGCCCACGGTGCAATGGCAGCCCGAGGCCCCCGGGGATCGCGCGACGCCCCCGCCCGGTGCGTCCGGTCCGATCCGATGGCCGTGGACGGGCCCGGGGCGGGCCGCCCGCCTCGCGCCCCGGAACGGAGCGGCATGCGGGGCGTATTCGCGCGCCGGGTCGCGGATGCCTAATGTGCGGGCATGAGCGACCGACGTGTGATCGTGATCGGAGCCGGCGCCGCGGGTATGACCGCGGCCATCCGCGCCGGCGAGGCCGGTGCGCGCGTCACGTTGCTGAACGCGCACCCGCGAGTGGGGCTGAAGATCCTGATGAGCGGCGGCACGCGCTGCAACGTGACGCACCGCACCGTGGAGCCCACCGACTACCACGGCGGTTCGCGCCACGTGATCGCCCGCATCCTGCGCGCGTTCCCGTCCGAGGAGACGCGCGAGTGGTTCGCCGCGATGGGCGTGGAGCTGAAGCTGGAGGAGACGGGCAAGTACTTCCCCGTGTCGGACGACGCGCAGACCGTGCTCGACGCGCTGCTGTTCGCGTGCGCGCGCGCCGGCGTCACCACGCGAGCGGGTGCGCAGGCCGTGCGGCTGGAACGCGGGAGCGCCGTGGCCGACGGTGGCGCGCCGTGGCGCGTGGGCGTGCGGCGCGTCACCGACAGCGCCGCGTTCGGCGAGGG
>JBGAMH010000337.1:0-3817 GCA_044223135.1 Candidatus Eiseniibacteriota bacterium | reverse complement strand
TTCCGTCCGCGCAGCGAGGGCGCTCCGCGTGAGGGCGGATTCCGTCCGCGCAGCGAGGGCGCTCCGCGTGAGGGCGGATTCCGTCCGCGCAGCGAAGGCGCGCCGCGTCGCGAGTACACGCCGCGCCCCCCGCGCGAGGGCGGCTTCCGCCCGCGCAGCGAGGGCGCGCCGCGCGAGGGCGGCTTCCGTCCGCGCAGCGAGGGTGCGCCGCGTCGCGAATACACGCCGCGCCCTCCGCGCGAAGGCGGTTTCCGTCCGCGCGGGGAAGGTGCACCGCGCGAGGGCGGTTTCCGTCCCCGCGGCGAAGGCGCGCCGCGTCGGGAGTGGACGCCGCGTCCGCCGCGCGAGGGGGGTGCGGGCCCGCGCAGTCCGTTCGGCGGGGGTGGCTCCGATCGTCCGCGGTTCCGCCGTCCCGATGACGCGCCGTCCAGCGCGCCCGACGTGACCGACGCTCACTTCGACCCGAGTCGCGCCGTGAACCGGTCGCGGCCGGTGTACGAGAACCGCACGCCCGTCCGCTGGCGCCGCGACGGCAAGCCGTCCGAGTGGCCCAAGCGCGCGCGCGATCCGATCCGGACCGCGGCCTCGTTCGGCCCGGGTTCGCGCCCGGCCGCCAGCATCGACGACGACGCGAGCGCACCGGCGCTGCCGGCCGATCCGCGCGAGGCGGCGCTGCGCATCCTGTTCGCCGTCGAAGTGCGCGGCGCGTTCAGCGACCGACTGCTCGACGGCGCGCACGCCCGTGGCGCCGCCGATCCGCGCGACCGTGCGCTGCTGCACGAGCTCGTGAAGGGCACGCTGCGCTGGCGCGCGCGCCTGGACTGGGCGCTGTCGCAGCGCGTGCACATGGGCCTCGAGAACACGCACCCGTGGATCCGCAACGTGCTGCGACTGGGCGCGTACCAGATCCTGTTCCTGGACCGCGTGCCCGCGCACGCGGCGGTGGACGAGTCGGTCAAGCTCGCGCACCTGGGGGCGCATCCCGGCGCCGCGGGGCTCGTGAACAGCGTGCTGCGCCGGCTCGCCGAGGAGAAGGACGCGGTGCAGTGGCCCGAAGGCGACGATGCCGAGTCGCTGTCGGTGTGGGGTTCGCACCCGCTGTGGCTGGTGGAACGCTGGCTCGCGCGCTTCGGCCCCAATGCCACGCGTGCGCTGCTGTCGGCCGACAACCGCCCCGTGCCCGTGGGCCTTCGGGTGAACGCGCTGCGCGGCACGCGTGAGGAACTGATCGAGCGGCTCGCGAAGGAGGGCGTCGACGCGCGTCCGGCCACGCTGTCTCCCGACCTGGTGTGGGTCGAGGGGCACCACGCGCCCGGGGCGCTGGCCGCGTTCCGCGAAGGCTGGTGCACGGCGCAGGACGAGAGCGAATCGCTCGTCGGCCGCCTGGTCGACCCGCAGCCGCACGAGCGGCTGCTCGACCTGTGCGCCGCGCCCGGCGGCAAGAGCACGCACCTGGCCGAGCTGATCCGGGACGAGGGCGAGGTGTGGGCGATGGAGCGCGACCCGCATCGCGTGGCGGCGCTGGAAGCCACGATCGCGCGCCTGGGCATGCACAGCATCCACGTCGTGCACGGCGACGGGCACACGTACGTGTTCCCGATGCCGTTCGACCGCGTGCTCGTGGATGCGCCGTGCTCCGGGCTCGGCGTGCTCGGCCGTCGCGCCGACGCGCGCTGGCGCAAGGGCGAGGGCGTGGTGGGCGAGCTCGCGCACGTGCAGCTGGAACTGCTCTCGTCGGGCGGGCGCCGGCTGCGGCCGGGCGGCCTGCTCGTGTACAGCGTGTGCACGTTCGAGCCCGAGGAGAACGAGCAGGTGGTGCAGCGCTTCCTCGAGGAGAACCCGCAGTTCGTGCTCGAGAGCGCGCAGGGCCTGGTGCCCGACGCCGTGGTGACGCCCGAGGGCTACGTCCGCGTGCTGCCGCACGTGCACGGATGCGACGGCGCGTTCGCCGCGAGGATGCGGAAGAAGTCGTGAGCGACGGCGGCGAACGGAAGGACGACGTGGCCTGGCGCGCCGGTGCGCCCCGCTCGCCGTTCGTCGCGCCTCGCCCCGTGCCGCGCGTGCACTGGCTGCCGCCGCGGCCCGGGCACGAGCGCCCGCCGGTCGAGGCGCCCGATCGCGCCGCGGCACCCGACCCCTCGCCCGAGCGCCCGGCGGCGGGGCGCGGACTGCGCGCGCTGCTCGGGATGGTGGCGGTGGCCGCGGTGGCGTTCGTCGCGGGCCTGTGGGCGTTCAACGCGGTCGTGATGCCGCGGCTGGTGCACGGGCCGGGCGAGGTGCTGGTGCCCGACCTGGCGAACCTGACCGTGGAGCAGGCCGAGCGCGCGCTCGCGCCGACGGGGCTGCAGCTGTCGCGCGCCGGCGAGCGGTTCGATCCCGGCGTGCCGAACGGCTTCATCCTGTCGCAGGACCCGGCCCAGGGTACGCCCGTGCGCGGTCAGCGCCGCGTGATGGTGGTGGTGAGCATGGGCGAGGAGAACAGCTCGGTGCCCGACCTGGCCGGCGTGTCGCGACGCACGGCCGACGTCGAACTGGCGCGTGCCGGGCTCGTGGCCGGCAACGTCACGCGGGCGCCTTCGGACGACGTCGCCGAGGGCATGGTGATGGCCACCGATCCCCCGGCCGACGCGCTCCTGTCGCGCGGCACGAGCGTGGCGCTGCTGATCTCGTCGGGCGCCACCGACGACGGCTGGGTGATGCCCACGCTCGTGGGTCGCGACCTCGCGGTGGTGCGCCGCGAACTGGAGGCCCTGGGATTGCGGGTGCGCGTTCGCGAAGGCGCGCCGGCCGCGGCGTCGGTCGTGTCGCAGCGCCCCGCGCCGGGCGAGCGGCTGACGAAGGACCAGGAGATCGAGCTCGAGGGCGGCCCGCGCACGTCGCGGTGACGCAAAGCCCCGCCCGCGCGCGTGAGTGCGCGGGATCACCGGGCGCATCGCCCCACCCTGCACGACCGCGTCGTTCACGATGCATCGCCGGGCGCGTCGCGTCTTTCGCCAAGCTGCTGCGGCGCATCGCGGGTGTCGCGTGGAACGCGGCGTGCTCCATGCGGAGCATGAAGGCCGTGCGCCTTCGCGACGCGCCGCACGTTCGCGATCCTCGAATCCCTCGGAGTCCACGACATGCGCCCACGCTTGCGCCGTGCTTTCGCCCCGTTCATCGCCCTGGTCTGCCTCTCCGCGTTCACGTACTCGGGGGCGGATGCGGCGGGCGGGCTGCTGTCCGGAACGCTTTCGCAGACCGGCAAGCTGCTCAACCGCACGGTCAACGCCGTGCTCGATGCGCCGGCCATGCTGCTGTCGACCGTCGGCAAGGTCACGGTGACCCTGCTGGGGGGCGCGCCGCCGAACGGCGACACGCGCACCAGCGTGATGGTGCCGGTCAACGGCGCCACCGGCGGCGTGGCCCGGGTCGGCCGCTTCACCGTGCGCGTCCCCGAAGGCGCGTGGGACGGCCTCGCCACCGTGACGATCCGGGTGCCCGATCCGAACGTCGCGCAGTGCGACCTCGAGATCTCGGGCGTGGCGAACAGCTTCTCGCGTCCCGTGACGCTCGAAATCGACACGCGCGGCACGAACGCCACCGACCCCGGAATGGTGTGGTTCGATCCGGGCACGGGCAAGTGGTACCTGCTCGCCGGTGAAGGCTCCGCCGATCGCGTGACGTCGTCGTTGCGGCACTTCTCGAAGTACGGCGCGGTGGGAGGCAAGGCCGGCTGGTGAGCCGATCGCGACCGGGGGGCGAACGCACGAGCGGCGGAGGGAAGCCTCCGCCGCTCGCTTCGTTCCGGCCGCCGTGCACCCGTGCGCGCGCCCGGCGC
>JBGAMH010000336.1:0-3817 GCA_044223135.1 Candidatus Eiseniibacteriota bacterium | reverse complement strand
ATCGGTCCCCTACCTCGACACGGAGGCCGAACTGCACGACTACTGCTGGGTCGTGGCGGGCTGCGTGGGTGTGATGCTGACGCGCCTGTTCGAGCCGCTCGCCCGCGACGGGAGCACCGCCTCGGAGGCCCGGCTGGCGCTCGCGCCGGTGGTGGGCGAAGCGCTCCAGCTCACGAACATCCTTCTCGACTGGCCGCGCGACCTGCGCCGCGGCCGCTGCTACCTGCCGGCCGAGTGGCTCGCGGAGGCGGGTGTCACGCCCGCGGAACTGGTGCAGCGCGACCGGCCGGAAGTGCGCGCGCTGTCGGCCCGGCTCGAAGCGCTGGCGCGCGCGGCGCTCGCCCGCGTGCCCGACTACCTGGAGCGCGTGCCGGCTCGCGCACTGCGCTATCGCGTCTTCTGCCTGTGGCCTGCGCTGTGGGCGCTGGCGTCGCTCCGGCACGCGCGCCGCGATCCCGACTTCCCGTGGGGTGCGCGCCGCCCGCGACTGCCGCGCACCCGGCTGTTCGGCACCGCGCTCGTTTCGCTTCCGGTGATCCACAGCCATCGCGGCGTGCGCCGGCTGTTCGCGGCGGTGTGAGCCGCTTCGCCGCGCGCGCGGTGCGCGGTCAGCCCACGGGCTCCGCGCCCGGATCGCCCGTGACGGCGGCCTCGCGTGCCGCGATCTCGCGCAGCCGCGCGGCCACCCACAGCGCACCGCCGAGCAGCGCCAGCGATCCGACCGACGTGGCCACCGGCGCGCTCCAGCGCTGCGCGATGGTGCCCACCGCGAGCGCGCCGAGCGGCGCCGTACCCACGAACATCAGCGTGTAGAAGCCCATCACGCGGCCGCGGTATTCGTCGCTGGTGGTGAGCTGCACGAGCGTGTTCGTGCTCGACACGTACAGGATCATCCCGTACCCGGCGGCGAAACCCGCGAACACCGACAGCGGCAGCCAGCGCGACCACGCGAACGTCGCCATGCCGATGCCCGCGATGGTGAGCCCCACGAGCAGGTTGCGTCGCAACGCCCAGCGATCCAGGCGCTGCGTCATGCGCAGCGCGGCCACCAGCGAGCCGGCCCCGAACGCGGCCAGCAGCAGGCCGTACGTGCCCGGGCCGCGGTGCAGCAGGTCGCGCGCGTACACGGGCAGCAGCGTGCTGTACTGGAATCCGATCGCGGTCGTGCACGCGAGCAGCACCAGCAGCGTGCGGATCGGGCCGGAGTTCCACACGTAGTGCAGGCCCTCGCGCAGTGTCGACACCACGGGCTGCGCCGCCACGGACTCGCGGGCGGGCAGCCGCATGCGCACGAGCCCGGCGATCACGGCCAGGAACGACGCGGCGTTGATCCAGAAGCAGCCCTGCTCGCCGACCACGGCCACGAGGATGCCGGCCACGGCGGGCCCGGCGATGCGCGCGGTGTTGAACGCGGCCGAGTTGAGCGCGATGCCGTTCGGCAGGTCCTCGCGGCCCACCATCTCGATCACGAACGACTGGCGTGCCGGCAGGTCGAACGCGTTCACGCAGCCGTAGACGAACGCCAGCGCCAGCACCATCCACGGCTGCACCGTGCCGGTGGTGACGAGCAGCGCGAGCACGGTGGCCTGCACCAGCATCAGCGTCTGCGTGGTCAGCAGCAGCCGGCGGCGGTCGACGCGATCCACGAGCACGCCGGCGGGCAGCGCCAGCAGCAGCACGGGCACGAACTGCGCGAAGCCGAGCAGGCCCAGCATGAACGCGGAGTGCGTGAGCCGGTGCATGAGCCAGCTCTGCGCCACGCTCTGCATCCAGCTGCCGATCAGCGAGACGAGCTGCCCGGTCCAGTAGAGCCGGAAGTTGCGATGACGCAGGGCGCGGAACGAGGTCGACAGCGCGCCGCCGGGCGATGGCGAAGACATGGGAGCCGCACGCTAACGGCAGGCCCGGCGTTGCGCCAGCCGGCTCGCGGCCATGGGCGGCGGCGGGAACGCGCGCGGCGCTTGGCCCGCACGCGCGGCGCGGCTAGCCTGCGCGCCATGGATCCGCTGCGATTTCCCGAGGGCTTCCTGTGGGGCGCCGCCACCGCCGCGCACCAGGTGGAGGGCGGCAACACGCGCAACGACTGGTGGCGCTTCGAGCAGTTGCCGGGCCGCATCCGCGGCGGACGTGGCAGCGGCGACGCGTGCCGGCACCACGAGCGGTTCGACGACGACTTCGCACTCGCGGCGGCCGACGGCCATGGCGCCCACCGGCTGTCGTTCGAGTGGAGCCGCATCGAGCCCGAGAAGGGCCGCCGCGACGACGGCGCGATCGCGCACTACCACGCGGTGCTCGCGTCGCTGAGGCGCCACGGCCTCACGCCGGTGGTGACGCTCCACCACTTCACGAACCCGCTGTGGATCGCGGACGCCGGCGGCTGGGAGAACCGCGCGACGCTGGACCACTTCGAGGCGCACGTGCGCTTCTGCGCGCGCGAGTTCGGCGCCGAGGTGGACTGGTGGTGCACCGTGAACGAGCCCGAGGTGTACGCGTTTCGCTCCTACTCCGAAGGCGTCTGGCCGCCGGCGGTGAAGGACGACGCGCGCGCCCTGATCGTGATGGGGCACCTGCTCGAGGCGCACGGCCGCGCGTACCGGGCGCTGCACGAGGACGACCGCGTCGACGCCGACGGCGACGGCCGCGCGGCCACGGTGGGATTCGCGAAGCACCACGTGCAGCTGGAACCGCGGCAGCCGTGGAACCCGGTCGACGTGATCCGCGCGAACGTCGAGCGCCGCGTGTTCAACGAGGCCGTCGAGGAAGCGGCGGTGACGGGCCGGCTCGACCTGTCGATTCCCGGCGTGGCGCCGGTGAAGCGCGACGTGCCGGGCCTCGAGGACACGCTCGACTGGTTCGGGCTCAACTACTACACGCGCTGGATGGTGAGCGGCCTGGGCCCGGTGCCGCACGTGACGCGGCGCGGCGCGCCGGTGAACGACCTGGGCTGGGAGATCTGGCCCGAGGGCTTCGAGCGCGCGCTCGGGAGCGTGGCGCGGTTCGGCAAGCCGATCCTGGTCACCGAGAACGGCGTGGCCGACGCGAAGGACGCGTTCCGCCCGCGCGCAATCGTGGACTTCGCCACCGCGATGCACCGTGCGATCGCGCGCGGCGCCGACGTGCGCGGCTACCTGCACTGGTCGCTGCTCGACAACTTCGAGTGGGCCGAGGGCTTCCACGGCGCGTTCGGGCTGTACGCGGTGGACTTCGACGATCCGGCGCGCCCCCGCACGCGCCGCCGCAGTGCGGAAGTGCTGGCGCGGATCGCGCGCGCGAACGCGGTGGGCGACGATGCGAGGAGCACGGCAGAGGGGTGAGCGCCGCCAGGGCCGGGCGGCGTGCTGCCCACGCCCGAACGCGGCGGATCCGGAAGACGGCCAGCCGCGTGGTCGGTCCGATCGGTCACCCACGCGCCGGGCCGTCAAGCGCATTCTCGGGTCCGATCCCGGCGCGGCCCCGGCGGGCGCACGCCGCGGCGCGCTCACGAATCGCGCGTGTGCGTGTGCGCGCCGCGGCGTGACGCGCTCGCGAGAGGACTTGCTCGCGAGTTGTCGCAGCGGCTCGCGTTTCGCCGCGCACGGGCACGCACGGCCGCCGAAAACACGCGTGATATGAAGTGAAGTGCCCCGCGAAGGCTCGCCCCCGAAGTGAGTCTCGCCATGAAGTCGTATGCCCTGACCCAGGTGCCGAGCCCGGTCCTGCTGCGCGATCTCGCGTCGCTCGTCGCGAAGGAGCGGCTGAACACGGCGGACCTGCTCGCCCACCTGGGCGAGGTCGAAGCCCGCCGGCTGTACGCGCCGGCCAGCTGCTCGTCGATGCA
>JBGAMH010000335.1:0-3823 GCA_044223135.1 Candidatus Eiseniibacteriota bacterium | reverse complement strand
GCGCGCGCACCTCGCCGCGCGGCGTGCGCACCTCGGTGCGTTCGCCGCGCGAGCGATCCTCCCGGCCGCACAGGCCGAGGTCGTCGAACAGCAGGTAGCGCCCGGTCTCGCGCGCGTGCACGACCAGCGTCGCGAGCGCGGCGCTCGACTGGTGCGCGTCGAGCAGCGCCCGGAAGTCCGCGTCGCAGATCACGTCCACGTTGTGCAGCAGCAGCGGGCCGCGCCGGCGGAACGCGTCGCGCGCGTGCCACAGGCCGCCGCCCGTCTCGAGCGGGCGCTCCGGCTCGCGGCTCACCACGACCTCGGCGCCCAGGTCGTGCGTCGCGAGGAAACGCTCGATCTCCTCGGCCCGGTGGTGCACGTTCACCACGATCCGCCCCGCGCCGGCCTCGACGAGGCGGCGTGCCGTGCGCTCCAGCATCGTCACGCCGTCGATCTCGATCAGCGCCTTCGGCGTTCCCGCACCCAGCTCGCCGAGCCGCGTGCCGAGCCCGGCGGCGAAGATCATCCCGTCCACGAGACGCTCGCGCGCGAGCGCGCCGGCGGACGGCCCCGGCACGGTCGGCGTGACGTCGCCCGCGAGCTTCCAGCGCGCCTCGGCCGTGTGGCGCACGTCCACCGCGACGTCGGGGTGGCGCTCGCGCAGCCAGCGCCCGAGCCGGTCGGCGAAGTACACGGAGCGGTGCTGGCCGCCGGTGCAGCCGAACGCCACGCTGAAATCGGTGAAGTTCCGGGCGCGGAAGTTCGCGACGTGCGCCTCGACGAGGCCGGTGACGTGCTGCCAGAACGTGGTCGTCTCGGGCAGCGCCTCGAGGAAGTGGCCGATCGCGGGGTCGAGCCCGATGCGGCCCGACAGCTCCGGCAGTCGGCCGGGATTCGACAGCGAGCGGCAGTCGAACACGAAGCCGCCGCCGTGCCCCGAGGCGTCGCCGGGCACGCCGTCGCGGTAACTGAACGACGCCACGTGCACGCGCAGCCCGCGCGGCGCGACGATCGGGCTCGGGCGCTCCGCCCACTCGGCCACGATGTGGCGGAACGCGCGCTCGATCTCGGGCAGCTCGATCGGCAGGCCCCGCTCGAGCAGCCCCGCCACGTTGCGGGCCGCGAACGGCACGCTCTCCAGGAAGCGTGGCTTGCGTTCGAAGAAGCCGCGATACCCGTAGGCGCCCATCGCCTGCATGATGCGCACGAGCACGTAGCCGGGGTAGGTGATCCGGAAGCGCTCCCGGTCGCCGCCGGCGTGGCGCTCGAACGCGTCCAGGTAGCGTTCGAGCAGCCGTGCGCGCACCGGGTCGGGGATGTCGGCCTTCGCGTCGTAGAGCAGCGAGGCGATGTCGTACTGCGCCGCGCCCCGCCGGCCGCCCTGGTAGTCGATGAACCACGGCGCGCCGTCGCGCAGCATGATGTTGCGCGACTGGAAGTCGCGGTACAGGAAGTAGCCGGTGTCCGCCTCGAGCAGGTGCTGCACGAGCCGGCGGAAGTCGTCCTCCAGCCGCTGCTCGCGGAACGGCACGTGCGCGAGCTTGAGGAAGTGATACTTGAAGTAGCTCAGGTCCCAGAGCATCGACTGCTCGTCGAACGCCGGGCGCGGGTAGGCGAGCGAGAAGTCGACCGCCTTCGCGCCGCGGGCCTGGAACTGCGGCAGCATCTCCACCACGCGCTCGTAGCTCGCGAGCGCGGCGGCCGGGAAGGCGCCGTCGCCGCGCGCGCGGGCCGCCGCGAGCGCGGCGAACAGCGTGGTGTCGCCGAGATCCTCTTCGAGCCAGATCCCCAGGTGCTCGTCGCTCGCGTAGATCTCCGGCACCGGGAGGTCCGCGCCGCGCAGCGCCCGCGAATAGGCGAGGAAGGCGCGGTTCTCCTCGGCGTCCGGTCCGTGGCCGCCCACGACGGTGCGGCCGTCCCCGGTGAGGCGCCAGTACGTGCGCTGCGAGCCGTCGGCGGCGATGCGCTCGATGGCGAGAGGCGTGCTGCCGAAGGTGTGCGTGTACAGAGCGATGACCGCGTTGCGCATGGCCGCAGGATAGCCGAGGCCCCGCGCGCCGGTCACGTCGAGCGCGTCGTCGTCGTCGAGTCTTGCATCTTGTTCTTGAACTGTCGACGCGATGACGGCACATTGCGCGAAGCTGGCGCCGTCCCCGCGATCGTTCGGTTCGTGAAGGGGCGCGCCGCACGGACGGAATCACGCACGGAGGCGCCCCCTTGGCCCAGGCCAGTTCGCAGCTCCAGTCGCTGCCGCGTCGCACGCACCCGCAGGACACGCTGATCCGCTGCGACTCGGAGCTCGTGGGCATCCGCGTGCAGGACCACCACCGCCGGCTCGTCGCCATCCGGGACATCGCGCGGGACACGCACCTGTTCCGGATCACCGGCCGCGAAACGCCCACGGCCACGCGTTACTCGGTGCAGGTGGGCGCGACGCTGCACCTGGACCAGGAGTGCGCGCACGACGAGCTGGAGCTGATGCACCGCTACTTCTGGCGGTTCCTGGACCACGCCTGCGAGCCGTCGGTGCGCATCCTCGACCGCGAAGTGATCGCGATCCGCGACATCGCCGAGGGGGAAGGCGTGACGTTCCACTACTGCACCACCGAGTGGGACATGGCGTCGCCGTTCGAGTGCCGCTGCGGCAGCCCGCGCTGCCTGGGGCTCATCCGCGGCGCGCGCCACCTGGCGCCCGCCCAGCGCCGGCTCCTCGAGCCGTGGATGCCCGACTACCTGCGCTGAGTCCCGGCGTCCGCTGCGCGTCGTGAACGCACCGGGGCCCCGTCCGCAGCGGACGAGGCCCCGGGCACTTCGACCTTCCGGGCACGACTCACACCTTCACGGCCCGGGTCATCAGGTACGACTGCCGCACCGTGTTCAGTTCGAAGTAGTGGGCGGCCAGCTCGTCGTACTCGCGGCGGTAGGCCGCGAGCTTCTCCGGGTCGTTCTTCGACAGGTTGGCCACCAGCTGGATCACCGGGCCCGCGGTGTGCTCGGTGAAGACGCGCACGTGCTCGGGGCTCAGTGCGTTGAACGTCATCAGGTCGCGCTCGAACACCAGGTCGCGCACCGCGCTTCCCAGACGCTCGCGCACGATGCCCGGGTCGCCCCACTCCACGGGCGGTGCCGCGCCCGGAGGCGGGGGCGGCGCGTAGCGGCTCGTCAGCGCGAACATGCGCCCGACGAACGCATCGGGCGGCCAGGTCGAGAACGCCAGCGTGCCGCCGGGGCGGAGCACGCGCAGCATCTGGGCGATCGCCACGGCCGGACGCGGCGCGAACATGTGGCCGAACTGGCTCACCACCACGTCGAACGACGCGTCGCCGAACGGCAGCGCCTCGACGTCGGCCTCGCGCCATTCGACCGACGCCCGGGCGAGCTCGGCGTTGTGACGCGCCTGCTCGAGCAACTCGGGCGTGAGGTCGGAGCCCACGACCGAGGCGCCCTGCCGCGCGGCTGTCACCGCGACCACGCCGGTGCCGCAGCCCACGTCGAGCACGCGCTGGCCGGCGCGGATACCGGCGAAGCGCACCAGCCGCCCGGCGGCCGGAACGGTGAACATGGCGAGCGGCCCGAAGTGGGACCAGCCCTGGCGCTGGGCGGCCTTGAACGGTGCGAACGGATCGGGCGCGGCGGAACCGGGGACGGCAGGCGCTTCGGACATGGGGACACTCCTCACGTCAGGGGCTCGCGGCCGGGCAGGTCGATTCGGGGGGATCGCGCCGGCGCGCACGCGCACGCCGACGATGCGGCAGGTTAGCCGCGGGGGGCCCGTGCCTACCACGGGATTCGTCGTTTTCGATCGCGACGTTCGCCGCGCCGCACGGGCGCCGGCCGCTAC
>JBGAMH010000334.1:0-3834 GCA_044223135.1 Candidatus Eiseniibacteriota bacterium | reverse complement strand
AGCGAATGTTCTTCCACGTGGTCGAAGAAGTCCTGCAGCTGGACGAGGTTCTCCGTGAGGTACTCGACCGCCTCCTCGCCGCCCGCACGCCACGTCTCTTCCAGGTACTTGCCCGTGAAGTCCGCGGTCTGGAGCGCCTCCCGGAGATCGGCCTCGGACACGTCCCGGTAGCCGCGTGCGATCGCGGCCATCGTCTTCGCGTCGTGGGAGAGCGCGGGCCCGTAGCCCACGTCGATCGATCCGATCTCCCGACCGCCTCCGAAGAAGTCGGGTGTGCCCGGACGAAGGGCACGCAGGCACGCGTTGAGCCCGTCCCACGACTTGTCCAGGTCCACGAACCGCTGCTCGTGCTCGTTCAGCTCCAGCTCACGCGGTGCGGGCGCGGCCGGCGCACCGCCGAACAGCCGCGCGAGCAGCGGCTTCTTCGCGCCCTCGGCGAGCGCCTCGAGGTAGGGCGTGTCGTCTTCGCGTTCCACCACCTTCCACACCAACGGCGGATCGTTCAGCACCTCGGCAATGGTCGCGTCGCTGACGCCGTAGACGACCAGGCAAATGCCCATCGCGGCTCCTTCGTCGTACTGGCACGAATCGCGCGGCGATGCGGCCGCTGCGCCACGCGCGCCACAGCTGACGACATGGCGACGCGCACGGCGCGGACGTTGCCCTTCGGGCCGGGCCCTCCGCAAGCACGGAATCGGCGCCGGCCAGGGGCTGCCCACTCACCTCACGCGCACCAGGCGCCGCGTCGTGATCGCCCGGCCGTCCACCACGACGCGCGCGAAGTAGACGCCGGGCTCCGGCGCGGCGCCGCCGGCCGTGCGTCCGGGCCATTCGAGCGTCCAGCGTCCCGCCGCCAGGTCGCGCGGTTCGAGCGCCGCGACTTCGCGGCCGCTCACGTCGTACACGCCCAGTCCCACGCGCGCCGCGGCGGGCAGCGCCAGCGCGAAACGCACGGCGCCGCGTGCCGGGTTCGGCGAGGGCGCACCGAACTCGAGCCGCGCGGGCAGCGAAGCGTCCCGCGCCCGGGCCGTCGTCCACCGCGAGCACCAGCACGGGCGTCACGTTCCAGAATCCGTGCCTCAGCGCGCGGGCGGCGGCGATGCTCCCTCCCGCCGCGAGCTGCGACACCGAGCCGTTCAGCCGACGCGTGCCGCTCGTGGCGGGCGCGCCGCCCGCGTCCTGCACGCCGCCGGCCAGCTTCGTCGCGGCGCCGGCGGGCGCGACCGCGAGGGCGAGCAGCACCACGAGTGCCGCGCGCCTCACGGCTTCACCTCGTCGCCCACGCCGTCGCTCTTGGTCACGTTGCCGTAGGCGGTGGGCAGGTAGGTCAGCGTGAGTCGCGCGTTCTGAACGACCACGGCCTGGCTGTTCAGCTGCCCCTGCAGGTAAATCGTCGTCGTGCCGGCGGTCACGGGAAACAGCGCCTGCGTGGTGACGGGCCACGTGTAGACCCCGAGCGAATGGACCGGATCGAGATTGAGGTTGTTGCTCGTGCCCAGCGAGCCGGCGCTCGTGGAGAGTCCGAATGCCGCGCTGAGCTGCCCGTTGCCGAACGTGAGCCAGCACTGCGCGTCGAACGTGGCCATCGCCAGCACCCAGCCGTCGGCGGGCACCGTGATGGCGCGGCTGCCGATCGTGTTCAGGCCGGCCGACAGCGAGAAGTTGGCCAGCGAGCGGCTGGCCACGCCGGGCTCGTCGAGGATCTCGGCGGCGCCGATCGCGTCGGCGGGCAGCACCACGCTCGCGTTACCCGTGTTGCCCATCTTGAACGTGGCGCTGCGCGCGGAGCCCTGGATGGTCACCGCGGGCTCGCCGCTGCCGTTCAGGTTGCCGTCCACCTCGAAGCCGACGTTCGCGCCGTCGCGCAGCACCTGCACGTGACCGCCGGTGCCGTTGCCGTCGGCCTCCACGGTGGCCACGGCCACGCCGGCCTCGTCGTACCAGTCCGTGTAGCCGCCGCGCAGCAGCGAGCCCGAGTGCAGCATCTCGGTGGTGAGGCCGCTGCGGAACAACGCGAGATCGCCATTGCGCGTGGGGGAGCCCACCTCCAGCCGGCCGTCGGCGACGATCGCCGCGCCGGCGCCGGCGTTGCCCACCTTGAACGCGGGCGAGGTCGAGCCGACCGACGCCGCGAACGGCAGCGCGACCCCGCGCGCGGTCAGCGCGTACGGCGACGCCACCAGCCGCACGCGCGGCGCCATCTCGGGATCGGGCGCCACGGTGATGCCGAGCCAGTAAGACGCATCGAACGGCAGCGTGAGCGCGGTGGTGGTGCCCAGCAGCACGCTGAAGCCGCCGCGCACCACGGCCACGCCGGTGCGCGTTTCGGTCCACAGCGCGGCGCCACCCGTGGGCACGCCGTAGATCGCGAACGTGAGGTCGTAGTTGCCGTCGGCCACCGGCGTGCCCGCGGCGTCGGTGAGTACGCCCTGGTAGTTCAGGATCTGCGGGATCTGCGCGGCGGCGGTGGTTGCGGCGAGCAGCACGGCAAGCGCGCAGGCGCGAAGCAGCATTCGGACGGCAGACATGGCGAAACACCTCCGGCAGGCGGAACGAAGCGGGCGACCCGCTGGAGGTGTTTGGCGGCAGGCGGGGGTCTCCCGCGCGAGGCGGCCCGGAGGGTCGCTCCGGCCCGCGCCCGGTCAGGGCAACGCCACCACGCGGCGGCTCAGGGCCCGGCCGTCGCACTCGAGCCGGTACCAGTAGAGCCCGGGCTGCAGTCGGGCGCCGTCGACGCGGGCCTCGTGCGCTCCGGCCGGCAGCGTGGTGCCGTCCAGCAGCGTGCGCACCGTGCGCCCCGCCGCGTCGTACAGCCGCAGCGTCACGCGGCCCTCGTGCGGCAGTGCGAAGCGGATGGTGGTGGCGTGGCGGAACGGATTCGGCGCCGCCGGCAGCAGCGCGAACGCCACCGGCGAAGTGCCGGGCTCCACGCCGAGCACCGGGACGTACGCCGGGTTCGCGAACTGCGCGATCCCTCCGCGCGCCTGCCCGCCGGCGGTCCCGAATCGCCCGCCCGCGTACAGCTCGCCCTGGTCCACGTGAATCGTCAGCACGGTGTTGTTGGTGCCCGGGTTCCACGGCAGCAGCGCGCCGTTGTCGGCGTCGAGCGCGGCCAGGTGCAGGCGCGTCTGGGTGGCGATGGTCGTGAAGTCGCCGCCCGCGAACAGCGTCCGCCCCGAAAGCGCGAGCGCGTTGACGAAGTAGTCCGCGCCCGGATTCCACGCGGTCGGCGCACCCGTCGCGCGATCGGTCGCCGCCAGCCGCAGCCGTGGCGAGCCGCCCATGGTGGTGAACGTGCCGCCCGCGAACACGCGCGCGTCGTCCACGACCAGCGTGTACACGGCGGCATTCGCGTTCGGGTTCCACGCCGTGGCGAGCGCGGTCGTGGCGTCGATCGCGGCCAGGCGATTGCGCGCGGCGCCGCCCGCCGACGTGAAGTAGCCACCCACGTACACGAGCCCGTCGCGCACCGCCAGCGCCAGCACACCGTTGTTGGCACCGGGATTCCACGGCTGCAGCGCGAGCGTGCCCGCGTCGAGCGCCGCGAGCCGGGAACGCGGCTGCCCGGCGATCGTCGAGAAGTCGCCGCCCAGGTAGAGCGTCGAGCCCGATAGCGCCATGGAGGCCGGCGGCCCGTCGCACTCGAGATCGGGCGACAGGATCGCGGCCAGCGTGGTGTCCATCACCACGTAGTGCTGATGGAGCGCACCGCCGACCGTGAAGAAGTAGCCGCCCACGTGCAGGCGGCCGTCGTGCACGAGCAGCGAGGTCACGCCGCTGTCGAACAGCGGCGCCGGCCCGCGCGGCAACCCGGTGGCGAGGTCGAACGCGGCG
>JBGAMH010000333.1:0-3835 GCA_044223135.1 Candidatus Eiseniibacteriota bacterium | reverse complement strand
GGGCCTGGCGATCGAGGGGCTCGAGCACGAGCGCAGCGGTCACGAGGCCGCGCGCGCCGCGGCCATCGAGCGCCGCGTGGCGGCGCTGGCCGGCGTGGACGCCGCGCGTGCCACGCTCGAAGCGCTGGCCCGCGACCTCGACGCGATCGAGCGCGAGCGCAGCTACGCCACGAAGGAGGCGGGCGAGCGCGGCAAGGAGATCGAGACGTTCGACCTGGAGCTCGAGACGCTCGCGCGCTCGCTGGCCGACGCCGAGGCGGACCTGGCGGAGTTCCAGAGCCAGCTCGACGCCGCGCGTGCGCAGCTGGCCGAGGCCGACATCGCCGTGCGGTCGCTGGAGATGACGCGCGACGAGGCGGCCGTGCAGGCGCAGGGCACGCGCGAGCTGCTGCTGCGGCTGTCGCGCGAGGCCGGCGAGTGGGAGGCCGCGTGGGCGCGCGCCGAGCAGACGGTGCGCGAGCTCGAGACGGGCATCCGCTCGCGCGAGGAGGAATCGGCGCTGCACCGCGGCAAGATCGCCGAGATCGATGCCGAGGTGTCGGGCCTGTCGGCGGGCCTCACCGGCCTGCTCGAGTCCGAGAGCACGCAGCGCGAGCGCGTGGTGGAGCTGCAGAAGCGCTACATCGAGCTGAAGGAGCAGGTGCAGGCCGGGGACGACGCGGCGCGCCAGAAGCGTTTCGAGGTGACCGAGCTGTCCGAGCGGCTGCACCAGCTGGAGCTCGACCGCCTGCAGGCGCGCGCGGACCTCGACCGCACGTTCGAGCGCCTGCGCACCGAGTACGAGCTGGATCCCGAGACGTGGCAGCCCACCGCGCTGCCGGAGGGCATCACCCCCGAGGAGGCGCCGAAGCGGCTCGAGGACTCGCGCGTGAAACTGCGCGGGCTGGGCCCGGTGAACCTGCTGGCGCTCGAGGAGTACGGCCGCAAGAAGGAGCGCTTCACGTTCCTCACGCAGCAGCGCGAGGACCTGCTCAAGGCGAAGGCACAGCTGCTCGAGGCGATCGAGAAGATCAACGTCACCGCGAGCGAGCTGTTCACCGAGACGTTCGCCAAGGTGCAGACGAACTTCCGCGACATCTTCCAGACGGTGTTCGAGGGCGGCGACTGCGAGCTGCGGCTGCTGGGCGAGGATCCGATGGAAGCCGAGATCGAGATCGTGGCCAAGCCGCGCGGCAAACATCTCCAGTCCATCTCGCTGATGTCGAGCGGCGAGCGTGCGCTGACGGCGATCTCGCTGCTGTTCGCGATCTACCTGGTGAAGCCGTCGCCGTTCTGCCTGCTGGACGAAGTCGACGCGCCGCTCGACGACGCGAACGTGGATCGCTTCCTGCGGCTGATCCGGCGCTTCGCCGACCGCACGCAGTTCCTGGTGATCACGCACAACAAGAAGACCATGGAGGCCGCCGGCTGCATCTACGGCGTCACCATGCAGGAGCTGGGCGTCTCGAAGATCGTGTCGGTCAACCTGGACGGCGTGGACGTGTCCGGGCCGTCGCGGCGCGAGCCGGCGCAGCTCGTGAACGCCACGGTCTGAGCCGCACCCGTATCGGACGCGCGGGGGCCGCACCGGGCCGCCGCGCGTCGTCGTGAGATCGCATGAGCCTGTGGAACAAGTTCCGCGACGGCCTCGCCAGGACGCGCGACGCCATCGTCGGCCAGATCGGCGGCGTGCTGGGCCTGAAGGGCCCGGTGGACGCGGCCACGCTGGAGATGCTGGAAGAGGCGTTGCTGCTGGCGGACGTCGGGCCGGCCACGACCGACGCGCTCATCGAGCGCGCGCGCCGGCGCATGGGCGCCGATCGCGAGCTGGACCTGCGCACGGCGCTCGAGCAGGAGGCCGTCGCGCTGCTGGCGGCCGGGGGGCGCGCCACGTTCGCCCCGGGCGCCGAGCGCCCGTGGGTGGCGCTGCTCGTGGGCGTGAACGGCGTGGGCAAGACCACGTTCGCGGGCAAGCTCGCGGCGTCGTTCGCGCGCGACGGCCACCCGACGCTGCTCGTGGCCGCCGACACGTTCCGCGCCGCGGCCGCCGACCAGCTCGACGTGTGGGCGCAGCGCGCGGGCGTGCAGCTGATCCGCGCGAAGGACGGCACCGATCCCGCGTCCGTGGTGCACGACGGCCTGACCGCCGCGAAGGCGCGCGGGCTGCACGCCGTGCTGGTGGACACCGCGGGCCGGCTGCACACCAAGCACAACCTGATGGCGGAGCTCGAGAAGGTGGCGCGCGTCTGCGGCCGCGTGGCGCCCGGGGCGCCGCACCACGTGCTGCTGGTGCTCGACGGCACGCAGGGGCTGAACGGGCTGGCGCAGGCGCGCGAGTTCGCGAAGGCCACGCCCATCACGAGCCTCGCGATCACCAAGCTGGACGGCACCGCCAAGGGCGGCGCGCTGCTCGCGATCGCCGACCAGATGCAGCTGCCGGTGAGCCTGGTGGGCCTGGGTGAGGGGCTCGACGACTGGCAGCCGTTCGACCCCGAGGCCTACGCGCGCGGCCTGTTCGAGAGCGGGATCGAAGCGCGCTGATCCGGTCGCCGCGGTCGCCGCGCCCGGTGCCACGTCCACCGGAGCGCCCCGCCTCGCGGGCGAAGCGCTCTGGCGGCGGGTTCAGCGCGCGGCGCGGCGCGGGGTCGTGCGCGGCGTGGCGGCGGGCGCGGTGGCGCGCTGCTGCTCGGCGATGCTGCGGCGGAACGGCGCGGGCACGAGCTTGGCGGCGAGCCCGCTGCCGAAGTCCACGAGCCGCGCGGTGCCGTTGCCCTGCTCGCGCACGCGCATCGGCGCGGCCTCCTTCGAGCGGCCGATCATGTACGAGCGACGCGACACGATGCTCTCCACGTCCTCGCGCGACAGGTGCGTGATCGGCACCGCGTCGGCCAGGTACAGCATGCGGTTCTCGCGCTGCTCGTTGTAGAACGTGCTGTCGCCCACGACCTGCTCCACGCCCGTGCCCTGGCGGATCGACACGCGCCGGCCCGTGAACGTGCCCTTCGGTGTCACCACCGTGTCCGCGGCGAGCGTGTCCACGTCCCACTGCGGCGGGCGCGGCGCCAGGTTGCGCGACTTCAGGCTCTGCGCGGCGCGCTTGAGGATGGTCTGCATGGGCCGGCCCACGGCGTCCACGCCGCTGATCGACTTGCGCATGTACATCTGCATGCGCGGGATCGCGAGGCTGTCACGGAAGATCGCGTACGACATCAGCGTGGCGACGGCATCCGGCGAGCGCCCGGCCGTCTCGGTCCAGGTCTCGATCCACACGCACCGCTCGCCCCAGAACTCCTCTTCGCCGGCGATCAGCACCGTCACGGTGTAGTCGTCGTGCATGCCCATGAGGCTGCTGCCGTTCATCCGGTACCGCACCCAGTCGCCCACCTTGAAGTCGGGCTTGTGGCTGTAATCCACGAGGCCGATGCCGTTGATCGTGTTGACGGTCTGCTCCTGGGCGAGCGCCGGAACGGCCAGCAGCAGCAGGCCGGCGGTCGCCAGCATCAGGACGCGAAAGACGTGTCGCATGAAGCGCTCTCCGAGTGGGTGCACGGGCCCCGCGGCGCGGCGGCGCCGGGTGGAACACACCCGGCGGGGGCGGGCCCGACCGTGAAAAGGGCGGCCATCATGACAGAGCCCGGCGCGGGGCGGAAGGCCGGCGACGGGGCCGGAGCGGCCGGCCGGGCCGTGCGGCGCCCGCCCCGGCCGTGGATCGCGGCGCCGCCCGCCGCCGGGCCGCGCCCGCGGGCGACGGCGGCACGGGTCGTGCGGAGGCTCGCCCGCCCTCCGCACCTGCCCGCCCCCGCGTGGCGAGACATGATCGACCGATCCGATGCCCCGACCGTCCGCGCCGAGCGCG
>JBGAMH010000332.1:0-3876 GCA_044223135.1 Candidatus Eiseniibacteriota bacterium | reverse complement strand
GTCCAGAAGGCGTTCGCCGGGATCACGTTCAGCAGCAGCGACAGCCGCAGCTGCGCGTTGCCCATGCGCGCCACCTCGCGCACCCCGCTCGCGGGAACCGCCATCGGCGGCACGATGTCCGACGCGCCGGCGTGCGCGCACGCCGTCAGTGGACGATCGCGATCCTCTGTGTCCAGGTGCGGGCCCCGAGCGAAGCGCGGACCAGGTACACGCCGGGCACGACGGCATGTCCCGCCTCGTCCCGCAGGTCCCACGTCACCTCGCCGGGCCCGGCCTCGTGGACACCGTGCACGAGGCGTCGCACCTGCCGACCGGCGATGTCGAACACCACGATCTCGACCGCTCCCGCGGCCGCCCGTGCGAAGGACCAGCGGGTGGAGGCCCGGGCGGGATTCGGCCACGGCGGCGAGACGAAGTCCCCGGCCGGGAGCGCGACGCTCGTGGTGCGGATCACGTAGAACACCACGTTCGACAGCCCCGACCAGTTCCCGGCCTGGTCGACCGACTTGATCGAGAAGTAGTAGCCGTTGCCCAACACGAGCCCGGAGACCTGGAACCGTTCGGCCGAGCCCGCGGTCTTGGGGGCCGGGACGTCCTCGACCCGGGTGGCGAATGCGAAGTTCGCCGCCGTGATCGGGGCGGGGGAATAGCGCAGGTCGTACGCGGTGGCCCGACCGGTGAGCGAGTCGCCGCCGGGCGCGGTCCAGTACAGGGTGGCGGTGCCCAGGGCTGCGAAGGTTGCGGTGGGAACGGACGTGACCAGGCCGACCGCCAGAACGAGCGGTGCGAAGATGCGGTGGAATCGAAGCACGGGAACTCCCGGACGGAATCAGGCGGTGACGGGTGATCGATCGGTCGGGCACCACCACGCCGTGGGAGTTCGTGGTCGGAGGTGAAAGGAAGCTGC
Source organism: Candidatus Eiseniibacteriota bacterium (assembly GCA_044223135.1). Lineage (GTDB taxonomy): Bacteria > Eisenbacteria > RBG-16-71-46 > RBG-16-71-46 > RBG-16-71-46 > JBGAMH01. Next base: position 2,969 of record JBGAMH010000332.1, on the reverse strand, counting down.
TGGTGGGCACATTCCCGCCCTGCGGTTGACGGGAGCCCCACGAATCGACGCACGTGCGCACGTGTCGAGCGGGGAGTGCCCGGGAGGCGTGCGACGCGCCGCCTGCAGGGCAAGAGCAGTGCCGCGAGCATTGGTCGCGCAGTCCGGCGCGCGGAGCGTTCTCGCGAGCCGGCGTGCGCATCGCACGCGACGCGCCATCGTGGCCGCCCGGCCCGACTTGTGGTGATCGCACCACGCTCCGCGAGTGGCAACTCACGCGCACGATCACGTCGCGACGCGGAAGACGCCTGACACGCATGACCACATGCGCGTCAGGAAGACGCGCAGGAGGTGTGCTTCCGGCGGGGTCGGCGCGTGGCTCGCAGGCGAGCCGTGTTCGTCACTCGCGCCGCGTGCCGACCGGCTCGTGCGCCACGCGCGCGAAATCGATGAAGCCGCGTTCGGGGTCGGTGCCCACGAGCTTCACGCGCACGCGGTCGCCCACGTCCAGCCCGGCGGCAAGGTGCTCGATGCGCCCCTCCACCGGCGGGTCGAAGACGCGCGCATACGTCCCCTTGGGCGACGCGCCGGTGACGATGCCGTCGAACTCCTCGCCGATCCGGTTCGCGAGCAGGCAGGCGGCGGCCGCCTTGCGCAGCAGCCGCTCCACCTTCTGGGCGGCGTTCTCCATCTGCGTGCAGTGCGCGGCGAGCGCCTGCATCGCGTCGCGCGCGATCGGCACCGGCTGGCCCGCCAGCGCCGCCACGACCAGGCGTTGCGTCACCAGGTCCGGGTAGCGCCGGTTCGGCGCCGTCGAGTGCGTGTAGTCGCTCACGGCGAGCCCGAAGTGCCCCGACACCGCGTCGTCCGGGAAGCTGGCCTCGTACTCGCCGCGGCCGAGCAGCTTGACGACCGACAGCGAGAGGTCGGGAAAGCGCAGCGGATCGGCCGCGCGGCGGCGCAGCAGGAACTCGTGCAGCGCCGCCGCGTCGGGCGCGGCCGGCAGCGAATCGCCCGCGTGCACGGCGATGTCCACGATGCGCTGCCAGCGTTCGGGCGAGCGCACGACGCGGCGCATGACGGGGAACCGGCGCTCGCCGAGGAAGCGCGCGACCGCCCCGTTCGCGGCGATCATGAAGTCCTCGATGATCTGCATGGCGCGGTTGTGCTCGCGCGCCACCAGGCCCGTCACCGTGTCGCCGTCGAAGCGCGCGACCTCCTGGATCGTCTCCAGCTCCAGCGCGCCGTGCTCGTGGCGCCAGTGCTTCAGCCGCTGCGCCGCCGCGTCCTGCAGGCGGAGGTTGTCGGCCAGCCCCGCCACGGCGGCGAGCGCCGGCGGCATCGCGCCCCGGCCCTCGAGCCACGCGCCCGTGCTCGGGTACGCGAGCCGGGCGTGATTGCGGACGACCGCACGGTACACGTCGGCCGCGGGCCGCGCCCCGTCGCCGTCCACCACCATGTCGATGACGATCGCGGCGCGATCCTCGCCGGGCCCCAGCGACGTGAGGTCGGTGCTGAGCCGTTCGGGCAGCATGGGAAACACGCGCGGCGCCGTGTAGACCGTCGTCGTGTTGGCGGCCGCGTGCGCGTCGAGCGCCGAGCCCGGCGCGACCGAGGCGCCGACGTCCGCCACCGCGATGAGGACGCGCGTGGCGCCGCCGTCGGCCGGCGCGGCCACGGTCAGCTGGTCGAGATCCCGCGACTCGTCGTTGTCGATCGAGCACCATGCGAGCGAGCGCAGGTCGCGGACGCCGTCGCCGAACGGGGCGGTCGGCTCCTCGAGCCGCTCCGCCTCGGCGACCGCGGTGGCGGGGATCTCGGGGTCGAGCCCGTACTCGATCATGGCGCGACGCGCGACGCGCAGCAGCAGCGCACGCTGTCCTTCCCGGGGCTGGTTCATGAGCAGGGTCTCCGTGCGGGGCGACGGACGACGAGGACGGGCCCCGGCATCACGCGCCCCCGGGGTTCGGGAGGGAAGGTCCGGCGGGGGCGGCGAGCGGCGTGACGGACTTCGCGATCGCGGGCGTCACCGGGTCCGCCGCGACGACGAGCCCGCGCTGCAGTGCCGCGAGTGCCTCGTCCGTCGTGTCGACCACCTGGAACAGCGACGCGTCTTCCGGAGCGATCATCCCGTGCCGCACGAGCGCCGGGACGTTCAGGATCTCGTTCCAGTAGCGCGAACCGTACAGCAGGATGAGCGGGCGCCGGTCGAGCTTGCCCGTCTGCCGCAGCGTGAGCATCTCGAACAGTTCGTCGAGCGTGCCGAAGCCGCCCGGGAACGCCACGAACGCGCGCGCGAGATGCGCGAACCACAGCTTGCGCATGAAGAAGTAGTGGAACTGGAAGCACAGGCCCGGCGTGATGTGCGGATTCGGGAGCTGTTCGTGCGGCAGCCCGATGTTGAGCCCGATCGTGCGCCCGCCGGCTTCGGCGGCGCCGCGATTGGCGGCTTCCATGATGCCGCCGCCACCGCCCGTGCACACGACGAAGCGATGCGTCGGCGACGGCAGGTCGTTCGACCATGCCGTGACCCGTCGCGCCAGTTCCCGCGCCGCGACGTAGTACTCACCGAGCGGGCCGTCCTCCTTCAGTCGCGCGGAACCGAAGAACACGATCGTGTCGTGCACGCGCCGGCGTCGGAACACGTGCAGCGGCTGCAGGTACTCGGACAGGATCCGGAGGGGGCGGGCCTCCTCGCTGTCCAGGAAGTCGGCGTTCCGATAGGCGAGCGGGGGCCCGGTGGGATCGGGGGCCGCGGGGACGATACGGTTCAAGGGGCCTCCTGGCGGGCGGGTGCGGCCGGGGCCCGACCATACATTGAAACTTCTACCGCCGGATGCGCCTTTGTACCGCGCCGACGCCGCCCCCGGGGGGCGGCATCGCGGCTCGCGGAAGGCCGCGCCGGGGCCGGGGGCCGTGCGTTCGCACGGGTTTGGGAGCGCCGGGCGCCGTCGCGACGGCGCGGCATGGAACTCGCGTTGCCTTCTCGT
>JBGAMH010000331.1:0-3878 GCA_044223135.1 Candidatus Eiseniibacteriota bacterium | reverse complement strand
CCTCGCCTCGAAGATGCCCTGGACGCACGGCACCGTGCTGGTCGCGACGATCGCGATCGCCGGCATCCCGCCGTTCGCCGGGTTCTGGAGCAAGGACGAGATCCTCGCCAAGGCGTTCGCCTCGGGCCACTACGGCATCTGGATCGCCGGCGTGCTGGGCGCGGGCATGACCGCGTTCTACATGTTCCGCCGGTACGTGCTCACGTTCCGCGGCGCGCCGCGCTTCGACGAGCACCCGGTGGCGCACGCGGCGCACGGTCACGACGCGCACGGCCACGACGCCCACGGCCACGACGATCACGGTCACGATCACCACGGCGGCCCGGTGAAGGAGTCGCCCTGGAACATGACCGGCCCGCTCACCGTGCTCGCGGTGCTGTCGGTGGTCGGCGGCTGGGTCGGCATCGGCAAGCCGTGGATCGAGAGCGAATCGCTGCTCGACCGCTGGCTCGAGCCGGTCATGGGCCACGCGCCGGGCGTGCCGGTGCCGCACGCCGCGCACCTGCCCGTGAGCACGGAATGGGCGCTCATCGCGCTCTCGGTGGGGGTGGCCGCGTTCGGCATCTTCATGGCCTTCCGCACCTACCTGCAGCAGCCGCAGCTCGCGACGGCGTTGCGCGCGCGCTTCTCCGGCCTGCACCGCACGCTCGAGAACAAGTACTGGGTGGACGAGTTCTACGCCGCGACCGTCGTCGGGCCGATCCACGAAGGCTCCGTGCGGCTGTGGCGTTTCTGGGACGAGAAGATCGTGGACGGCACGGTGAACGGCGTGGGCTACTTCGTCGAAGGATGCTCGGCCGTGCTCCGGCTGTTCCAGACCGGTTACGTGGGGACGTACGCGCTGTTCGTGACGCTCGGCGTGCTCGCGCTCCTCCTTCATTTCCTGAGGTCGTAAGTGGCGAACGGACACTGGCTGTCGTTCCTGGTCTTCTTTCCGCTCGGCGCGGCGGCACTCATCGCGCTGATGCCGCAGGGCTCCCACCGGCAGATCAAGCTGTGGGCGACGCTCGCGGCCCTGGCGGAGTTCGTGTTCTCGCTGCCCCTGTGGTGGCGGGTCGTCCCCGGGCAGGCGGGCTTCCAGTTCGAGGAGAACTTCGCCTGGATCCCGGCGGTCGGCGCGCGCTACCACCTGGGCGTCGACGGCATCAGCGCCCTGCTCGCGCTGCTCACCACGTTCACCACGCTCATCGCCGTCTGGGGCGCGTGGACCGCGGTCGAGAAGCGCACGCGCGAGTTCTTCGCGCTCGTGCTCGCCCTCGAGGCGGGCATGATGGGCACGTTCTTCTGCCTCGACGTGCTGCTCTTCTACGTGTTCTGGGAAGCGATGCTGATCCCCATGTACCTGCTGATCGGTGTGTGGGGCGGGCAGCGGCGCGTGTACGCGGCCGTCAAGTTCTTCCTGTTCACCATGGCCGGCAGCGTGCTCATGCTGGTCGCCATCCTGAGCCTGTGGTTCATGCAGCGGAACCTCACCGGCACGCCGTCGTTCGACCTGCAGGCGTTCCTCGCGCTGCCGATCGCGCCGGCCCAGCAGTTCTGGATGTTCCTGGCCTTCGCGTTCGCGTTCGCGATCAAGGTGCCGATGTTCCCGGTGCACACGTGGCTCCCCGACGCGCACGTCGAGGCGCCGACCGCCGGCTCGGTCATCCTGGCCGCCGTGCTGCTCAAGATGGGCGGCTACGGCTTCCTCCGCTTCGCCATGCCGATGTTCCCGAACGCGCTGCAGGTGTGCGCGCCCTGGATCGCCGGGCTCGCCATCGTCGGCATCGTCTACGGCGCGCTCGTGGCCATGGTCCAGCCCGACCTCAAGAAGCTGGTCGCGTACTCGTCGGTGAGCCACATGGGCTTCGTGATGCTCGGCCTGATGGCGCTCAACGCGCAGGGCTTCGCGGGCTCCATGATGACCATGCTCAACCACGGCGTCTCGACCGGCGCGCTCTTCCTCCTCGTCGGCGTCGTCTACGAGCGGCGGCACACGCGCCGCATCGCCGACTTCGGCGGGCTCTGGAAGGTGATCCCGGTCTACTCGGTGATCTTCATGGTCGTGATGCTGTCGAGCATCGGCCTGCCGGGCACGAACGGCTTCATCGGCGAGTTCCTGGTGCTGTTCGGCGCCTTCAAGGCCAACGTGTGGTGGGCGGTCACCGCCGCCACCGGCGTGATCCTGTCCGCGTGCTACATGCTGTGGATGTTCCAGCGCGTCGTGTTCGGCCCCGTCACGCACGAGGAGAACCGCAAGCTCACCGACCTGTCGCTGCGCGAACGGCTCGTGTTCGCGCCGCTGCTCGTCTTCATCTTCTGGATGGGCTGCGTGCCGCAGCCGTTCCTCGACCGCATGCAGCCGGCGCTGGACCGCACCATCCAGGCCACCGCGGAGCGCGCCGTGAAGCTGGCCGCGCTGCCGTCCGTGGCCGCGCCGGTCGCCGACGTGACGCCGCCCGCCGCCGCCGGGCAGGGAGGTGCGCGATGAACGTCGTTCCGCAGCCGTCGTTCCTGCCCGTCGACTGGTGGGCGCTCGGCCCCGTGCTCGCGCTCACCGTCGGCACGCTGCTGCTGCTCCTGCTCGAGTTCGTCCCGGCCCGCCCGAACGGCAACCGCGGCGGGATCGTGTCGCTGCTCGCGCTGGCGTTCGCCGGCTACGCCGCGTGGCGCGTGGCGGGGGACAAGCGCGACCTGTTCGGCGGCATGTTCGTGCACGACCCGCTGACCGTGTTCTTCACGCTGCTGTTCGTGGCGGTCGGCGTGCTCTCGGTGCTGTCGTCGTGGGACTACCTCAAGCGCACGAAGATCAACCAGGCCGAGTACTACGCGCTGCTGCTGTCGAGCCTGATGGGCATGATCGTGATGGCGGCGTCCAACGACCTCGTGACCATCTTCCTCGGTCTCGAACTCATGTCGCTGTCGCTCTACATCATGGTCGGCTTCCGGCGCGCCCGGCTCGAGTCGAACGAGGCGGCGCTCAAGTACTTCCTGCTCGGCGCGTTCGCGTCGGGCTTCCTGCTCTACGGCATCGCGCTGCTCTACGGCGCCACGGGCACGTCGAACCTGGCGCGCATGGGCGAGTTCCTCGCCGACACGCCGCTGCTCGACAACCCGCTGCTGCTGCTCGGCTCGCTGCTGGTGTTCACCGGCTTCGCGTTCAAGGTCGCGGCGGTGCCCTTCCACATGTGGACGCCGGACGCCTACGAAGGCGCCCCGACCTCGGTGACGGGCTTCATGTCGGCCGGCGCCAAGGCCGCGGGGTTCGCGGCGCTGCTGCGCGTCGGCCTGCGCGCGCTGGGCCCGGTGCAGGCGGACTGGACGCACCTGATCGCGGTGATCGCGTTCCTGACGATGACCGTGGGCAACGTGACCGCGCTGCTGCAGAACAACCTCAAGCGCATGCTGGCGTACTCGAGCATCGCGCACGCCGGCTACATCCTGGTCGCGGTGGCCGCGGGCGGAGCCGAGGGCGCGTCGGCGGCGGTGTTCTACCTGGCCGTCTACTCGTTCATGAACCTCGGCGCCTTCGCGGTGCTCACCATGATGGGCCGCGGCCGCGACGAGCGCGTGCTCATGAGCGACCTCGCGGGGCTCGGCTTCCGCCAGCCGTTCCTCGGGCTCGCGCTCACGCTGTTCATGATCTCGCTGGGCGGCATCCCGCCGACGGCCGGGTTCATGGGCAAGCTGTACGTCTTCGGCGCCGCCATCAAGCGCCCCGAGCTGCTGTGGGTGGTCATCGCCGGCGTGATCAACAGCGTCGTGTCCGTCTACTACTACCTGCGCGTCACGGTCGCCCTGTACATGAAGGAGCCCGAGGGCGAGCCGGTGCAGGTGAGCTGGGGCGTCCCGGTGGCGCTCGCGGTCGTGCTCGCGCTGGCGGCGACGCTGTACTTCGG
>JBGAMH010000330.1:0-3887 GCA_044223135.1 Candidatus Eiseniibacteriota bacterium | reverse complement strand
GGAGGCGGCGCCGTGGACCTGCGGCTGGCGACGGTGGCCGAGGGCGCGGCCGCGCGGCACGTGCTGCGCGTGGAGGACGACGGTCCCGGCTTCGACGAGCGCGACCTGCCGCACGTGTTCGACCGCTTCTACCGCGGCCACAACGCCGGGCCCGTGGAAGGCACCGGCCTCGGACTGGCGATCGTGCGCGAGATCGTGGCCCGCCACGGCGGCCGCTGCGCGGCCTCCAATCGCGTCCCGCGCGGCGCGGTGCTGCAGTTCGACCTGCCCGCGATCCCGGCCCCGGCCGCCTGAACCGGCCCGCCCCCCGGGCCCCCGGGGGTGGATTTCACGCGGACGCATCCACTTTCCACACTCCTGCGACAACTGGTCGGGTAACAAGCTATGGAACGGCGAGAGTCGTTCCGGGTCGGTTCACTCCTCGAGGACGATGGGAGGACGCCTATCCGAAGCACGGCGCATGGAGTGGGTGCAGTACGCCGCTGGTTGTGGGGCCGGCGGATCTGGGGAGACTGCACCCCTCCTTCGCCACTCCAATGTCCGCCCGGCCGACGGGCGCGAACGATGCGCGAACCGGGCGCACGCACTGCCGCGCGCGCGCGGCGCCGCCTCCGGGCGAGCGGTTCCCCCGATGCGCGCGCGGCTCGACTTCGAGACCGGGCACCGAGCAACACGACATCCTGGGAGGAACGGCACACATGAAAGCTCTCCGGTGGTTCGCCCTCGCGATCGCGGGCGTCGCGAGCATCGCCTTGTTCGGCTGCGGCAAGGGCACGTCGCTGATGGGTTCCTCGGACACGCCGCCGGATGCCGTGGCCGCCGGGACGACGGGCGCCGCCGCGCTCGAAGCCGTGCAACTGGCGCTGCAGTCGGCGGACTCCGCGTCGGTGGCGCCGCTCTGGTGCGGCGCGTTCGGCTTCCCCCAGGGCATCCCGCGCGGCTGCACCTATGACGCGACGAGCGGCAGCTTCGTGTGCGGTCCCGATTCCCGGCGCGACGGCTTCACCGACGTGCGCAGCTACCAGTTCCTGGACGCCGCCGGTGCGCCGCAGAGCGCTTACGACACCACGACCACGGCATCGATCCGCTTCCAGTCGCACCTGTACGGCACGAAGGAGCACGGCCGCTGGCGCCAGATCGACGACACGCGCGACCTGACCGAGAGCGGGCTGGCCGGCGCGGAGACCACGCGCATCTGGAACGGCACGGGTCACTCCATCCGGCGCGACTCGCTGGGATGCGCGGACTCGACCTCGCTGCTGACGCGCGAGGCCACCACGACGGTGACCGAGGTCGTGATTCCGGCGCCGTGGCGGCGCGATTCGTGGCCACTCTCGGGCACGCTGGTCACGCGGCTCCTCACCAGCACGGGGGTGGATCTCACGTCCACGATCACGTTCAACGGCACGCGCTACGTGCCGATGGTGGTGGGCGATTCGACGTACACCGTCGACCTGGGGCGCGGAACGGCGCACCACGGTCGCGGTCGGAATGGCCACGGCGGACACCGCTGACGTCCGTCGCGTGCACCGGGGCGGGAGGCGCTGGTACGCCTCCCGCCCTCGCGCTTTCCACCCCGGGCGCCGATCCGGACCCGGCGCGACCCGCATGCAAGGCTCGCGAAGGCGAGCGCTCGCACCGCCCGTCCGCGTCGGCGCTCGGTTGACGCCCGCCGCCGGGCTGGTGTAAACAGTCCGGGCCCAAAACCATCTGGGGTGGGGCTGTAGCTCAGTTGGGAGAGCGCTTGCATGGCATGCAAGAGGTCGACGGTTCGATCCCGTTCAGCTCCACCATCCCCATATGTGCGCCGGGAGGGAGGCCCGCCCGGCGAACCCCGACGGATCCGCCCGGTGTGCGGTTCCGACTCCTCGCCGGAGGCACTCTCGTGATGGTGTTCGCCCTGATCCTCGTGGCCGTGGCGTCGCGACTCCTTCCGCACCCGCCGAACTTCGCTCCGATCGCCGCGATCGGGCTGTTCGCGGGCGCCACGCTGGACCGCCGCGTGGCCTGGCTGGTCCCGTTCGCCGCCCTGCTGCTGAGCGACCTCGTGCTCGGCTTCTACCACCCGATGTCCATGCTCTGGAACTACATGGGCTTCGGCACCAGCCTGCTGATCGGCGCGTGGCTGAAGGGCCGGGTCGCCCCGGGCCGCGTGGCGCTCGCCGCGCTGGTGAGCGCGCTCGCGTTCTTCGCGCTGTCGAACTTCGGCATGTGGGCGTCGGGCTTCTACCCGCGCACGCTCGCGGGCCTCGGCACCTGCTACGCCATGGCGCTGCCGTTCTTCCGCAACACGCTGACGAGCCAGCTGGTCTACACGACCGCGTTGTTCGGCGCGTGGGCGCTCGCGCGCGCGTGGAAGTCGCGTCGATTTAGCTTCGGGGCCTTCCATCCTCGAGGCGGTTGAGCGTTCCGCATCCCTGGCAGTCCACGAACGCCGCCTCGCATCCCGGGGCGGCGTTTCGACGTTCCGGGGTGCGGGTGGCTCACCCGGAGGAACCATGAACGACGCCACCCCCGACGACCTGACCGCGCTTCGCGCCGCGATCGGCGAGGCCGACCGCGCGCTGGTGGAAGCGCTGGCCGAGCGCCTGCGGCTGGTGGACGCGATCGCCCGGCGCAAGGCGCTCGCCGACGACCCGATCCGCGACCCGGGCCGCGAGCGCGAAGTGATCGCCGAGGCCGAGGCGCGCGCGCGCGAACTGGGCGTGCCGCTCACGCTGGTGCGCCGCATCGTCGGCGACGTCGTGAGCCACTCGGTGGCGCGGCAGGGCGCCACGGTGTCGCCGCTCGCGGGCGCCGGCGCGCCGGTGCGCGTGGCCTTCCAGGGCGTGGCGCACGCGTACAGCCACCTCGCGGCGCAGCAGCACCTGGCCTCGCTCGGCCGCGAGGGCGAGTTCGCGGGCCACCGCACGTTCGCCGCCGTGGTGGAGGCGTTGCTCGCCGGCCGCGCCGATCTCGCGGTGCTGCCCGTCGAGAACACCACCGCCGGCAGCATCCCGCAGGTGCACGAACTGCTGCGCACGGCCGACGTGCACATCGTGGGCGAGGAGACGTGGAAGGTGGACCACTGCCTGGCCGCCCCCGAGGACGTGCCGTTGACGGCGATCCACCGCGTGCTGTCGCATCCGCAGGGGCTGGAGCAGTGCGCGGCGTTCCTCGCCTCGCTGCCGGCGGCGCGACCGGTGCCGTTCCACGACACCGCCGAGGCCATGGCGGAGGTGGCGCGCGACGCCGATCCCTCGCAGGCCGCGATCGGCTCGCCCGAGGCGGCGCGTGCGCACGGCCTGCGCGTGCTCGCGCACGGCATCGCCGACCAGGCCGAGAACTGGACGCGCTTCCTGGTGCTCGCGCGCACGCCGGTGCCGTGCGACGCGCGCGTGCCCGCGAAGACCTCGATCGTCCTGCACACGCGCCACGAGCACGGCGCGCTCGCGCGCTGCCTGGCGGTGCTCGCGGAGCACGGCCTGCAGCTGACGAAGCTCGAGTCGCGGCCGAGCCCGGGCCGGCCGTGGGAGTACCTGTTCTTCGTCGACTTCGAGGGCAACGCCGCCGACCCGGCCGTGGCGGGTGCGCTCGACGCGCTGCGCGCCGCGGCGCTGGTGGTGAAGGTGCTCGGCAGCTACCCCGCGCGCGTGGGTTCGGCCGGGACGGCGGCGGCCGACCTGCGCGCGGACGCGCCGGGGTCGGCGGCCCCGGGCATCGCGGTCGACGCGGTCGCGCCGGCGGCGGGCGCGAAGATACGGCACGCGTCGCGCGCGTACCGGCTCGCGAGCCGCGACGCGCAGGCCGAGGACACCGTGGTGCGCGTGGGGGACGTGCGCATCGGCGGCGACGGCTTCGTGGTGATCGCGGGACCGTGCTCGGTCGAGTCGGCGGCGCAGATCGAC
>JBGAMH010000021.1:0-29893 GCA_044223135.1 Candidatus Eiseniibacteriota bacterium | reverse complement strand
CCGCCCTGCAGGTGCGCGCGGAGCACGCCGCCGCGCCGCTCGATGCGCTCGGCGCGGGCGGGCGTCACGGCGACGCCGGCGGCGTCCACCTGCGCGTTCAGCTCGGCGAGCAGCGCTTCGCGGACCGGCGCGCCGACCTGCAGCGTGCCCTGGGGCCGCATGGCGGCGGGGTAGGTGAAGATGGGCTTGCGGAGCGGGAAGTTCACCAGCGTCGCGAACGGCTCGGCCGCCTCGATCACCTCGAGGCGCAGCCCCAGCGCGCGCGCCTCGATCGCCGCCGCCATGCCGGCGACGCCGCCGCCCACCACGAGCAGGTCGAGCGTCGCGTCGTCGCCGCGCGCCGGTCCCAGCTCGGCGTGGATCGCGCGCGTGGCGCGCACGGCGGAGTCGAGCGCGAACTTGAGCAGCGGCACGCCCGCGAGGTCGCCGGCCACGAACACGCCGGGCACGTTCGTGCGGCCGTCGGGGCCCACCACGGGCAGCTGCTCCACGCGACCGGCGGGCCAGCCGGTGTGCAGCCAGCGCGCGTAGCGCGCGAGCGCGTTCGTCATGGGGGCGCGGAACCGGGACGGCGCGCCGGCGTCACTGGACGCGCGTGATCCGCGCGGTCGCGCGGCCCACGGGCGTGACATAGCGCACGAAGTAGAGCCCCGCCGGCAGCGCGGCGCCCGCGGCGTCGCGGCCGTCCCAGGTGAGCGAGGTGACGCCGCGGCGCAGGCCGCCCGCGTGCAGCACGCGCACGGTCCGCCCCTGCAGGTCGAGCACGCGCGCATCGACGGCGAGCGGCGCGTCGGTGCGGTTGGTGCCGGGCAGCGACAGGTCCACGCGCACCGTCCCGCGCGACGGGTTCGGCCCCACGCGCAGGCCGACCGGCGTGTCGGGCACGGTCACGGCGTACGGCCCGTAGGAGACCGCGCTGCCACCGCCGGGCACCTGCAGGTCGAAGCGGTACCAGTACGTGCGGCCGGGAACGGCGTCGGGATCGGTGAGGAAGCAGTCGCCGGTGCACAGCGTGTACTGGGAGAGCATCGGGCGCAGGTCCGTGGCCGCCCCGTCGGAGCGCCACACCTGGTAGAACGCGCCACCGTAGGAGCCGTCCAGCGTCACGCGCAGCCAGCCGTCGAACCAGCGCGCCTCGACGCCGGGATCCGCGAAGACGGGGGTGGCCGCGAACGCGAGCATCGCGAGCGAAGCGAGGACGAATCGACGCATGGGAGGGACCCTCGAGGGGAGACGGACTTCCACGGGAATCGAAGCGACCGCGCCGCGGCCGGCGCCGGCCCATGCGACGCGCCGGGCCGTGCGCGGACTCTACAGGCTGCGGGCGTCGTGATCACGGCGCCAGTTCCCGCCCGTCGCTCGCCCGCGTCCAGCGATCCCGCGTGTGCGAACACTGCGCAGGGTCGCGGCGCGCGGCGAGCCGCCTCCGGGCGTTCGACCCGCGTCCCGGTTCGCCGCGTCACCCGCGCGGCGCGAACCGGCTTTGAAAAGCGGGGCGTGGCTTTGCAATTCCTGCCGTGAAAGCAGCGCACGACGCGCGCGGGCACGAGCGACGCCTTCCCGTACCGCCCACGAGCCGAGCGGTTTGGCGGGCATCACGCGCGCGACCGCCGGCTGGCCCCGAACGTGCGGATGCCGTGGGACGCGACGAGGCCGCGCAGGACCGCATCGCTCGCTCGACCGCGCCGGCCGGCGAGTCCCGTCGCCGCGCGGCGGGCGTCCCCCCGAAGAGGTCACCGACATGCCGACTCCGACCCTGTTCACGCCGATCCGACTGGGCGCGATCTCCGCGCCGAACCGCGTCGTGATGGCTCCGATGACCCGCATGCGCGCGGGCCCGGGGCGCGTCCCGACGCCGATGATGGCCGAGTACTACGCGCAGCGGGCGGGCGCGGGGCTCGTCATCACCGAGGCCACCGCCATCTCGCGCCAGGGCACCGGCTGCCCGAACACTCCGGGCATCTGGACCGCCGAGCAGATCGCCGGCTGGAAGACGGTTGTGGATGCCGTGCACGCCGCCGGGGGCCGGATCGCCGTCCAGCTCTGGCACATGGGGCGGATCTCGCACCCGAGCTTCCAGGCCGACGGCGACCTGCCGGTGGCGCCCAGCGCGATCGCTCCGCGCAACGGAACGATCCTCACGGACACCGGCGTGGAGCCGTACGTGCTGCCGCGCGCGCTCGAGATCGAGGAGATCCCGGGCATCGTGGAGCAGTACGCCGCCGCCGCGCGCAACGCGATGGCCGCGGGCTTCGACGGCGTCGAGATCCACAATGCGAACGGCTACCTGCTGGACCAGTTCCTCCGCAGCGGAACGAACCACCGCACCGACGCGTACGGCGGCTCGCCGGCGAACCGGTCGCGGCTCACGCTCGAGGTGACCGCCGCCGTCGTGAAGGCGTGCGGCGCCAACCGCGTGGGGATCCGCTTCTCGCCCGGCGGCGCGTTCAACGACATGCGCGATGCCGCGCCGCTGGAGACGTTCCGCCACGTGCTGCACGAGTCGAACCGCTTCCACCTCGCCTGGACGCACGTGATCGCCTCCTCGGACGACGACGTGCGCCACGGCTCGGTGATCGTCCTGCTGACGGCGCTCCGACAGGCGTGCCGCGGCCCCGTGATCGTGGGGAACGGATACACCCGAACGACCGCGACCCAGGCGCTGGCGGAGCACGTCGCGGATGCCGTTTCGTTCGGAAGGCTGTTCCTCGCGAACCCCGACCTGCCGGAGCGCTTCCGGCAGAACGCGGCCCTGCATGCTCCCGACACCGCCACGTTCTACGGCGGCGGGGCGCACGGCTACACGGACTACCCGACCCTGGACGCCGAGGTGGCCACCGGCGGCTAGGCGCGCGGTCCACGATCGCGCGCCGAACGTCGCCGCGGGCCCGGGGCCCATCCGGGATTCCCGTCCCTTCCAAAAGGAGGTCGCATGTCGCACGCCACGAGACGCACCCTGGGCATCGGAGGCCTGGCCACAGCCCTCGTCCTGTTCGTCGGGCCGTGGGGAAGCGGCTGCGTCGCCGGCTCGCAGATGACGAACCAGTGGCACGACGCGTCGCTCGCGCCCGGTTCGATCCACAACGTCCTGGTGATCGCGGTCCGCAAGGACCCCGTGCGCCGCCGGGCGTGGGAGGACGCGTACGTCAACGAGCTCGCCGCGCGCGGCGTCGCCGCCACCGCATCGTACCGCCGGTTCGAAGCGGCCGTGCCCGACACGCAGCAGGTGATCGACCTGATCCGCAAGGAGTCCTTCGACGGCGTGCTGACCTCGGTCCGCCTCCCGGACGAGGAGACCAGTCGCTACGTCCCCGGCACGGTGCGGCCCACGCGCGTGTCGAGCTACGACTACTACGGGCGCTTCCACGACTCGTGGATGTCGGTGCAGGAGCCCGGCTACACCGAAACCGACACCGTCATGCGCATGCAGACCGACCTGTGGTCTTCGAAGCTGGAGGGCGGCCGGCTCGTATGGTCAGGCACCCTCAACACGCTCGAATCCTCGGGGAGCACCACGGCCCAGCAGGCCGTGGCGCGCCACATCATGCCCGAGCTCCAGAAGCAGGGTTGGGTCCCGGCGAAGACCCGGTAGGGCGACATGGCCGAGCGAGAGGCGGGAGACGTCCGCGGGGCGCGGGGACCGAGGCGGCTCTGGCAACTCAAGAGCACGCCGATCGCCGTGCTGGCGTTGGCGGCGATCGGCACGCACCTGGCTCTGCGATTCGCGTTGCACGCGAGCCCCGACGCGCAGCGCGCTCCGCTGTACGTGGCGCTCGGCGTGGGCGGTGTGCCGATGCTGGTCGACCTGGGGCGCAAGCTGCTGCGGCGCGAGTTCGGCTCCGACCTGCTCGGTGGCATCGCCGTGATCACCTCGGTCGTCCTCGGCGAGTACCTCGCGGGGGCGATCATCGTGCTGATGTTGTCGGGAGGCGAAGCGCTCGAACGCTACGCACTGCGCAGCGCATCGTCGGTGCTGGCCGCGCTGGCCCGGCGCATGCCCGCGGTGGCGCACCGCGAGCGGGCCGGTGCACTCGCGGACGTGGCGCTCGCCGACATCGAGGTGGGCGATTCGCTCGTGATGTACCCGCACGAGATCTGCCCGGCCGACGGCGTCGTCACCACGGGCCACGGCGTGATGGACGAGTCCTACCTGACGGGCGAACCCTTCCAGATCACCAAGACCACGGGCTCGGCCGTGATCTCGGGCGCCGTCAACGGGGACTCCGCGCTGACCTTCCGCACCACGCAGCGTGCCGCCGACTCGCGCTACGCGAAGATCATGGGCGTGATGCGCGAGTCCGAGGCGAAGCGTCCCCGGCTGCGGCGGCTCGGCGACCAGCTCGGCGCCGTGTACACGCCGGTGGCGCTGATCGCGGCGGGGCTCGCATGGGCGATCAGCGGCGAGTCGGTTCGCTTCCTGTCCGTCCTGGTGATCGCCACGCCTTGCCCGCTTCTGCTGGGGATCCCGATCGCCATCATCGGCTCCATTTCGTTGTGCGCGCGGCGCGCGATCATCGTGAAGAGCCCGGTCGTGCTCGAGCAGATCGGCCGCTGTCGCACCGCGATCTTCGACAAGACCGGAACGCTCACGTACGGGGAACCCGCGCTGACGGTCCGCGAGCTCGCTCCGGGCCTCGACCCCGGCGAGGTGCTCACGCTGACGGCGAGCCTGGAGCGCTACTCCAAGCACCCGCTCGCCCGCGCGATCCTGGCCGCCGCTGCCGCGGATGGCGTCGCGCTGCGCGAGGCCACCGAGGTCGGCGAGCTGCCGGGGGAGGGATTGCGCGGCACGGTGTCCGGACGCCGGCTGCAGGTGACGAGCCGCGGGAAGCTCGTGGCGCGGGGCGTGGATGGCGCGGACCGGATGCCGCCGGCGGGCGAGGGGCTGGAGTGCGTGGTGGCGATCGACGACCGCTGGGCCGCCGTTTTCGGCTTCCGCGACGCGCCGCGGGCCGAGAGTCGCTCGTTCATCCGCCACCTCGGCCCGAAGCACCAGTTCGACCGCGTGATGATCGTGTCGGGAGATCGGGCCTCGGAGACGCGCTACCTCGCCGAGCAGGTGGGCATCACCGAGATCCATGCCCCGAAGACGCCCGAGGAGAAGCTCGCCATCGTTCGTGCGGAAACCGTGGCGGCGAAGACGCTGTACGTGGGTGATGGCATCAACGACGCGCCGGCCATGATGGCCGCCACCGTCGGCATGGCGATCGGGCAGAACAGCGACGTCACGTCGGAGGCGGCGGGCGTGGTGATCATGGACAACTCGCTCGAGAAGGTCGACGAGTTCATGCACATCAGCCGGAGGATGCGGCTCATCGCGCTGCAGAGCGCGGTCGGCGGCATGGCCCTGAGCCTGGTCGGCATGGGCTTCGCGGCCACCGGTCAGCTGAGCCCGGTGAACGGCGCCATCGCGCAGGAGGTGATCGACGTGCTGGCGGTGCTGAATGCGTTACGCGCGGCGCTGCCTCCGCGGGTGCTGCAGGACGTCCGACCGCGGCGCGACGATCCGGCGGCGGCACCGGCGCCGACCATCCCGGGAGAACGCGCCGTCCTGCGGCCGTCGACGTGAGGGCAAAGCACATTGAGCGAACGGCCGGCTCGTCGCTCCGCGGCAGGCTCCGCCCCTGGAGCGATCACGTGGCCATTCCCTTCGTCCGCCGAAGGGCACGAGCTGGGGTCGGCTGAAGTCGCCGTACCGCTGATCCCCGGCGCACGACCGGACCGCAACGGCCGCCCTCCGGCGCGAGGGCGGCGGTTCGTGCACCGGGACGCGGGCGGCTCGTCCGTGCGCGCGTTCGCGGCGCTCGTGCACCGGTCGCCGCGCTCGGCGGCCGCTCCTGCGCGCCCGGGCCCGCGGCGCGGATACTCCGCGGCCTTCCGACCGGACCCACCACAGGAGGCGCCGCATGTTCCGTCGCACCGCCACCGTCCTGGCCCTGGCGCTCGCGCTGACCGCCCGCGCCGGCGCGCAGACCATCACGCAGCCCTACAGCGGCAACAACCAGAAGGCCACGGTCACGCAGTGGATCGGGCCCGTGAAGGTGAGCGTGGACTACAGCAGTCCGCGCGTGCACAGCCCCGCGGGCGAGGACCGCAAGGGCAAGATCTGGGGCACGCTGGTGCCGTACGGCCTGCACGACCTGGGCTTCAACAACTGCACGCAGTGCCCGTGGCGCGGCGGCGCGAACGAAAACACCGTGGTGTCGTTCTCGCACGACGTGCTGGTGCAGGGACAGAAGCTCGCCGCCGGCGACTACGGCCTGTTCTTCATCGCCGACCCCGCGGAGTGGACGGTGATCTTCTCGCGCAACTCGACGTCGTGGGGCGCATTCACGTACGACCCGGCGGAAGACGTGCTGCGCGTGAAGGCGAAGCCCGCGGCCGACGAGTACCGCGAGTGGCTCACGTACGACTTCACCGAGCGGCTGCCCGACAAGGCCACGCTCGAGATGCGGTGGGAGAACCTGCGGGTGCCGATCGCGATCCAGGTGGAGCACATCGAGGACCTGTACGTGGAGCAGATGAAGCGCGAGCTGCGCAACCGCGACGGCTACTCGTGGAACAACTGGGTGGCCGCCGCCGAGTACTGCGCCGACCACAAGACGCACCTGGCCGACGGGCTGTGGTTCGCGAAGCAGGCGGTGGGCTGGGAGGGCGTCGGCGTGGCGAACTTCCAGACGCTCACCACGCTCGCGCGGCTGCAGATCGCGAACGGCCAGCGCGACTCCGCCGCGGCCACGATCGCGCGCGCGATGGCGCCGACGGGGGCGAGCGTGCTGCAGGTGCACCAGTTCGGGCGCGGCCTGCAGGCGCAGGGCGAGAACGCGATGGCACTCGACGTGTTCCTGGGCAACGCGAAGCGGCACCCGAACGAGTGGCCCGTGAACCTGGGGCTCGCGCGCGGCTACGCGGGCACGAAGGACTTCGCGAAGGCGGTGCAGTTCGCGCAGAAGGCGCTGCCGCAGGCGCCCGACGAGGCGAACCGCAAGAACATCCAGACGCTGATCGGGCAGTGGAAGGCGGCCGCCGCAGGCAAGTGAGCCGCGCGAGCACACCGGACGCATCCGGGCCCCGTCCGCGAAGGGTGGGGCCTGGGTGCTTCGATCGAACCGTTCGGTCGAGCCCGGGGCCGCTCAGTTGGCGCTAGCCTCCTGCAAGCGCCTGCCCGCGTACGTGGCGACGATGTCGCGCCGCGAGAGGATCCCGAGCAGACGCCCGGTGTTGCCGGCGTCCACCACCGGGAGTTCCTCGACATCAAGCGCCGTCAGCCAGTGGAGCGCCGTGTCGAGGTCGTCGATGGGAGAGAGGAACCGAGCCGGAGTCACGGCAAGATCGTGCGCGATCACCGACGAAACATCCCCGCGTTCGTCGAGCAGCTGCCGCACGTGGCTCAACGTGATCACGCCGGTCATCCGACCTGTGTCGTCGACGACCGGGAACAAGTGCTGCGACGAGTGCACGCAGGTCTGGATCACACGGGCGAGCGACGCGGTTTCCGCGATCGTGTGCGTTTTGCGTTCGCCGATCACCTCGCTCACCCGGACGGACTGGAGCACCCCTTCCAGGATGGCGCCCCGGTGGGCGGGGGAGGCGCTTCGGGAAGGGACCTGGTTCCGGTACAGGCGCCATCGCCGGGCGAGGAGGAATGAAAGCGAGCACACCCAAAGCGTGGGCAGCAGGAGCTGGTAGTTGCCGGTCATCTCCGAGACCATGACCAGTGTGGAGATCGGCGTATTCGCCGCAGCGGCGAAGAAGCCGGCCATGCCCACGATCACGAATGCGCCGGGCTGGCCGACGACACCCGGGAGGAGCTTTTGAGCCAACAGCCCGACGGCTCCGCCGAGCGTGCCGCCGATCACCATGGAGGGACCGAAGACTCCCCCGGACCCGCCGGAGCCGATGGAACTCGCCGTGCTGAGCATCTTGCCGACGGCGATCACCAGGAGGAGCGTCAGCGACAACTCGCCCCTGAGGGCGTGCTGGATGGAGCCGTAACCGAACGAGAGCACGTCCAGCACACGCACGGTGTGCAGCCATTCGAACGCCGACCAGGCCAGCCCACCGGTGATCACGCCTCCGAGCGCTGGCTTGAGCGACTTCGGCATCCGTAGACGCTCGAACATCGCGTGGGCCCCGTAGAACATCTTCACAAACACGCCCGCCCCGAGCGCCACGACCACGGCGAGCGCGGAGTAGGGCAACAGTTCCGCGGCAGAGTGGAAGGTGAACCGGGGAGTCTCGAACAGGGAGCCGAAACCGAAGCGCACCGAGAACACGCAGTACGCCACGATCGTGGAGATGGCGGCCGGGATGATCGCGTCGGGCTCGAACTCCGCGTCGGAATACAGCACTTCGCCCGCGAACAGGGCCCCGGCGAGCGGCGCACGGAAGATGCTGCCCACACCCGCCCCGACACCGGCGGCCAGCAGGATGCGCCGATCCCGGTCGCCGAGCCCGAGGCGCGTGGCCAGGAACGAGCCGAAGCCGGCGCCGATCTGGGCGATCGGACCCTCGCGCCCGCCCGAACCACCGGATCCGAGCGTGATCGCCGACGCAATCGTCTTCACGATCGGAACTCGGCCGCGAATCACCCCGGCACGGCGATGGAACGCGGCTATCGCCTCGTCGGTACCGTGCCCGCCGGCCTCGGGGGCGAGCCGCTGAACGATCAGGCCCGTCAGCCAGCCACCGAACCCCGCGATGACGGGAAGGAGCCAGGGTCGGAAGGGAGTCGAGGTGGGTGCGACCAGCGACACCTCACCGGCGGGCCCCTCCATGCGCAGGCCTGCGATCTGGTCGAGCAGAAGGTGCGCGCTCCACTGGCAGAGATACTGGAAGGCAATCGCGCCGAGCCCGGCGACGACGCCGACGAGTGCACAGAGCACCACGGTGCGACCGGCCGAGTGCCATTCCAGCCGTTTCGTCTCACGGGCGATGCGTCCCAGGGGAGTCACGAAGGGTCCTTTTGAGGAGCAAGGGAATGCCGACCGACGCTGATGCGCGCGCAGCGCTCGTTTTCAGGCTGGCCATGCCCGGCCCGCCCTCGTTCGGGATGATTGCCTCTCACGTCACCTCCAGCCGAACGAACACTCGACGACTCCATCGCCCGCGTCACTCCGACGGCCTCGGCCCGGAGTCGTCCAGTGAGCGCACGTACTCGACGACGAAGTCGCGAGCGAGATCGCGGCACCCGAGCCCAAACGCGAGCGCGAGCCCCAGGCCCGCGGTTGCGATGGCGGCGACACCGATTCCCATGACGAACTGCGCGGCGAAACCGAGCTGTTCCAGGGCGAGCAGCGCGGAGAACCCCGTGAGCACCACACCGACGACCTGGCCATGCAGCCGCGCCAGCCGCACGTCGGCCTTCTCCAGGAAACGCCGGGTGATGGCCCCGGTCAGCAGCGCGATCAACGATCCCACCGAGAACAGCACGGCGGACGTCACGATGCGGGGCACGACCTCGGTGAGGCGTGCGGCGACGGATGCCGACAGCCGGAAGCCCAGGACCTCCAGCGCGAGTACCACCGCCGCCAGAAGGACGAGCCCCTGCACCATCCAGGCCACGACGACGGCAGGCTCGTGCCGACCCACGATGTTCGCACCCAGTACGCGTCGGACGCCGTCGTCGAACCGAGATGCGCGCAGGACGACGCGCACGAGCGCGGATCCGAGCGTGGCGACGGTCCACCCGAGAACCACGATCGCGAGCGCGATGCTCGCCGCCCCCACACCTTCCCGTGCCCCTGCGCCGAGTTCCGTGACCCGCGCTGCAGCCGCCGACCACGCCGTCGTCTGCAGAAGGACGATGGTCCGCATGAAGCCACCTCCTCCCAGTTCGGGATCTAATTGAGCTTGAAGGGTGAGTCCACCGTTCGCTTCGGCGGGGTCTCCGGCGCGGGCGTTCGCAGGCCGGCGCCGACGATCGCGTCCAGAACCTCGAGGGTCCAGTCGAAGATGTTGCGTCGGAGCACCGTTTCGCGAAGGGCTGCCATCCGCTCTCGACGCGCCTCGACGGGTTCCGAGAGGGCGGTGTGGAGTGTGTCGGCGAGGGCCTCGCAGTCGTACGGGGAGACGATCAAGGCTCGTTCGAGTTCGCGCGCAGCACCCGTGAACGGAGAGAGCACCAGCGCGCCCTCGAGGTCAGGAGAGGCAGCGAGGTACTCCTTCGCCACCAGGTTCATGCCGTCATGCAACGATGTGACGGCACACAGGTCGGCCAGCCGGTAGTACGGCACGAGGTCGCGGAAATCCAGGTTCGCCTCGACAAGGTGCACCGTCGGCCCCGCATCCCTCGGATAACGCCGGTTCAACTCCTCGGCCCAGCGCCGGGTGCGCTGTTGCACCGCGCGGTACTCCTTCAGTTCGACGCGTGACGGAACACCGATCTGAATGAAAGCGAATCGTCCCTGCCACTCCGGGTGCTTCTCCAGCATGCGGTCCAGTGCTTCGAATCGCTCGGCGATCCCCTTCGTATAGTCGAGGCGGTCCACGCCGAGCCCCACCTTGCAACCGCGAAGCCCCAGGCGGTCGCGAAGTTCCGCCTCGGTCCGCAACGTCTCCGGACTCTCGGCCAGCGCTCCGATCTCGTCGGCGTCGACGCTGATCGCCGAAGCGCACGCCCACGTGCGACGCCCCGCACGGTCCACCGCGAGGCGTTCGAGATCCACCCGCGCCTCGAGAGTCTCCGAGACGGAGTCCAGGAAGTTCATCGCGTGCCGACGGATATGGAAGCCGATCACGTCGTTTGCGAGCATGCCTTCCAGGATATCTTCGCGCCACGGCAGCACCCGAAACACCTCCGGGTTCGGCCATGGGATGTGCCAGAACAGCGCGACCTGGACGTCCGGCCGTGCCGCCTT
This sequence comes from Candidatus Eiseniibacteriota bacterium, assembly GCA_044223135.1. Taxonomy (GTDB): domain Bacteria; phylum Eisenbacteria; class RBG-16-71-46; order RBG-16-71-46; family RBG-16-71-46; genus JBGAMH01. The sequence continues at coordinate 19,034 of JBGAMH010000021.1, read as the reverse complement.
GATGAACTTGGCTGCGAGGGCCAGGTGGTAGTCCTGGATGAACACCAGCGCTGGCTCCTGCCCAATCTCCTCGAGCACCGCGTCCGCAAACCGCGCGTTCACCTCGCGATAGCAGTGCCAGTCCTGTAGTCGGAAGCGAGGGCGCACGTACACCACGTGGCACAGGGGCCAGAGCGCACCATTTGCGAGGCCGGAGTAGTAGCGCGCATGGTCCTCGTCGGTCAGCCACAGCCGCCTCAGTGAGTAGCGCGGTCGATCCGGGGGGCAGGGGACGTGGTCGTGGACATCCACCGTGGCCCCGTCGGCGTTTCCACTGCCGTGTGCAACCCAGACGCCGCCCAGAGCCTGCATGACGGCGTCGAGTGCCACCGTCAGACCGCCAGCGTTCCGAACCACGCGGATGGACTCACCCGCGTAGTGATGGGAGTAGGGCTCACGGTTCGACACGACCACCAGACGGCGGTTACCGAGGTGCGCTTGCGCCCATTGCTCCAGGTCGGCACGGGTCGTTCGCGGGGGACCCTCGTGCCGCTGCTGGGTCCGGATGGCGGCCCGGCGCAGTGCCGCGCGAGCGCGGTTGGACACGTCCAAAGCAGCCTCCTCCTGCGGGCTCGAGGTTCTTCCCAGGTGAGCTCGTGATGGACCGTCAGGGCCTCATGTCTCGCTTGACGACTGGTCGAGGATAGGCGAATCTGACGCGGCGGTCAAGTTTGACTGGGAGGTCATGAATGTCCATCGAAATCAAGAGAATGACGCGCGTCGTCGAAGGACTTCGCGAACAGCGCAAACTCGAGACACGGGCGCGCCTACTCGCCGCCGGCCGTCAGTTGTTCGGTGATGAAGGCCTCTATGACTCGCGGATCGAGGATCTGACCGCCGTGGCGGGGATCGCGAAGGGTACGATCTACGGCTACTTCGAGGACAAGGAGGCGCTCGTCCATGCCGTGGTGTCCGAGGCCTTCACCGACCTGCTCGCGCACGTGAGTGGCGCGATGGGCGACATGGACGATTCGAGGGATCGCGTGGAGCGGGCCGCCCGAGCCCACTTCGAGTTCTTCGAAGAGAACCCGGACCTCATGCGCATCCTTCACCAGGTTCGCGGAGTATTGAAATTCGATCGTCCCCAGTGGCGGCGACTCCGGCTCGATCTGGAGCACTACCTGGTCCAGCTGGCCGGAGTGCTCCGCGGATCGGGCTCTGCCGACGCACGCCCCGCCAGCCTGCAGATCGAGCGCGCTCGACTGCTCTTCGGCGCGGTCTCGGGCCTCCTGTCCGTGCGCGGGGCGCTCCGCCTCGATCTCGGGGGGCCAGCCTTCACCGCAGCTCGTGCACGGGGAGTGGCCGCGCTCGTCGATGCAGCGACGCGCCCCGGAACGAGCGGTCGTCAGACTCGTCGCGCCCCGCGCCGCGCGCGGGAATCGGTGGCGCCGGCCCGCACGATCTCGCCACGAAGGAGCGGGAGATGATCGCGCACGACGAGCTCGCCGGCGTCCCGGCCCGTCTCTGGCGGCTCGTCGCCCTCGCGCACCACCGGCTGCTCGTGCTGGACTACGACGGCACGCTCGCTCCATTCCGCGTGGAGCGCAGCCTGGCGTTTCCCGATCCCCGTTCGCTCACGATGCTGCAGCGCTTGTCCGCAAGTCACCACACTCAACTCGCCATCGTGTCGGGTCGTCCACTTGGTGAACTCGAACAACTCGTCGGTGATCTGCCCATGACCCTGGTGGGAGGGCACGGTTGGGAGCGCCGGGACCCCGATGGCACGAGGCACCTCCGGGATGTCTCGCCGGAGGTCCGAACCGCGCTCAATCTGGCGTGGCGTGTGGCGGAAACGCGGGGGTGGAGCCAGCTCATCGAGCGGAAGCACGCCGGCATCGTGCTTCATACTCGAGGTCTTGCGAGCGAGCGCGTCTCCCAACTCGAACGCGACTGCACCGTCGCCTGGGAGCCGCTGGCAGTCTCGACGGACATGCTCCTGGAGTCCATGGACGGTGGTGTCGAGCTCCGGGTTCGCGAGTTCCACAAGGGCTCGGTCGTGCTGTCGCTCCTTTCCAAAGCGCCCGCTGGCACGCTGGGCGCATTTGTCGGGGACGACCTGACCGACGAGGACGCCTTCGAGGTCCTGCGCGACCGCGGATTCGGCATCCGCGTGGGCCCACCTGACCGGCCGACGATGGCGATGGGGCACCTGCCGTCGTGCGATGCCGTCGCCACCTTTCTCGAGGAGTGGTGGCGTCTTTGCGAAGCAGAACACCCTCAGGCTTCGCCGGAAGGTCAGCTCCCGTGACCGAGCAGTGGGCCTCGAAGCTCCGGGTCGACGGCCCCGGCGGCACCAGCGGGTCCTGGCCACCGGACCAGCGGGCGACCGTACCGACACCGATCTGGCGCCAGCTGCGAACCGCGTCGAAGCGCCTCGTCATGCTGGACTACGATGGCACTCTGGCCGACTTCCGCGTCGACCGACTGGCGGCTCGACCCACCGTCGACTGCATGCGGGCGCTGGTCACGCTCGTCCGGGCGCCGGATACGACGGTTGCGATCTTCACGGGCCGCCCGATCAAAGAGGCCCAACGCCTGCTGAGCGGTCTGCCCGTGATCTGGATCGGAGAGGATGGCTGGGAACGTGCCCTCGTGGGCGGCTCGATCGATCGTGCGCCGCTGCCCGCGATCGCCGTGGCCGCGCTGGCGCAGGCCCATCGCGCTGCATCCCGACATTCCTGGGGAGTCCTCGTCGAGCGCAAACGCAGCGGGCTCATGGTGCACACGCGCGGCCTGTCCCCCGTGCAGGCGATGGAGACCATCGGCCTGTGCAGAAGCGCGTGGGAGTTCTTCGTGGAGCCGGGCGAGGTGGAGTTGATCGAGCTGGATGGGGGCATTGGTCTGCGCGCGGCGAGTCGCGACAAAGCCACAGCAGCGTACTGGCTGCTTTGCCGGATGCCTCCCGGGTCAGCGGCGGTCTATGTCGGGGATGACGATGACGACGAACCCGTGTTCGGTCTGATGCGTCAGCACGGATTCGGCCTGCGCGTGAATCAAGGCGGCGGACTCACCTCGGCTCATGCGCGCCTTCCAGGCGTGCAGGCAGTGACCGAGTTGTTGTGGTCACTCTGTCGCGGCGGGGGAGAGACCACCGCCTGATGCCCGTCCCGTGAGGTGCATCGAGTGAATTCGCGTCCGACTCGCGGAGCGATCGGCGCGGAGCAATCGATCCTCCGGATCTGCGCTTTCGGGGTGGCCCACCGTCACGCCTCGTCGGCGTCCGCGTCGCTCCCGGGCCCGGTCTCGTTCGCGAACGGCAGCACTCCGTAGTGGCTCGTGAATCGCGCGAGCAGCCGCGCATGCTCCGCGGCCGGGTCGTCGCACACCTTCCACGCCACGCGCACCCCGGCGTGGTCGCGCAGCTGCCACACGAAGCGAGCGCCCCAGTGCGCGACCACCTTGCCGTGCCCGAAACGCAGCAGCCGCTTGATCCGCTGGCGGAGCAGCGAGCGCACGCCGGGCCCGGCCGCGCAGCCCAGGTAGAGCAGTTGCGCGCCCATCACCCAGCGCTGCAGCAGTTCGTCGACCGGGCGCGTGGGGTCCTCGCGCCGCCACACCGGCGCCGTGCTGCGCACCATGAACTCGGGCGCCACGAGCGACTCGCGCACCAGCGCGTACACGCCCCGTTCGTCGGGCACGCGTTCGGCGCGGTCGGCATGCAGCTGGCCGTTGCCCACGAAGCCGGCGAAGCCCTCCGCTTCGAGGAACGCGCGCGAGCCGGGGTCGGAGGTCGGTGAAGCGTCGGACATGGAGGGTTCCGTGGGTTCGGGCGGGGGACGAAACGCGGACGGGGCGACACAGTCGACGGCGGCCGGCGGACGGTCAAGTCCGCCACAAGCCCCCGGTGACCCGGCCCTGGCCGGGAGCGATCGCAACGAAATCGGCCGCCCGGAACCGCCGGGGCGCGGCCGCCCGTACCCCGCTTTCATTGGGGAATCGGAGAAATCGTCGTGCGCGGGAGAGGAGGGCGAAAATAACCCTATCTATCCGCCCGCCGATCGCCGACAGTCCCTTTGTCTTCGGTTGCCTGTGGATGTGTCGCCACGTTCAGATTCCGCCAGAGACTCCTCTGGCGGCTTTTTGTTGGGCGGCCATGCGGGGCCCGAAGAAACGGTCGATCGAGACCGGACGTCGCCGCAGCGTGTAAGTGCGGAAAGTACGGGGCCATGTCGGTCCCGAAAACACAGGAGCAGCAAGTGGCTAGTGGCACCGTGAAGTGGTTCAACGAGGCGAAGGGTTTCGGCTTCATCTCCCAGACGGACGGCGAAGACGTCTTCGTGCATTTCTCGGCCATCCAGGGCGAGGGATTCAAGACGCTGGCTGAAGGTGAGGCCCTCGAGTTCGACGTCACCCGCGGCCCGAAGGGGCTGCAGGCGGCGAACGTTCGCAAGGCCTGAGACGCCCGAGTACCACCTCGCGCCGAAGAGGCGGTGTCCGCAAGGACACCGCCTCTGGCGTTTTCGGACGGATCGTTCCCGGCGCGTCAGCGATGCACGCCCGCCGCCTCGCTGCCGGTGCGCTCCACGAACTCCGTGTACGAGCCGAGGTAGGGGAACGGCGGCTCGGCCGGAATCGACTCGCCGTCACCGGGGCGCAGTTCGAGCACGCGGTTCGACAGCCCGCGCAGGAACGTGCGGTCGTGGCTCACGAACAGCATCGTGCCCTCGAAGTTTGACAGCGCCGAGACCAGCATCTCCTTGGTCTCGAGATCCAGGTGGTTCGTGGGCTCGTCCAGGATCAGGAAGTTCGGCGGGTCGAACAGCATGCGCGCCAGCACCAGCCGCGACTTCTCGCCGCCCGACAGCACGCGGATCGGCTTGTCCACGTCGGTGCCCGAGAACTGGAACGCGCCGAGCAGGTTCTTCAGCACGCCCTGGCCTTCCACGGGGAAGTCCTTCTGGATCTGCTCGAGCACGCTGAGCTCGGGATCGAGCAGCTCCAGCGACTGCTGCGCGAAGTAGCCCACGCGCAGGTTCGCGCCCAGCTTCACGGTGCCCGAGTCGGGCGCGGTCACGCCCGCCACGATCTTCAGCAGCGTGGTCTTGCCGGCGCCGTTGCGGCCCATCACGCACCAGCGCTCGGTGCGGCGGACGTCGAAGTCGAACCCGTCGTACACCACCCGCTCGCCGTACGCCTTGCGCAGGCCGCGCAGCGCGAGCACGTCCTCGCCCGAGCGCGGCGGCTGGCGGAAGCGGAACTCGACCACCTTGCGCTGGCGCGGCAGCTCCACGCGCTCGATCTTCTCCAGCTTCTTCACGCGGCTCTGCACCTGTGCCGCCTTCGCGGCGTGCTTCTGGAACCGGTCGATGAAGCGCTGTTCCTTGGCGATCATCGCCTGCTGGCGCGCGTACGCGGCCTCGCGGTTCGCCTCGGCGAGCGCGCGTTCGCGCACGTAGTGGTCGTAGTCGCCGGTGTAGGTGGTGAACTCGCCGCCGTTGATCTCGAGGATGCGGTCCACGATCCGGTTCATGAAGTCCTTGTCATGGCAGGTCATGATCACCGTGCCCGGGTAGGCGCGGATGAACTGCTCCAGCCACAGGATGGACTCGATGTCGAGGTGGTTCGTCGGCTCGTCCATCAGCAGCACGTCGGGCCGGCCCAGCAGGATGCGCGCGAGGCCCACGCGCATCTTCCAGCCGCCCGAGAGCGCGCCGACGTCGCCGTCGACCTGCGCGTCCTCGAAGCCGAGCGCGTGCAGGATCTCGCGGGCGCGTGACTCGAGGTCGTAGCCGCCGCCCTGCGCGTACGCCTCCTGCACGTGGCCGAAGCGGTCGAGGATCGCGTCCATCTCGTGGGCGCGGTCGGGGTCGGCCATCGCGTGCTGCAGCGCTTCGAGCTCGTGATGCAGTTCGCCGAGCTGCCCGCTGCCGGCGATCGCCTCGTCGAGCACGCTGCGGCCCGACATCTCGCCGATGTCCTGCCGGTAGTAGCCCAGGCTCAGCCGCTTCGGCAGCGTCACCGAGCCCTCGTCGGGGGATTCCTCGCCGACGATCAGCCGGAACACGGTCGTCTTGCCGGCGCCGTTCGGGCCCACCAGGCCCACCTTCTCGCCGGGATTGATCTGGAACGAGCCGTCCACGAACAACACCTGGCGGCCGTACTGCTTCGAGACACCGTCGAACACGATCATGGGTCGCGGAAGATACCCGATCCGCGCGGCCGGCGTGCGCGGCGGGTGCGGGCGTCGGCCGCGCCGTCAGCGCGCGGGCGGGTCGCCGCCGGTGAGCGCGGCGGCCTGGATGCCGGCGCGCAGGCCGTCGTCGTAGAGCTCGCGCACGCGGCGCTCGTCGCCGGCCAGGCGCCAGGCGCCCATCGCCATCAGCCGCAGCGGCGCGTTGCGCGGCTCCAGCCGCACGCAGCGGTCGAACGCCAGCCCCGCCGCGGCGTAGTCCCGCCGGGCGAGCTGCGCGCGGCCGAGCAGCTCGAGGTACGCGGGATTCGCGGGCTCCAGTTCCACGGCGCGCGTGAACGCGTCGCGCGCCTCGTCGAGGCGCGACTGCAGCGCGCGGATCTGGCCGAGCTGCGACCAGTGCCACGCGCCGGGCCGCTCCAGCTGCATGGCGCGCTCGCACGCCTCGGCGGCGCCGTCCACGTCGCCGTCGCGCAGGCGCGCCGTGCACAGCAGGCGCTGCGCGTTCGGGTTGTTCGCTGCGGACGGCGCCAGTGCTTCGAGCCGCTCGCGGCCCTCGGCGACCATTCCCAGGTCCATGTACTGCGCGGCCACGAACAGCCGGACAGTTCCCGCAACGGGCGATCGGCGGGCAGCGGCACGAACGACAGGCCGCCGTACCACGCCACGTGCGGCTTGCGCGCCACGATGCGGTCCCCGCGCGCACCGAGGCGCGCGAGCGCCTCGCCGGCGAGCCGGGCTTCGTGCGGTGCGGCCTGCAGCCGCTCGGTGTTCTCGCGCGCCGACACGACGGCCGACACCAGCACCAGCGCCGCCGCCGTGAGCGGCACCAGCCGCGGTGCGGGCGTGGTGTGCAGCGCGTCGCGGATGACGCGCGCGAACTCCTGCAGCGCCAGCCCGCACGCCGCCAGCTGCAGCGGCAGCAGGTACAGCGCGAAACGCGGGTTGTAGAAGACCGGCGCCAGCACGAGCGCGCACGCGCACGCGTGCAGCAGCAGGCCGCGTGCCTCGCGGCGCATCGCCAGCAGCACCGCGCCGGGAAGCGCGAACACCGCCATCCACGGCATCAGCATCTCGCGCACGTCGGCCACGCGCTGGCCCACCAGGTTGCCGGCCACGCGCGCGGCGGCCACCCCGGGCTGGTACGTGAACACGTCCCACAACGAATGGAAGCGCGGCCCGGTGGTGAGCTGGAACTGGTCCCAGGCGAGCCCACGCCCGTAGAGCTCCCAGGCGACGTTCAGGTAGTTGCGGTCGGGGGGCAGGCCGCCGGCCGCGTGCGCCGCGAGCAACCACGCGAGCATCGGCGCCGTGGCGCCGCCCGCGTACGCCGCCAGCGCGCGGGCGCGATCGCGCCCCGCCGCCAGCGCGATCAGCGCGCACGGCACCAGGAACAGCGCGTTCGAGCGCGTCAGCACGGCGACGCCCGCGAGCAGGCCCGCGACGAGTCGCCCGCGCCACGCGCCGGGGCGCAGCACCAGGTGCGTGGACGCCAGCATCAGCGCGAGCGCCGGCAGGTCGGTGCCGGCCTCGATCGCGTGCCGCACGAACACGGGGGTCACGAGCAGCGCCCCCATCGCGAACGTGGCGGCCACGCCACCCGCCGCGCGACGCGCCAGCAGGAACGCCGCGAACGCGGCGGCGCCGCCCGCGAGCGGGCTCAGCACCCGCGCGGCCACGCCCACGTCGCCGCCACACAGCCACGACGCGATCGCCACCATCATCGGGTAGCCGGGGCCCTTCGTGCCGTAGTGCGCCGTGTTCAGCACGCCCGAGGCGAGTTCGCGCGCGGCCGGCAGGTACTCGCCGACGAGATCCGTCTCCACGAAGTAGAGCGCGGTCGGGTGAGCGGCCAGCGAGATCGCCGCCAGCACCGCCGCCCACACGCCGGCGAGCCACGCGGCCTCGCGCACCGACAGCACCGGCCACGGGAACACGTCCGCGTTCGCGAACGTGGGCCCGGAGCGGGGAAGCGGCGCAGGCGCCTCGGAGCCGGGGGGCGGGACAGGCATGCCCCGGTCATCGGCCCGCCGCGAAACCCCCTTGAGGACGCGGAGCCCAGGCAGAGAGCGTCCGGCGCGCCCGCGGCGGGCCCGGTGGCCTCAGGCGTGCAGTTCGACGACGTCGCCGTCCACGAGCACGTGGTGGCGGTCCACCTGCTGACCCTCGAACGCGGCGTGCCCCCACAGGCGGGCGAACTTGAGCCGCGCGGCGATGTCCTTGTGCACGAGCGTCGCCAGCTGCTCCACGGTGGCGCCGTCCGCCAGCACGAACGGCCGCCGGCGGTCGGGATCGTGGCCGGGCTCCTTGGCGTAGATGCGGATGCGTCGCAGGTCGGAGAACAGCGCGTGGCGCAACGCCTCGAGCCCGTGGCCGTGCTCGGCCGACACGCGCAGCGCGGGCCACGCGGGGTCGAGTTCACCGCGCATCAGCTCGGTCAGCGCGCCGTCGGCGTCGAGGTCCGCCTTGTTGAGCGCCACGCGCACGGGACGCACCGCGGTGAACGACGGCTCGTCGGGCGCCGCGGGCGCGCGCTCGGCGCGGAAGCGCGCGCGCGCGAACAGCGCCTGTACTTCCGCGAGGCCGGGCTCGAACGTGTCGGCGAGCGCGTCGAACACCAGCAGCACGCCGTCGGCGTTGCGCACCAGGTTGCTCATGTACGGCTCGGTGTGCAGGTCGCTCAGCGCGGGCGTGTCCACCAGCTGCACCTGCACGTCCTCGTACGGCATCATGCCGGCCAGCGGCACGCGCGTGGTGAACGGCCACGCGGCGACGTCCGGATGCGCGTTCGTCAGCGCGGCGAGCAGCGCGCTCTTGCCGGCGTTCGGCGGCCCGACGAGCACCCACTGGCCGGCGCCTTCGTGGCGCACGTGTCCCGGATCGTCGTGGCGCGCGCCGGCGCGATGCGCGTGCGCGCCTTCTTCCTCGAGCTTGGCCAGCCGCTTCTTCAGATCCGCGTAGAGCTTCTCGGTGCCCTTGTGCTTGGGCAGCAGCGCGAGCATCTCGCGCAGGCCTTCGAGCTTCGCGTCGTGCGTCGCGGCGGAGCGGTATCTCGCCTCCGCCTCCTTGTATTGCGGCGTGAGGTTGGCGGGCATGGGCGAAGCATGCTCCCGGCCCGCGGAAGCGGGGTAGTGGAACCTGCGTGCGCTTCACCCGCCGGAGGCCGGCGCGCGGGTGGCGCCGGAACGCCGCGTCAGTGCGGGGAGGTGGCCGGCTCCGGCAGGCGGCGCAGCCAGCGGCCGAACTCCACCGCGAGCCGCTCGGCCGCGGGCGGGTCGAGGTTCGCCAGCACCACCACGCACGTGCGGCTGCCGAGATCGAACTCGAGCGCCGCGTTCACGCCCGCCGTGCCACCGGCCACGCCGAGCCCGCCGCGCGCCTGCTCCGTTTCCGGGGTGGCCTTTTCCCCGGGCGCGGGGGCGTCGGCGCCGAGCACCCACGCGGTCCACGCCGAGCCGAGCAGCCGGTGGCCACCGAGCGCGACCGTGAACCGCTCCAGGTCGCGGAGCGTGGTGTAGCCGCCCCCGGCGGCGCTGCCGCGCCCGGGGAGTTGATCGTGGTTCGTGCGCAGGGCGCCGCCTTCGCGCGTGTAGCCCACGGCGCGGTTCGGCGTGGGCTCGTCGAGGGCGTACGAGTCGCTGGTCTTCATGCCGGCCGGTGCGTAGACGTGGCGGCGCACGTAGTCGTAGTACGACTCGCCGCTCGCGCGCTCGACGACGAGGCCCAGCAGCACGTAGCCCGCGTTCGAGTAGCGCTCGCGCGACCCGGGTTCGAACTCCAGCGACCGGTCCGCGAAGAGCGGCAGGTAGTCCGCGTTGCTCATGAGCTTGCGGTGATCGGCGCGCTCGAACGCCGGGCCGAAGAAGTCGCCGAATCCCGAGCGGTGCGCCACGAGCTGCGCGATCGTCACGCGCGACGCCACGCCGGCCGGCAGCTCGGGCACCCAGCGCGACAGCGTGTCGGAAAGGCGCAGCTTGCCGGCTTCGGCGAGTTGCGCGATCGCGACCCTGGTGAACAGCTTGTTGATGGAGCCGATGTTGAAGCGCGTGTCGGTGCGGTTCGGCACGTGACGTTCGCGATCCGCCTCGCCCCAGGCTTTCTCGACCAGCGTGCGCCCGCCGCGCGTCACGAGCACGGCACCCGAGAACTCGTCGCGGGCCGCGAGCGAATCGACCACCGCCTGGACCCGCGCCGCCACGGCCGCCTCGGTGGCCGCGGGCGGCGCGATCGCCGGCCCGCGTGGTTCGTCGGAGCCCGACTCCACGCGGACGCCGACGCCCTCCAGCCGCTGCGAGGCGTCGCCGGCCGGCTGGAAGGCGACGATGACCTCCTGTCCGTGTGCCGCGCGGGCGTGCAGTTCGAGCGAGCCATCCGGTCCGTCGGTCACGCCCGTGGCCTCGAGGTCGCCCAGGTCGGCGTGCATCTGCTGGTGGCGCGCGATGCGCAGTTCGGCGGGCCGCTCGGCGAGTGCGGCCGCGGCCAGGTGGCCTTCGAACCACGCCCGCAGCCGCGCCGCGTCGGCGGAGTTGAACGCTTCGAGCCACGCCGAGGCCCGGCGACCGAGGGGCGTGTCGGGAATCACGGCGGCCTCGGCCGTCCGCGCGTCGCACACCATGCCCACGAGCAGACCCACCGCGACCGCCCATGCGGCCAGAACGCGCGACGACATGCACCCTCCTCGGAAATCCGGACGTGGAACCGCGGGACGTCGGCGCTTCGGACAGCCGACGCGCGCCGGAGGTTGGAACGCGTCGCGGGGGAGCGGGCCGCCGGCGGCCGAGCGCGCCCTCCGCAGCGACCGGCGCCTACTGGTGCTCGTCGAGATAGCGCTGCAGCGCCTCGCGCACGTGGGTCGCGACGTTCGTGGGCACCACCGCGCCCGGGGCCTGGCGGCACATGGCCAGCATGCGCCGCAGCGAATCGCACGAACCCTTGCAGCGCGGGCAACCCTCGAGGTGCTTCTCCATCTGCGCGCACGAGTCCGCGGACAGCTCGCCCTCGAGATGGCGCGACAGCATGGTGAGCACGTCCGGGCAACTCGGCGCCGCCGGCGACTCGCCGCCCAGGATGGGCGTGAGCTGCTCGCGCACCATGATGCGGGCGCGGTGCAGCCGGCTCTTCACGGCCTCCACCGAGATGCCGAGCACCTCCGACACCTCGGGAGCCGTCAGGCCCTCGACGTCCCGGAGCACCAGCACCTCCCGGTACATGGGGGCGAGCGCCTGGATCGCGGTGTGGACGGCGGCCTCGATCTCGCGCCCCGCCACCACGTCCTCGGGCAGCCGGCCCGGGTCGGGCATCCGCTCGCCCTGCACGGCCAGCTCGCCGTCCAGCGACCCCGCGGTCAGCCGCGCCATCCCCGTCTTGCGCCGTCGCTTGAGGCAGAAGCTTCGAGCGATGGAGTAGATCCACGTGTGCAGGGAGGACTCGCCGCGGAAGTCGCCCACCGAGCGCGCCATGGCGATGAGCGTGTCCTGCAGCACCTCGCCGGCGTCGTCGGCGTTTCGGCACATCTTCATGCCGAAGCGCCAGACCCGGGACTGGTGGCGCTGGAGAAGGGCCTCCAGGGCCACCCGGTCACCCGATCGGGCCGCCTGCAGCAGCTCGGCGTCGCCGGTTTCGTCGGTGCGGGTGGTGGACATGGGCCGCAGTTTCGGCGAGTGCCGCGTGGCGCGCAACCGGGCCGGCGCGGGCCGGCGCTCGAGTGGACGCGAGAGACTCCCGTCCCGCGACGGTCGCCGGGGGGAGATCGAGCCCGGTCGATCGCCGCACCCCCGGTGCTAGCGTCGGTCGTGTCACGGCCGAACGGGGCGCCTCTCGGGCCTCCCCGAACGTGGCCCGCTCCGCCGGCCTCGTGCACGGGGAGGCGCGCCATGCTCACTCTCATCCTCGCTCGCATCCTGCGCGCGCCCGTCGTGGTCGCGCTCGCGCTGCTCACCCTGCCGTACCCGTTGCGCGCCTCGCCGGCCGCCGACGCGGTGCGGGCCGCCCGGGATCCCGCGTGGCGTCAGCGCGCCGCCGCCGCACTGTCGGCATCCGTGGATCGCGTCACGCTCGCCGCGCTCGATGCCCCGGCCTCGCCCGGAGCGCCGTGCGAGATGGCGCTGCCGATCGCAGGCGAGGTGCGCATGGCGCGGCTCGCACCCCACACGATCCGCGGCCCGCGCTTCCGCGTGCGCGTGCAGGCGCCCGGCGGCGCGTGGCGCGACGAACCCGCTCCGCCGCCCGCGACGTGGCGCGGTGTCGTCGAAGGCGCGGCCGGGAGCCGCGTGATCGCGTCGCACGTGGCGGGCGAATGGCGCATGAGCGTCACGCTCGCGAACGAGGCGACGGGCGCGGACGAGACGTGGTCCGTCGCGCCGCTGCGCACGCGCGTTGCCCACGCACCCGCGGGCGTGTCGCTGGTGGTGCGCACCGCCGACCTGCCGCCGGAGACCGGCACGTGCGGCGTGGCCGCGGCGGCCCGCGCCCCGGCACCGGCCACGCGCGAACAGGGCGAGGCCGTGCAGGCGTTGTCGCCGGTCGAGGTGCGCGTGTGCGAAGTGGCCTGCGACGCCGATTCGGAGTTCTGGGCGCTCAACGGCTCGTCGGTGGCCGCCACCGTCGCCGACATCGAAGCCGTGCTCGACGGCGCGAGCGAGATGTGGGAACGCGACCTCCAGCTCGCGTTCCAGCTCGGCACGATCCTGGTGCGCACGACCGAGCCCGATCCGTACACGACCGCGAATCCCGACGGGCTGCTCGGGCAGGTGCGCACCGACTGGCGCACGAACCACACCGACGTGCCGCGCGACGTGGTGCACATGTTCACGGGTCGCGACCTCACCGGCAGCGCGGTGGGCATCGCCTACACCGCGGGCGCCTGCTTCACCTACGACGGCTACGGGCTCGTGCAGTCGCGCTACAGCACGGACTTCGCCCTGCGCGTGCTCGACTCGGCGCACGAACTGGCGCACAACTTCGACGGGTCGCACTGCGACTACGGCGACTTGCCCTGTCGCGTGCTTTGCTCGTCGCTCGGCGGCTGCTCGGGCGGCATCCGCTCGTTCGCGAACGCCGAGGCGGTGGCCGTGCGCGCGTACATCGCGGCCTACTCGTGCTTCGCGCTCGACACGATCGACGTGGCGCACGCGACGCTGCCGTTCGCCGAGCCGTTCACGGGCACCGTGCCGAACACCACGCGCTGGACGGCCGTGGACCGCGCCACCGTGAGCTCGGGCCGGCTGCAGCTGAACCACTACCAGGGCTACGGATCGGAGTTCTACCTGGGCACCGCGCGCACGCTGCCCATCGTGGTCGCGTCGCCCGTCGACGTGAGCTTCCGGCTCATGCCGTACAACGTGAACACGGGCCAGCGCCTGAAGTTCGAGTACTGGAACAGCACGCGCCGCGCCTGGGTGCTGCTGCAGACGTTCACCTCGCCGGGCGGCATCTCGAACCCGTGGACCACGGTCACGACCGCGCTCGGTGATTCGGTGGCCGGGCCGATGTTCGCGCTGCGCTGGACCGCGTACGGCAACAGCGGCGCTTCGGGGGCGAACTGGTACCTGGACGACGTGTCGATCGCGGAGAACCTCACGGACGCGCCGCCACCGGCCCCGCGGCTCGCCGCCGTGCGACCGAACCCGTCCCGCGGCCCGGTGCGCGTGGCGTTCACGCTGCCGTCGGCGCAACGCGTGGCGCTGGAGGTGTTCGATCTCGGCGGCCGTCGCGTGCGGACGCTCGCGCGCGGCGCGTGGCCGGCGGGCGATCACGAAGCAGCGTGGGATGCGCTCGACGCCCGTGGCCAGCCGGTCCCGCCGGGTGTCTACCTGCTGCGGCTGGAGGCCGCCGGCGTGCGGACGGTGCTTCGTGCCGTGCATCTGAGGTGATCCCGCGGCGCCCGGGCCCCGGGCGCCGTCGCGTGGCTTCCGGCATTTGCGGGCGCGCCGCCGCACCGGGGGAGATCCCCCTCTTCCGGCGCGCACGGCGAGCCGATCATCGGGGCATGTCGGGCGCGGCCCACGTGCGAGCGGCCCCGGCGACGACGATCGAGGGGGACCAGGCCATGGGCCAGGAACAACGGGAGTTCACGCGCGTGCCCGCGCACCTCTGGGGCATGTGGACCGACCCGCAGGGCGTGGAGCAGTACTGGGAAGTGGAGCAGCTCAGCCTGCGCGGCGGCCACGCGCTGTGCGAGCAGCCGTTGCCCGTCGGCGATGCCCTCACGCTGCGGCTCACGAACGACCTCGCCGAGGACGCGCTCGTGTTCGAAGTGCAGGCCGTCGTGCGCCAGCACACCGGCGCGGGGATGGGGCTGGAGTTCACGGCGATGCCGCTCGAGTCGTACGAGCACCTGTCGCGACTGGTGGAGCTGTACGCGCAGGATCCCGACCGCGTGGTGCACGAGATCCACGAGCACGTCGGCCTGCGCAGCGCGCGTCCGAAGGACGGCCAGGCGGCCTGACCGGTCGCGAAGCGGCGGCCGGACTTCCCCCGGGGAACGGACGCTGCGTCGCGAGGTCGTACCGGGAGCGGCCGGCGCGCCGGAGCACCCGGTGGTCGCGGCGCGTGTTCCGCCAGAGGCAAGACGCCCCCCCGGTGCCCGCACGTCGTCGGAGTCCGTGCACGTGCTCCCGAGTCGTGGCTTAATGCCGCATCCCCCGGTTCGACGTGACCGCGATGCGAGGCCGACTTCCCGGAGAACGTGCCGTGATCAAGCGACGCACCATCGGTGTGCTGGCCCGCGAGGCCGGCGTGGGCGTGGAGACGATCCGCTTCTACGAGCGCGAGGGGCTGCTGCCCAAGCCGCCGCAGCCGCTCGACGGGTGGCGCACGTACGGCGACGAGGCGGTGGAGATCGTGAAGTACATCCGGCTCGCGCAGCGCATCGGCTTTTCGCTGGCCGAGATCAAGGAACTGGGCCGGCGACTGTTCGGTGGCGGTGACTTCTGCCGCGACTTCCGCGACGCGCTCGAGGAGAAGCTCGAAGCCACCGAAACCGAGATGCGCCGCCTCGCCGGCGTGCGTTCCGAGCTCAAGCGCACGCTCGGCAGCTGCCTGCGCAAGTCCGGCAAGGGCGAATGCCCGATCATGGCCCGCTTCGGCCGCAGCCCGGCGGTGCGCCGGCCGGCGCGCTCCCGCACGACGGGCGCCTGACCCCGCGGACGGGCGCCCCCGCGGGGCCTTGACTCCGTACCCCGGTCCGCACCGCACGCTCGCTTCCGATCGGGACGCCGCGACGCCCCCCGCGCGCGGTCCCCACGGGAGGGACGCATGCGAGTGGAATGGACGGCGCTGGCGCTGTTCGTGGTCAACGTGCTGGTGTTCGCGCTGCGCAGCCGGGCGGCCGCGAAGCCCGGAGACGAGGAGCCGCGGCTGGATCCGGTCGTGCAGCAGTGGGTCGACGAGTCCCGGTCGGACGGTTGAGCGTGCTCGACGCCGTCGCGCGGGCCAGCGTATCGTGCGCGCATGACCCCGGCGGAGCTCCTCGCGGGATTCGCGCGACTGGTGAGTGGCGCGCGTCCGCGCTGGCTCGGCTGCAGCCCCGACCCGAGGCCCCGCGTGTACTTCGCGAACCACTCCAGTCACCTGGACGCGGTGGTGCTGTGGGCGGTGCTGCCGCGCGAGCTGCGCGAGCGCACGCGCCCGGTGGCCGCGCGCGACTACTGGCAGGCCGGACCGCTGCGGCGCTTCCTGGCGTCGCGCGCGTTCCGGGCCGTGCTCGTGGATCGCCAGCACGCCGGGTTCCACCAGCACCCGCTCGAGCCGCTGTTCGAGGCGCTCGACCAGGGCGACTCGCTGATCCTGTTTCCCGAGGGCACGCGCGGCACGGCGGGCGAGCCGGGCGAGTTCCGCCCGGGGCTCTACCACCTGGCCAGCGAGCGCCCGGGCGTGGAACTGGTGCCCGTGCACCTGTCCAACCTCGACCGTTCGCTGCCGCGCGGCGCGCACCTGCCGGTGCCGGTGTTGTCGGTGGTGACGTTCGGTGCTCCACTGCCGCGCGTGGCGGGCGAGGAACGAGCGGCGTTCCTCGCGCGGGCGCGCGATGCGGTGCGACGGCTGAGGACCCCGTGACGTTCATCGACGATCGCGAACTGAACGGCATCCTGTGGTCCGTGTTCGGGCTGCTCGGCGTGACCACGCTGGTGTCGTGGTGGCTGCGCGGGCGGCTGCCCGAGGGGCCGAAGCGCGCGATGGCGGCGAACCTGTTCGAGCGCGCGAAGTCGTACTGGGTGATCGCGCTGCTGTTCGCGGCCACGCTGCTGACGGGCGAGAAGACCTCGATCGCGCTGTTCGCGATGATCTCGCTTCTCGCGCTGCGCGAGTTCCTGAGCCTGGCGCCGATGGCCGCCAGCGATCACCGCGCCATGGTGTGGACGTTCTTCATCGTGACACCGCTCCAGTACGTGCTGATCGCGATGCACTGGTACGGCTTCTGGAGCATCTTCATCCCGGTCTACGTCTTCCTGTTCATTCCCACGCTGAACGCCATGGTCGGCGACGCGGAACGCTTCCTCGAGCGCACGGCCACGCTGCAGTGGGGGCTCATGGTGTGCGTCTACTGCGTGAGCTACGCGCCGGCGCTGCTGTGGCTGCGGATTCCCGAGTACCGCAACGAGAACGCGAAGCTGCTGATGTTCGCGGTGCTCGTGGTGCAGCTGTCGGACTTCCTGCAGTACCTGTTCGGGCGCTGGCTCGGCCGCCACAAGATGGCGCCCGTGATCAGCCCCAACAAGACGTGGGAGGGATTCGCGGGCGGCGTGCTGGGCTCGGCCGCAGTGGGCGCGTCGCTGTGGTGGGCCACGCCGTTCTCGCCGATCGGCGCCGGCGTCGCCGCGCTGCTGCTGGCCGTGCTCGGCGTGGCGGGCGGGCTCACGATGTCGGCGATCAAGCGCGACCGCGGGCTCAAGGACTTCGGCTCGCTGTTGCCCGGGCACGGCGGCATCCTCGATCGCATCGACTCGGTGTGCTTCTCGGTGCCGGTGTTCTTCCACTTCGTGCGCTTCTTCTACGCGAGGGGCTCGTGAACACGCCCGGCCCGCTGAAGCGCCTGAACTGGGCGATCGCGCGCGGCTTCCTGGGCACGGTGGGCCAGCTCGCCGACGGCGTGCGGCTGTGCTACGCGCACGGGCTCACGTCGGGGACGATGCTGGCGTACGTGTACCGCAACCGCCCGTCAGGGCGGCTCGGCATCGGCCGCTGGATCGACGCGCAGTTCCTCGCACACGCGGCCCCTGGCAGGCGGTGCGCGACCGGCGCGCGTTGCTCGAGGCGGGGCTCGAGGCCGCGATCGCGTCGCTGCGCTCCGAGGGCGCGCGATCTCGCTGGTGGACGTGGCCTCGGGCCCCGGTGCCTACGTGATCGCGGTGCTCGCGCGCGCGGGCGAGCACGACGTGACGGCGCTGTGCCGCGATCTCGACGAGCGCGGGCTGGCCGAGGGCCGCTCCGAAGTGGCGCGGCACGGGCTCGGGCACGTGCGCTTCGAGCGCGGCGACGCGTTCGACGCGGCATCGCTCGCCGCCGTGACGCCGCGCCCCAACGTGATCGTGGCGTCCGGCTTCTACGACTGGATCTCCGACGACGCGGCGGTGCGCCGCTCGCTCGCCGGCATCGCCGCGGCGCTGGAGCCGGGCGGCTGGTGCGTGGTGACGAACCAGTGCGCGCACCCCGACCTGGCGTTCACGCAGGCGGTGTTCCCCAGCCACGAGGCGAGCGCGCTGCAGATGAAGATGCGACCCGCCGAGACGATGGCGGGCTGGATGCGCGACGCGGGACTGGACCCGGTGGAGACCCGGCTCACCGAGCACGGCTACTACTCCGTGACGCGCGCGCGACGCGGGGCCGGCGGAGGGGCGTGATGGACATCGGCCTCTACAACCTCAAGTACCCCGTACGGAAGGCCATGCAGGGCCTGCTGCCGCGCTTCCGCACGACCGACCCGAACGCCATCACGTGGTCGGTGCTGCCGGTGGGCGCGGCGACCGCGGCGTTCGCGTGGTGGGGCGCGCACCACGTGAACGGCGCGTGGAGTAACGCGATCGCGCTGGTGTTCCTGCGCATGTTCCTGACCACGCTCGACGGCTTCGTGGCGCAGTCGTACGGCCGCGAGACGCGCGTCGGCGCCATGCTGAACCGCGTCGTGCCCGAGCTGTGCGACGCCATGCTCGTGGGCACGCTCGCGTTCGCGCGCCCGGTGGCGTGGGGGCTGGTGCCCTGGTCGCGGCGGCGCTCACGTCGTTCTCCGGTCTCGTGGGCGCGGCGTCGGGGCTGCCCACGCAGAGCGTGGGTCCCGTGGGCCAGACCGACCGGCTCGCGGCGTTCCAGGTGGCCGCGCTCGTGGCGGCGTTCGAACCGATGGACGGCTGGGCCGTGCACCCGATGCTCGTGTTCCTGGCCTGGTGCGTGGCGGGCGGCGCGCTGAGCGTGGTGCTGCGGCTGCGGCGGCACTTCCACGGCGCGAGGCACCACGCATGATCGCGTCGCTGCGCGCGGCGCTGCCGGTGCTGAATGGCCGCGCGTTCTTCAACTACGCCGGCACGGCGCCGCTCGCCGAGCCCGCGGCGCTCGCCATGGAGGCGGTGGTGCGGCAGGCCCGCGCGCCGCTGCGCGACCACTTCGACGACTGGGTGGCGCGCGTCGAGCGCGCGCGCGCGTCGGTGGCCGCGCTCGTGAACGCCGGCGCCGACGAGATCGCGTTCACCACGTGCACGTCGAGCGCGCTGTCGCTGGTGGCGGGCGCGGTGCGCTGGCGGCCGGGCGACCGCATCGTGTACCCGGCCGACGAGTTCGCGTCCAACCGCTGGGCATGGACGAACCTCGCGGCGCTCGGCGTGCAGGCCGAGGCCGTGCCGGTGGAACGCGGCGTGCCGTTCGCCGACCAGCT
>JBGAMH010000329.1:0-3910 GCA_044223135.1 Candidatus Eiseniibacteriota bacterium | reverse complement strand
CTCGGCACGCGTCCCGCCGAGGCGTGGCCGCGCTCGAGCAGGCCCAGTTCCTCGAGCTCGGACAGCACCGACCGGACGCTGCCGCTGGACAGCCGCACTCCCTCGGCGCGGGCCAGCCGCTCGGAGCCGACCGGCGAGGCGCTCCGCCCGTGCAGGTCGACGAGCGCGCGGAACACCGCCCGCTGCCGCTCGTTGAGCGAGGGGTCGCTGGCGTTCACGTGACCGGGGACGGTGGGATCAAGCATGACGGGAGTCTAGGAATCGCCCCGGAAGGGCGTCAAACGTCAGGGAATCCGCACGCGCGGCCAGCCACGCCACCACGTCGTCGGCCACGAAGCGGTGCTCGGGCGCCACGCGGAAGCCACCGTCGGTGCGCTGCAGCCGTCCCTGCGCGGCGGCGGCCTCGAACGCCCGGCCGTAGCGCCGCGTCACCAGCGCCCAGGCCGAGGGGTCGTGGTCCTCGGCGCGCAACCCGGTCCCCAGCCTCAGCGCCAGCAGGACGACTTCGTCGGCGATCGCGTTCGCGTCGGGGCGCTCGCGATCGGCTTCCGGCGATTCGCCGCGCTCGAGCGCCGCGGCCCAGTCCGCCGCCTCGTGCCGGTTGCCCCAGCGCTCGCCGGCCCACAGCCCGTGCGCCGACGGGCCGAGCCCCAGGTAGTCGCGACGCAGCCAGTACGTGAGGTTGTGCCGCGCCTCCGCGCCCGGCCGGGCCCAGTTGCTCGTCTCGTACGGCGCGAGCCCCGCCGCCCGCGCCTGCGCCTCGGGGCTCGGCAGCGGCGCGCGGCCCGACAGCGCCTCGTCGCCGAGCGGCGTGCCCGGCTCGGGGATGAAGCAGTACGCCGACAGGTGCTCGGGCTCCAGCGCGAGCGCCGTGTCGAGCGTGCGCGCGAAGCGCACCGCGTCGTGGCCCGGGTAGCCGAACATCAGGTCCAGCGACAGGCGCCGGAAGCCCGCCGCCCGCGCGAGCCGGATCGCCTCGGCCGCGCGCGCGATGCCGTGGATGCGCCCGAGCCGCCGCAGTTCGTCGGCCTCGAACGTCTGGGCGCCGAACGACAGCCGGTTCACGCCGCACGCGGCCCACGTCTCGAGCAGCGTCGGCTTCGTGGTCTCGGGATTCGCCTCCAGCGTGACCTCGGCGCCCGGCGCGATCGTGAAGGCGTCGCCGAGCATCGTCCACAGGCGGCGGAAGTGGCGCGACGACATCGCCGACGGCGTGCCGCCTCCGAAGAACACCGACGCGAACGCCACGCCCGCCGCCATCGGGGCGCGCCGCTCGATCTCGAGCTGCAGCGCGCGGAACCAGCGCTCGAGCTTCGCCGCCGACAGCGTGCCCTTGGAGAAGTCGCAGTACGTGCACGGCACGGCGCAGAACGGCACGTGCACGTAGAGACCGCGGCCCGCCTCGCTGCGGGCGGTCGCCGACGGGCCGTCCGGCGGCGGCGTCAGTGGATCGGGCGGAACAGGCGTTCGAAGCGGATGTGGAGGAACGCGTTCCACCAGCGGTCCCCGCTCGTCGAGAAGTACGTGAACATCGCCGGGCCCTTCACCAGGTCCATGTCGACGTGACCCCAGAAGCGGCTGTCCAGCGAGTTGTCGCGGTTGTCGCCCATCATGAACAGCGCGTTCCGCGGCACGGTGCGCGGCGGCATGCTGTCGCGCGGCGCGACCTCGAACGGGATCTCGCGCGGGTCGTCGTGGTGCGCGTACGGCTCGGTCAGCGGCCGGCCGTCCACCCACACCTCCTTGTGGCGCACTTCCACCGTCTGCCCGCTGGTGCCGATGCAGCGCTTGATGAAGTCCATGTTCGGCTGCGGCGGGTACTGGAACACGATGATGTCGCCGCGCCGCGGCGCGCGCAGGCCCGGCAGCCGCACGTGCGTGAACGGGATCTTCGGGCCGTAGACGAACTTGTTCACGAACAGGTAGTCGCCCACCAGCAGCGTGGGCACCATGGACTCCGACGGGATCTTGAACGCCTGGATCACGAACGCGCGCAGCAGGAACACCATCACGACCGACCACAGCAGGGTCTCGACGTTGTCGCGCAGCGCGGACTTCGCGGGCCGGGGCTTCCGGTTGCTCATGGGTTCCTCGGTTCAGCGGATCGGACGGAACAGCCGGTCGAAGCGCACGTTGAACAGGGCGTTCCACCAGCGGTCGCCGCCCGTGGAGAAGTAGATGAACATGGCGCGCCCCTTCACGAGATCCATGTCCACCGTGCCCCAGAAGCGGCTGTCGTTCGAGTTGTCGCGATTGTCGCCCATCATGAACAGGTGACCGGGCTCCACCGTGCGCGGGCCGAAGTTGTCGCGGTCGGAGAGCCCGGCCGGCTGGTCGTCGGACATGATGTGCTGCACGTACGGCTCCTGCAGCGCGCGCCCGTCCACCCAGACGTTCTTGTGCTTCACCTCGAGCGACTGCCCGCCGGTCGCGATGCACCGCTTGATGAAGTCCATGCTCGGGTTCTGCGGGTACTGGAACACGATCACGTCGCCACGGCGCGGGGACCGCAGGCCGGGGAGCCGGAAGTGCGTGAACGGGAGCTTCGGCCCGTACTCGAACTTGTTCACGAACAGGAAGTCGCCCACGAGCAGCGTCGGCACCATGGATTCCGACGGGATGCGGAACGCCTGGATCACGAAGCCGCGCAGCAGCACGGTCAGGACCACGGCCCAGACGATGGCCTCGACGTACTCCTGGAACTGGGACTTCTGCGCCCTCGGTCTCGCCATGTTCCCCTTTCGGGTCGACGGACGGACGGCCACCGACGAAGCGTCGGCGGCGCCGGCGGCCGACTCGGTCAGCTGCGATCCACCTTCAGCACGGCGAGGAAGGCCTCCTGGGGCACCTCGACCGTCCCGATCTGCTTCATCCGACGCTTGCCTTCCTTCTGCTTCTCGAGCAGCTTGCGCTTGCGCGAAATGTCGCCGCCGTAGCACTTGGCGATCACGTTCTTGCGCATGGCGCCGAGCGTCTCGCGCGCGATCACCTTGCCGCCGATCGCCGCCTGGATCGCGACCTGGAACATCTGCCGCGGGATCAGCTCCTTCAGCTTTTCGCACAGCGACGCGCCGTACGTGTAGGCCTTGTCGCGGTGCACGATCGCCGACAACGCGTCGACGACCTCGCCGTTCAGCAGCACGTCGAGCTTGACCACGTCCGCTTCCTGGAAGCCGTCGAACTCGTAGTCGAGCGACGCGTAGCCGCGCGAGATGGACTTCAGGCGGTCGTAGAAGTCGAGCACGATCTCGCCGAGCGGCAGCCGGTAGGCCACTCGCACGCGCTTCTCCTCGAGGTGCACCATGTCCACGAACACGCCGCGGCGCTCCTGGCACAGCTTCATCACGTTGCCCAGGTAGTCCGTCGGCGTGACCACGTGCGCGAGCACGACCGGCTCCTCGATCGACTCGATGTTCTGCACCGCCGGCATCTCGCTGGGGTTGTCGATCTCGATCAGCTCGCCGTCCGTCTTGAGGACGTGGTACTCCACGCTCGGCGTGGTGGCGATGAGGTCGATCTGGAACTCGCGCCGCAGGCGCTCCTGGATGATCTCCAGGTGCAGCAGGCCCAGGAACCCCACGCGGAACCCGAACCCGAGCGCGACCGACGTCTCGGGCACGTAGTCGAGCGAGGCGTCGTTCAGCTTGAGCTTCGAGAGCGCTTCCTTCAGCGACTCGTACTGCTCGGCGTCGATCGGGTAGAGCCCCGAGAACACCATCGACTGGGTCTCGCGGAAGCCCGGCAGCGGCTCGGCCGCCTCGGGCCCGGCGGCGGTCACCGTGTCGCCGACGCGCGCGTCGGCCACGGTCTTGATGCCGGCCACGATGTAGCCCACCTGCCCGGCGTGGATCTCGTCGGCGGGCTCGAGCTTCAGCCGCAGGTGCCCGACCTCCGTGACCTCGTGCTCCTT
>JBGAMH010000020.1:0-30192 GCA_044223135.1 Candidatus Eiseniibacteriota bacterium | reverse complement strand
GCGGACGACGGCGGTGTGGCGGAGGCCGTGGAGCTCGCGATCGGCTAGGGGCGCGCTGCGGTGCGATGGGGCGCCCGCGGCCGGGACCGGAAGGCGGGACTGCCGGTTCCGAAGCTAGTCGGCGTGACGAGGGCGGGACAGCCCGAGCGCCGGGGCGGCGACGACTCACGAGTCGACGTGGGCCGACGAACCGTCGGTGGACTCGCACCTACGAATCGCAACTGGGCTTCCGACGCTGTGGTTCGGGGGGCATCCACGTTCGCGGACCGCCGAACTCCCGGCCGAGGGGGCGGTGTCGGCCTCGGCCGGGAGCGGCGTGGATCGCGGGAGACGGCCTACCGCGAGGACTTCGACGGCGCGCGCTTCGTGCCGGGGCCCGCGGGCACCGCCATGGAGTCGTCCTCGTCGTCGAGGGACTCGGGCGTGATCCGCTTGGCGATCGCGGTCAGCTTGTCGTCGGCGGCGAACTCCTCCTCGAGTGTCTTCTGGAAGAGCTTCGCGGACTTCGGTTCGTCGATGAGCTCCGCCCACGTCCGCAGGCAGCCGTAGGTGGCCATCTCGTAGTGCTCCACCTTCTGGGCGGCGGCGATCAGCCCGAGGTCCTTGATGTTCTCGAGGGCCTCTTCTTCCATGATCTCCTTGCCCTCTTCGAGGAGCCCCACCATCGCCTTGCACGTCTTGCGGCGCGGCGTCTCGCCGAGGAAGCCGAACACCTGTTCCAGGCGGGCGACGTGTTCCTCGGTGGCCTTCAGATGATCCTCGAACGCGCGGGACAGCTCCTCGGAACTGGCCGTCTTCGCGAGCTTCGGCAGTGCCTTCGTGAGTCGCTGTTCCGCGTCGTAGATGTCCTTGAGTCCGTCGACCAGCAGGTCCTTCACGCTCTTCTGAGGCATCGATTCCTCCGGGTTGGGGGGCCGACTGCCTTGTCGAGCAAGTTGAAGGCCACCGACGAAGTCGTCGGCTTGCCCGCAAACGCGCGTCATCGGTCCGATCGCGTCGCGCCCGGAGGTCCTTCTTACAATCGCGTCTCGGTAGAAGCGGGCACCGGAGGACGAACGAAAACGGCCGCCCTCCTCGTGGAAGGCGGCCGTCTCGAGATGCGGTGACTCAGGCGCGGCGATCCGCCGCCACGCCCTCGTGCTTCTCCTGGATGAACGCCTCGCACTCGCGGACGTCGTCCGGGCTGCCCAGGAACAACGGCGTCCGCTGGTGCAGCGACGTGGGGGCGATGTCCATGATCCGACGCGTGCCGTCACTGGCCGCGCCACCCGCCTGCTCGGCCACGAACGCCAGCGGGGCCGCCTCGTACAGCAGGCGGAGCTTGCCCGCCGGGCCCGTCTTGAGGCCGGGGTACAGGTAGATGCCGCCGTACAGGAGGTTCCGATGGAAGTCGGCGACCAGCGAACCCACGTAGCGCCCGCTGTACGGCCGGCCCGTCGTCTTGTCTTCCTGCTTCAGCCAGTCCACGTAGCGCTTCACGCCTTCGGACCAGCGCCCGTAGTTGCCCTCGTTCACGCTGTAGATCCGCCCGCGCTGCGGCGTGCGGATGTTCGGGTGCGAGAGCAGGAACTCGCCGATGCTGGGCTCGAACGTGAACCCGTGCACGCCGTCGCCCGTGGTGTACACCAGCATCGTGCTCGAGCCGTACAGCACGTAGCCCGCGCACAGCTGCCGGCGGCCCGCCTGCAGGCAGTCCTCCAGCGTGCCGTGACCCTTGCGCGTGATGCGCGGCAGGATCGAGAAGATCGTTCCGATGTTGACGTTCGCGTCGATGTTCGACGACCCGTCGAGCGGGTCGAAGTTCACCACGTACTTGCCGATCGGCGCGCCGTCGGGCATCGGCACGATGCCTTCGTCCTCCTCGGACGCCACGACCGCGAGCTGACCCGTGGAGCCGAGCACGCGCATGATGGTCTCGTGGGCGTAGACGTCCAACTTCTGGACCTTCTCGCCCTGGACGTTCTCGGTGCCGGTGGCGCCCAGAATGTCCGTGAGGCCCGCACGGATGACGGCCTTGTTGATCATCTTCGCGGCGAGCGCGATGTCCAGGAGCACGCTGGTGAACTCACCGCTCGCTTCCGGATGGTCGCGCTCCTGCTGCAGCACGAACTGCGACAGCGTGACGGCCACTGGGGTCATGGTTCCTCCCGGATCAGTCGGACAGCCCGGTCACGTCCTCGGGGCCCTTGCCGGCCGCGACGGCGTCGGTGAGCTGCGGGAACGACGACGGCACGAACGGCGCCCACTTCTCGGCCACCGCGCGCGTGCCGTTGGTCTTGAGCTGCGTCAGCAGGAACGTGAAGCGGTCCTCCAGCGACTGCCCGATGGCCTGGCGCACGTCCGCCGACATGCCCCACAGCTCCTTCTTCCAGCCGCCGAGCGCCTTCTTGCGGGTCTTGTAGAAGAACTGCTCGTCGGTGTCGGTGGGCTTGCGGTCGGCGGCGTCGGTCTCGCGCAGCCTGGCGTAGATGGCCTGCTTGAGATCGGCGGGGAACTTCGGGTGATCGAAGATCATGTTCTGGAACTCGGTCGCCAGGTGGATCTCGCAGGCGCCCTTCTCCGGGAACTTGCCGAACAGTTCCGACGGCAGCGTGGACGCGCCGTGCTGCACCGCGCCTGCGAAGCCGTACTTCTCGCGCGACAGCTTCGACAGCTTCTCGAGCGTGTCGAAGTCCAGCTTCACCGTGGCGATGCTGCCGTCGGGAAGCGGCACGCCGCCGTGGCTCGTGCCGGTCTGGATCGAGATCTTGCTCATGCCGGGCTTGCCGGGGGCGAGCCGGGCGAGCGCCGCGTTGAACACCTCGACGAACGCTTCCAGTTCCTCGGCGGTGGAGTTCTTGCCGCCCACCTCGCCGATCTCGCCGCCCACCGACACGTGCACGCCGGCCGGCTCGTGCTGGCGGATGAACGCCGTGATCTCGGCACACAGCGTGCCGTTCAGCAGCTGCTGCTCCTTGTGCGTGGGCTTGTCGAGTTCGACCAGCGTGGAGGTGTCCACGTCGATGTTGTAGAAGCCGGCCTTCATCGCCTCGGCGGAGATGTCGAGCACCGTCTTCATCTCGGCCTTCGGGTCGGCGGCGTACTTCTTGGCGTTGATCTGGAAGTGGTCGCCCTGGATGAACACCGGGCCCTTCCAGCCTTCGCGCAGCGCGGCGGCCATGAGCACGAACGTGTACTCGGCCGGGCGCTGGTCGGTGTAGCTGATCTCGGAGCGCGCGATCTCGCAGATCACCGCGCCGGCGTCGAGCTTCTTGCGGGCGCGGAACAGCGCACGCGCGGTGTCGTAGGCGATGCCGCGGATGTTGATCGCGGGCACCGTGAACGTGGCGGGCGCCTCACCGCGGCCGCGGGCCATGTACAGCCCGTGGATCGAGGCGGGGTAGATGCCCTGCGAACGGCACTGGTCGAGCACCGCCGTCCGGGCGGCGTCGCGCAGCGCGGCGGGCCCGAACACGCCCGTCCAGACCAGTCGGTCCAGCGCCTCGCCGTTGCCCATCGCGAGCACGGACACGGCGTGGCGAAGCTCATCCATCGTCTTGAATTCCATGGCATTCCCGGGAGGCGGCGTCACACGGGGGCGCGCCGCTCTCCGCGTTGGTAGAGAGTGGAACGAGGACAGCACAGCGATGACCGCGGCAGTATAGCCGCCGGTCCGGGGCGCGGCCATGCGAAGCGGCCCGCCGGCGGGAGCCGACGGGCCGTGAAAACGTTTACCGGACGGTGAGCGATCAGGAGGAGCGGGCGCCCAGCTCGACGATGCCCTCGCGCACCTGCCGCAACTCCGCGAAACGGTGCGGGTCGAGCGAGGCGATGCCCGGCGCGCGCTTCCACGCGAGCAATTCGGCCAGGTCCTGCGTGCACGCCGCGGCGAGCCCCATGCCGTGCCCGGTGAACCCCGCGCAGATCGCCAGGTGATGCGCCGCGTCGAGCCAGCCCACCAGCGGCCGGCCATCGCGCGCGAAGCCCATCGTGCCCGACCAGCGGAACTCGATCGGCGCTCCCCCCGGCACCAATTCCGCGAGGCCCTTCTCGATCGCCTGCTGGATCACCTCGGTGACACCGTCCTCGAACACCGCCTCGGTGTCGCGGTCGATCTCGCGCCAGCCGCCGATCACCAGCCGGCCGTCCGGCGTCTGCCGCCAGTACTGGTAGCCCCAGTGCGCGTACACGGGACGCGTCGTGACCACCTCCGCGAGCGGGGCGGTGGCCAGCATCTGGCCGCGGCGCGGCGCGATCAGCGAGCCCAGGTGCGGAAGCAGCTGCGGCGTGTAGGCGTTCGTCGCCAGCACCAGGGTGCGCGCGTGCGCCACGCGATCGCCCACGTGCACCGTCCACAGGCCCGCCTGCCACGTGGCGTGCGAGACCGGCGAGTGCTCGTAGAGGCGCGCGCCCTTCGCGACGGCGTCGAGCGCGAGCCCGTGCAGGAACTTGACCGGGTGGATCTCGCCGTCCTCCGGCACCTCGAACGCCGAATGGAACGCTTCCACCGCGTGCGCCGGCACGGCCTCGGCCACGGCGATCTCGCGCATCGGGAAGCCATCGTGCTTGATCTCGGGCATCGAGCCGCGCAGGTCCTCGGTCTCCTCGGCCGAGCGCGTGAGCCGCAGGCTGCCGTTCTGCCGGTACTCGCAGTCCAGCGACAGCGTCTGCACCAGGTGCCGGACGCGCTGGTGCGTGCGCCGGCCCAGCTGAAGCATCGCGCGCGCGCCGTCGCGGCCCCACAGGGCGATGCGCTCCGAGTAGGGTTCGCTCGGCGCCGCCAGCAGGAAGCCGGCGTTGCGCCCGCTCGCCTCGCCCGCCAGCCGGCCGGCCTCCACCACGCCCACGGAGTTCCCCTGCTCGGCCAGCGTCCACGCCAGCGTCAGGCCCGTGATGCCGCCGCCCACGATGAGCACATCCACGTCGAGATCGGCTTCGAGCGCGGGGAACGAGGGCGTCGGGTGCGCCCACCACAGCGAGACCTTCGGATCGGTAGGAGTGTGCATGCGCGGGATGGTGCCAGCGGCCGGCGGGGGCGGCAAGCGCGCCGGGCCGGAGGGCCGCGGCGGCCCGGCTCCGTTGACACTGTCACCGCCGAGCGGCTTCAATCGCCGCGGCTTTCGATCGGTCCGCGCCCCGAACCCCACGGAGAACCTCCGGTGAGCGATTCCGCCACGCAGGTCTGCCACCTGCGCGTGAACGGCGACCTGCGCACGTGCGCCGTGACGCCCTCCACCACGCTGCTCGAAGCCCTGCGCTACGGGCTCGGGCTGACGGGTTCCAAGCAGGGCTGCGACAAGGGCGACTGCGGCGCGTGCACCGTCGTGGTGGACGACCAGCCGGTGCTGGCGTGCCTCACGCTGGCGCTCGCGTGCGAGGGACACGACGTGGTCACGGTGGAAGGGCTCGCCGAGGCCGGCCGGCCGCACGTGCTGCAGGACGCGCTCGACCGCACGGGCGGCGCGCAGTGCGGCTTCTGCACGCCGGGCGTGCTGATGAGCGCGTGGGCGCTGCTGCGGCGCGACACGCACCCGACGCGCGACGCGATCGCGCAGGCGCTGTCGGGCAACCTGTGCCGGTGCACGGGCTACCAGAAGATCCTCGACGCGGTGGAGCTGGCCGCGGCCGAACTGCGGGAGCGCGCATGAGCGGCGCGGGCGACGGCGGCGAGCGCAAGCCGACGATGGCGATTCCCGCCGGGCGCACGATGCCGAAGGCCGACCGCCTGACGCCGCCCGCGTGGGAAGGCGGCCGCACCGCGCCGCCGAACGGCACGTTCCGCGTGGTGGGCCAGCGCGCGCGCAAGGTGGAAGGGCTCGCGAAGGTCACCGGGCGCGCCGTGTACGCCGACGACCTCGCGCTGCCGCGCATGCTGCACGCCAAGCTGCTGCGCTCGATCCACGCGCACGCGCGGCTCGTGTCGATCGACGCGAGCGAGGCGCTGGCGATGCCGGGCGTGCACGCCGTGATCACGGGCAGGGACCTGCCCGAGTACTTCGGCATCATCCCGTGGACCGAGGACGAGCAGGCGCTGTGCGAGACGAAGGCGCGCTACGTCGGCGACGCGATCGCGGCCGTGGCAGCCGACAGCGAGCGGCTCGCGGAGGAGGCGCTGCGCAAGATCCGCGTGGAGTACGAAGTGCTCCCGGCGGTCAGCGACATCGACACCGCGCTCGCCCACCCCGAGTGGCAGGTCAACGAGAAGGCCTCCGAGGGCAACATCAGCAAGCAGGTGCGCCTGGAGTTCGGCGCGGTGGACGCGGCGCTCGCGAACAGCGACGAGGTGGTGGAGGCCGAATACTGGTACGAGGGCTCCACGCACGCGGCGATCGAGCCGCACTGCTGCGTGGCCGAGTTCGACGCCACGGGCTTCCTCACCGTGTGGTCGAGCACGCAGGTGGCGCACTACCTGCACCGCGACCTCGCGAAGGTGCTCGGGCTGCCCACGCAGCGCGTGCGCGTGATCCAGCCGGTGGTGGGCGGCGCGTTCGGCGGCAAGTCGGAGCCGTTCTCGCTGGAGTTCTGCGCCGCGAAGCTGGCCATGGTCACCGGTCGCCCGGTGAAGATCCTGTACACGCGCGAGGAGGTGTTCTACGCGCACCGCGGCCGGCACCCGATGCGGCTCGAGTACCGCACGGGCATCCGCCGCGACGGCACGCTGACGGCCGTCGACGCGCGGGTGCACCTGGACGGCGGCGCGTACAGCTCGTTCGGGCTCGTCACCACGTACTACTCGGGCCAGCTGCTCACGGCGCCGTACGCGCTGCCCGCGTACCGGTTCGACTCCACGCGCGTGTTCACGAACAAGCCGTGCTGCGGGCCGAAGCGCGGCCACGGCTCGGTGCAGCCGCGGTTCGCCGTGGAGTGCCAGATCGACAAGCTCGCCGAGATGATCGTCATGGATCCGATCGAGGTGCGGCGGAAGAACTTCATCGGCGAGCACGCGCGCACCGTGAACGGCATGCGCGTGACGTCGAACGGCTTCCTGCAGTGCCTGGAGGCCGTCGAGCGCGCCTCCGGCTGGAAGGACAAGTTCCGCCGCATGCCCTACGGCCGCGGTATCGGCGTGGCCGGCAGCATGTACATCAGCGGCACCAACTACTGCATCTACCCGAACGAGATGCCGCAGTCGGCGGTGCAGCTGAAGCTCGATCGCTCGGGCCGCGCCACGGTGTTCTGCGGCGTGTCCGACATCGGGCAGGGCGCGGACTCCGTGCTGGCCACGATCGTGTGCGAGGAACTCGGGCTCGACCTGCGCGACGTGCGCGTGGTGGCGGCCGACACCGATCTGACGCCCGTGGACCTCGGCAGCTACTCGAGCCGCGAGACGTTCATGTGCGGCAACGCCTGCCTGGACGCGGCGCGCGCGCTGCGGCTGAAGGTGACCGAAGCGCTCGCCGAGCGCTGGGGCTGCCCGCGCGGCGAGATCGTGCTGGCCGGCGGCGTGGCGTGCTGGACGCGCGACCCGCAGGGCTTCACGGCCGGCATCAAGGAGGCGTTCCAGGTCGCCGAGGCGCGTTTCGGCACGCTCGGCTCGGTGGGCTGGTACCAGTCGCCGAAGCTGGGCGGCGACTACCGCGGCGGCACGATCGGCGCGTCGCCCGCCTACTCGTTCACGGCGCACGTGGCGGAGGTGGAGTGCGATCCCGACACGGGCTTCGTGCGCGTGGCGAAGGTGTGGGTGGCGCACGACTGCGGCCGCGCGTTGAGCCCGGTGGCGGTGGAGGGCCAGATCGAAGGCAGCACGTACATGGGCGTGGGCGAGGCGCTGCTCGAGGAGCAGGCGTACAAGCCCGCGGCGGTCGGCCACGGCGCGGGGCTCCACCACGGCCCGTCGCTGCTCGACTACCGGCTGCCCACGTCGCTCGACACGCCCGACATCCAGGCGATCATCGTGGAGTCGGTGGACCCCGAGGGGCCGTACGGCGCGAAGGAAGCGGGCGAGGGGCCGCTGCACTCCACGGTGCCGGCGATCGCGAACGCGATTCACGACGCGCTCGGCATCCGCTGCGACCGCCTGCCGTTCTCGCCGCCGCGAGTCGCGGCCCTGCTCGGCGCCGGCGACGCGCGCGCGGCCTGGGAACGCGCGCGGGCCTCGTTCTACGGCGCGACCGCGGGGAGGCGCTGACGCCATGCTGACGCTCCCGCGTTTCGCGTACGTGGCTCCTGCCACGCTCGGCGAGGTGCTCGCGCTCAAGGCCGAGCTCGGCGCGCGCGCGCTGCTCGTGGCGGGCGGCACCGACGCGATGCCGAACCTGAAGCACGGCCTGCACGAGCCCGAGCGCGTGGTGCACCTGGGCCGCGTCGCCGAGCTGCGCGGCGTGCGCGAGACGGCCGACGGCACGGAGCTGGGCGCGCTCGTCACGCTGTCGGAGCTCGCATCGCACGCGCGCATCGCGGCCGCCTGGCCGGGGCTCGCGCGCGCCGCGTCGCTCGTGGCGTCGCCGCAGATCCGCAACATGGGCACGATCGGCGGCAACCTGTGCCTGGACACGCGCTGCACGTACTACAACCAGACGCACTTCTGGCGCGAAGCGCTCGGCTTCTGCCTCAAGAAGGACGGCGTGCGCTGCCACGTCGTGCCCGCCGGCAAGCGTTGCGTCGCCGCGCACTCGTCGGACGTGGCGCCCATGCTGATCGCGCTCGGCGCCACCGTGACGATCGCGAGCGCCGGCGAGCGGCGCACGATCCCGGTGGACGCGTTCTTCGTGGGCGACGGCGTGCACAACAACGTGCTGCAGCCGCACGAACTGGTGACGCACGTGACGATCCCGTCCGCGGCGGCGGGCCTCCGCACGGGCTACCAGAAGCTGCGGCCGCGCGGCGCGATCGACTTCCCGATGCTGAGCGTGGCGGTGGCCGCGCGCGCCGGGGCCGCGATCGAGTCGCTCGCGCTGGTGGTGAGCGCGCTCGGCGCGCGGCCGCGCGTCGTGACGCGGCTCGACGAGATCGCCGTGGGCCGGGCGCCGTCCGACGCGGTGATCGACGCCGTGGCGACCGCCGCGCACAAGCAGTGCACGCCGCTGTCGAACGTGCCGTACGACGTGGACTGGCGCCGGGCCATGGTGCCGGTGTTCGTGAAGCGCGCGCTGCGCGACGCGCTCGGGAGCGGGTCGTGAGCGACGAGGGTTTCAAACGGCGGGCGCTGAAGCGCGAGGGCGAACGTCCCGACGACGCGGCGCAGGCGCCGGTGCCCGGGCTGACGCCCGAGGTGGATCGCGACGTATGGGACGCGTTCGCACGCTGGCGGCGCGAGGATCGGCGGTTCGCGCTGCTGTCGGTGGTGGAGACGCGCGGGTTCACGCCGCGCAAGGCCGGCTCGCACATGCTGCTCGACGAGCACGGTGTGACGGCGGGCACCGTGGGCGGTGGCGCGATCGAGGCCGAAGCGCTGCGCCTGGCGGCGGCGCGACTGGCGGGCGAGGCGGGGGGCATGGTGCTCACCCGCCACCTGACCCGCGAACTGGGCATGTGCTGCGGAGGCGAGATGTCGGTGGCGGTGGAAGTGATCGAGCCGCGCCCGCGGCTGTTCGTCTACGGCGGCGGCTACGTGGCGCGTCCGCTCGCGGCGATCGCCGACGGCTGCGGCTTCGCGGTGACGGTGGTGGACGCGCGCGAGGCGTGGCTCACCGCGGAGCGCTTCCCGCGGGCGACGCTCGCGCTGCGCGAGCCCGAGGACCACGCGCGCGCGCTGGAGACCACCGCGCGCGACTACGTGCTGATCGCCACGCACGACCACGCGCTCGACCAGCGCATCGT
Organism: Candidatus Eiseniibacteriota bacterium; assembly: GCA_044223135.1. GTDB lineage: Bacteria > Eisenbacteria > RBG-16-71-46 > RBG-16-71-46 > RBG-16-71-46 > JBGAMH01. The sequence continues at coordinate 20,454 of JBGAMH010000020.1, read as the reverse complement.
GCAGCAGATGCTGCCGCGCGAGCTGAAGTTCCTCGGCATGATCGGCAGCATCCCGAAGCAGCGGAAGTTCGCGCTGCGCCTGAGCGCGAAAGGCTTCAGCGCCGAACGGATCGCGCGGCTGCGCACGCCGCTCGGCCTGTCGATCGGCGCGCAGACGCCGGAGGAGATCGCGGTGAGCGTGGTGGCCGAACTGGTGGCCGTGCGCCGCGGGGCGGAACCCGAGCGCGGCTGGACGCCGCGGGATCCGAAGGCCATCGAGGACGCGGAACCGGCCGAGGGCGCGGATGCGCCGCCGGCCGTCGCCGGCGAGGAGCCGGCCCGGAAAGGAGACCGGTCGTGAACGTGGGCGTGTTGCTGGCCGCGGGCGCTTCCACCCGCATGGGACGCGCGAAGGCGCTGGTGCGCGAGAAGGGCGAGTCGTTCGCCGCGCACGGCGTGCGCGCGCTGTGGGCCGCGTGCGACATCGTGGTGGTGGTGCTCGGCTCGCAGGCGAAGGAGCTGCGCGCCGCGATCGAGGACGAGTTCGTGGCGCTGGTCGAACGCGGCGCACTGCACGGCGACGTGCAGGCGGCGCGGCGGCACGGCGCGAAGGGGCTCGAGGTGCGGTTCGTCACGAATGCGGCGTGGAAGCGCGGCATGCTGTCCTCGGCGCAGGTGGGGCTCAAGGCCGCGCTCGCGCTCAAGCCCGAGGCGGTGCTGGTGCTGCCGGTGGACCATCCGCACGTGAAGCCGGCCACGGCCGCGGCGCTCGCGGGCGTGATGCACGACGCGCTCGGCGCGTTCCGCGGCAAGGAGCGGGCGGGCTTCGCCTACGCCCTCGTGCCTCGCCAACGCGGCCGGCGCGGCCACCCGGTGGTGCTCTCGCGGGCGCTGGCGGCGGCGGTGCGATCGGATCGGGCGGCGACCGACCTCGGCGACGCGATCCGGCGTCACGCGCGGCTCGTGGGCTTCCTCGACGTGAAGGACGCCGGCATCCTGCGCAACCGGAACACGCCGAAATCCTGAGCCGCCGCGCGCGGCGGCGATACACGAACGCGGGCGCCTGGGTCGAGGCGCCCGCGTTCGCGTTCGTCCACCGGGGCCAGCGGCCCGCGCGCGTCAGCCGCGCACGACCGGGGCGAGCGCCGCCGCGAGGCGCTTCGCGCCGTCCTCGATCTGGTCCTCGCGCAGCCCGGTGTAGCCCAGCACGAGCGCGCCGCGCGGCTGGGGCAGCACCGCGTAGCGCGAGAGCGGCGGCGCGTAGAGCCCCGCCTGCTCGGCGGCGCGCGCCGCGACGCGGTCGTCGACGCCCGGCGGCAGCCAGCCCACCAGGTTCATGCCCGCCTCCGCCGGCGCCACCTCGAGCAGCCCCTTCAGGTGCCGGCCCGCCGCAGCCACCAGCATGTGCTGCCGCTGTGCGTAGAGCGTGCGCATGCGCCGCAGGTGCCGCGCGAAGTGACCTTCGAGCAGGAAGTCCGCGGTCACCGCCTGCAGCAGCGTGGGCGACTGGCGGTCGCTCACCTCGCGTGCGCGGACGACGGTCGGCACGAGCCCCGGCGGCAGCACCGCGTAGCCCAGCCGCAGCGAGGCGAACAGCGTCTTGCTGAACGTGCCCACGTAGATCGCGCGCCCGCTCGTGTCGAGCCCCTGCAGGGCGGCGAGCGGCCGGCCCGCGTAGCGGTATTCGCTCGCGTAGTCGTCCTCGATGATCCACGCGCCGGTGCGCTCGGCCCAGCGCAGCAGCGACAGCCGGCGCGCCAGGCTCATCACGTGGCCGAGCGGGTGCTGGTGCGACGGCGTGACGTACGCGGCGCGGGCGTCGGGCCCGTTGCGCTCGCCCTGGTCCACGAGCAGGCCCTCGCGGTCCACCGGCACCGGCACGATCTCGCCGCCCACCGCCTCGAACGCCGCGCGGGCGATGTAGTAGCCCGGGTCCTCGAACCACACGCGGTCGCCCGGGTCCATGAGCACGCGGGCGAGCAGGTTCACCGCCTGCTGCGAGCCCGACAGCACCACGATCTGGTCGGGCGAGCAGCGCGCTCCGCGCGCCGCCGCCAGGTGCTGGGCGATCGCCTCGCGCAGCGGCCGGTATCCCTGCGGGTCGCCGTAGGCGAGCAGCTTCGAGGCGGCCGACTGCAGCCGGCGGTCCATGAGGCGGCGCCAGATCGCGTACGGGAACTCGTCCAGCGCCGGCAGGCCGGAGCGGAACACGTCCGATCGCACCGGGTAGTCGTGCGACATGAGCTCGCCGGCCGCGAGCCGCCGCCCCAGCCGCGACAGCGGGCCGGCGGGCGGGCTCGCCACCGCCGAGCGCGCGTCGGCGCCGAGCGGGGTGGAGAGTTCCGGGATGGCCTCGGCCACGTACGTGCCCGAGCCCCCGCGGGACGTCAGGTAGCCCTCCGCCAGGAGTTGCTGGAATGCCGCGAGCACGGTGTTGCGCGAGATACGCGCCCCGCGCGCGAGGTCGCGACTCGGGGGCATGCGCATGCCGGGGGACAGGCGGCCGCCGAGGATGGCGGTCCTCACTTCTTCGTAGAGTTGGCGGTGAAGTGGCTCTGCCCCGTTGGGATCGAGGGAAACGGGCTGGAAACTGCTCAGGGTCAGGCGGCGTCGCATGTCGGGCTCGGTGGTGTGGGTGAGAAGTGGCCCCGACAGATTAGGGGGTATTGGCACTTGTGGCCAGACCAGTTTTCGCCATGATGAACAAGAGCCTCATGGTGCTGGACATCCCCCGAGCCGTGTCCCCCGACGCGGACCAGGGCCCGGAGGCTCGAAGTCTCGCTCCGGCGGTGCGGTCGTCTCCTCGAGACCGCCCGCCGTTTCTCTTGGGTGGTGGAGCGGAGAGTGTTGCGGGGGCCCCCGACGGCCCGGCCAGGCGCGCAACTCGTTGTCGCGCGGAGGCCGGGAGCGACGCCCGGCGTCCGAAACCCGCCGGCAACACTCTCCGCTCCACGAGCATTGTGGTTTCTGCGCGGCCGCCTTCGTCTGGCAGGATGCGGCCCCATGCACGCGCCTTCCGAAGCTCCCGTCATCGCCGTGTTCGGCAGCAGCACCGTCCGCGAGGATTCCCCGCTCTACGCGCGCTCGCTCGCGCTGGGCCGCGCGCTCGCCGAGCGCGGCGCCGTGGTGATGACCGGCGGCTACGACGGCGTGATGGCCGCCGCGTCGCGCGGGGCGCGCGAGGCCGGCGGGCACGTGATCGGCGTGACGGTGCAGATGTTCGAGACGCGCGGGCCCGTGAACCCGTGGGTCGTCGAGCGCGTGCACACGCCGGACCTGTTCGAGCGCCTGCGCACGCTCGTGGACCGCGCGCACGGCTACGCGGTGCCCGGAGGCAGCGTGGGCACGCTCACCGAACTGTTCCTGGCGTGGACGTTCGCCAGCACTTCCGCGCACCCGGCGCCGCCCGTGATGCTGTGCGGCGCACACTGGCGGCCGTGGCTCGAGGCGCACCGCGGGCCGGAGTTCGTGCCCGAACGACTGTTCGCGCACGTGCGCGTGGCCGACACGCCCGACGAGGCCGCCGAGCGGCTGCTGGCCGACGTGCGCGAGCGCATGACTTCGGGGCGCGCGTGAGCGGCACCGTGGTGCACGACCCGCTGCTGGCGTGGCGGGCGCACTTCCCGTCGCTCGCGCACACGCTGCACTTCGCCTCGCACACGCTGGGCGCCATGCCCGCCGGCGTCGAGGACTCGCTCGCGGACTACGCGCGGGCGTGGCGCGAGCGGGGCGTGCGCGCGTGGGAGGAGCGCTGGATGGGCGTGCCGCGCGAGGTGGCCGGCTCGGTCGAGCGGCTGATCGGTGCGCCGGCGGGCTCGGTGTCGCTGCACCCCAACGTGACCGTGGCGCAGGCCGTGGCGCTGTCCGCGCTCGCGTTCCCGGCCGACCGGCCGCGCGTGGTGTGCACGGCGGAGGACTTCCCCTCGGAGCTCTACCTGTACGAAGGGCTCGCGCGCCGCGGTGCCGAAGTCGTGCGCGTGCCTGCGCGCGAGGGCCGGCGCGTGGACGAGGCCGACCTCGTGGCGGCGATCGACGAGCGCACCGCGCTGGTGGCGGTGTCGCACGTGCTGTTCCGCAGCTCGCAGTGGCTGGACCTGGCGCCCGTGGTGCGGCGCGCGCACGACGCGGGCGCGCTCGTGATGGTGGACGCGTACCAGTCGGCGGGCGTGGTGCCCGTGGACGTGAACACGCTCGGCGCGGACCTGGTGACGGGGGGCTCGATCAAGTGGCTCTGCGGCGGGCCGGGCACCGGGTGGCTGTACGCGAGCCCGGCGGTGCACGCGCGCCTCGAGCCCGCGCTCACGGGCTGGTTCGCGCACGAGCGGCCGTTCGACTTCGACTCCGGCCCGCAGCGACTGCACGGCGGCGAGCGTCGGTTCTGGAACGGCACGCCGTGCATTCCCGCCTACTGCGCCGCGCGGCCGGGATTCGCGATCGCGGCCGAGATCGGCGGCGCGGCGATTCGCGCGAAGTCGCTGCGGCTGACCGAGCGGCTGATCGCGCTCGCCGACGAGGCGGGCTTCCGCGTGGTGTCGCCTCGCGAACCGGCGCGGCGCGGGGGGACGGTGTGTCTCGACGTGCCCGACGCCGAGCGCGTGTGCGCGGCGCTGCTCGCCGAGGACGTGCTGCTGGACCACCGCCCGGGCGTGGGGCTGCGGCTCGCGCCGCACTACTACACGCGCGACGACGAAGTGGACGAGGTGATGGCGCGCCTCGGCCGGCACGCCGGGGCGCGCTGATCGCACCGGGCGCGGGGCGCGGCGGCGGCCCTGCGGGCGCCGTCTCGCGACGGTGCGAAACCATGGCGGGGGCCCGCGCCGATGCGGTAGTTTCCCGCCACACGCCTGCGCCGCGCGGTCGACCCCGCGCCGGCGCCCCGCGCGCGCGCCGCGCGACCACACCATCCGAGGGAGACGCCATGGAAACGGCGACGGCGGAGAAGGCTCCGCTGCAGATCGTGCGCGAACCGAAGGTCTACCTGGTCGGCAGCCAGACCGTGAGCGACGACGAGATCGGCCGCTTCCTCGCCGACGAAGGCGCCACCTGGCAGACCGACACCGAGGTGGGCGCGGAGCGGCTGGCCGAGGCCGCCGGGCGCGTCTGCTACATGAGCTACGGCAAGGGCCGCAAGACGAACCAGGCGTTCGTGTCGCACATCATCGAGGTGGGTCACGGCTCGGTGCTGGAGCACGGCGTGTGGAGCTTCGTGATCACGAACGTGTCGCGTTCGTTCACGCACGAGCTGGTGCGGCACCGCCACTTCTCGTACTCGCAGCTCTCGCAGCGCTACGTGGACGAGTCCGACTCGCACTTCATCGAACCCGACGTGATCGCCGAGGATCCCGCGCTGCACGCGGTGTGGTGCGACGCGGTCAACGCCACGCGCCGCGCGTACGACGCGCTGGTCGCGGGGCTCGAGGCCAGGTTCACCGACGAGCCCGACAAGACGCTGCGCCGCAAGATGGCGCGGCAGGCGGCGCGCTCGGTGCTGCCGAATGCCACCGAGACGAAGATCTTCGTCACCGGCAACGCGCGCGCGCTGCGCCACTTCATCGAGCTGCGCGGCAGCGAACACGCCGAGGTCGAGATCCGCAAGGTGGCCGTGGCCATGCTGAAGATCCTGCAGCAGGAGTCGCCGAACATCTTCGGCGACTACACGCTGCGTCCGCTCGCCGACGGCACGTTCGCCACGCACACCGAGCACGTGAAGGTGTGAGCGACGGCGCCCGCGACCCGGGTGTGGTGCGGCGGCCGGTCACGCGCGTGACCGGCCGTTCGCGCGAACGGTGGACGACGCGCTCGCGGTCGAACGCGCGCTCGAGCTGCGCGTGGACGGCCGCGCGCTGTCGGTGACGCTGCGCACGCCCGGGCACGACGAAGACCTCGCGCGGGGCTTCCTGGCCGGCGAGGGTGTGCTGAAGCGCGCCGCCGACGTGGCGGATTTCCACGCGACGCCCGCCGCGCGCGACGACGCGCCCGACGTGCTCGACCTGCGCCTGGCCGAAGGCATCCCGCTGGACTGGTCGAAGCCTCGAGCGGAACTTCGCCACCACGTCGGCGTGCGGGTTGTGCGGTCGCGCGCACCTGGACGCGCTGCGCGCCGGGCTCGCGCCGATCGCCGCCCCGGCGCCCATCGAGCCCGCGGCTCTGTTCGAGCTCACGGCGCGCGTGCGCGCCGAGCAGTCGGCGTTCGAGGCCACGGGCGGGCTGCACGCGGCGGTGTGGTGCGACGCGGCGCTCGAGCCGCGCGTGCTGCGCGAGGACGTCGGCCGGCACAACGCGGTGGACAAGGTGGTGGGCTGGCTGATGCGCGAGGGCCGCCACCCGGCGGAGGCGGGCGTGCTGTGGGTGAGCGGCCGCGCCGGCGCCGAGCTGGTGCTGAAGGCGGCGCGCGCACGCATCCCGGTGATGGCGGCGATCGGCGCACCGACGTCGCTCGCGGTGGACCTGGCCGAGGCCGCGGGCCTCACGCTGGTCGGCTTCCTGCGCGACGGCCGGATGAACGTGTACGCCGGCGAGGCGCGGATCGCGGGGTAGGCGGGGCGGGCCGGCGTCCGCCCGTCCTCGGAACGTCGTGTGCAGCGTGAGCGCCAGGGCGCCGGCGCGCGCACCCGCGGTGATCGCGCCGCGTCCGGGAAGCCCGCCCACGAAGTAGCCCGCGCTCGGCGCCGACCGTGGTCGGCACGATGGTCGCGAACAGGCTCCCGCCGAGCGCCTGTCCGCCGGTGATGGGCTCCCGTCCGCGCGGGGGCGGTACGGGGTGTGGCTCCTCACGGGGCGGCCACCAGCCGTTGCGCGGGCCGGAACCCCGCCGGCGTCCGCCGCCGTCCGTTGCAACGAATGGCGCCCCGGCCTGGCTGGCCGGGGCGCGTTGTGCGGCAATGGATTGCGGCGAGGACTTCAGCGACCGCCGGAGCGTCCCGGGCGGGCGTTCCACAACGTCAGCATGAGCACGGCGCCGAGCGCCGCGAAGCCGAGCATGCTCGAGCCCCAGGCGCCCCAGCCGAAGTGGTCGAGCAGCATGCCCATGCCCCAGCCCACGAACGACTGCCCCACGTACTGCATGCCGTCGAACATGCCGGCCGCCGTCGCGGCGGCGCGCTTGCCGCCGAAGTCCATGGACGCGGTGCCCGACAGCATGGAGTGCACCATCGAGATCGCGAGCGAGTTCATCACGAACGCAGCGATCACCAGCTGCATGCTCGGGGCCTTCCAGATCACGAGCAGGCACACCACCTGGATCACGTAGCCGATGAACGCCACCGGCGGCCGGCGGTGGCCGAACACCTTGTCGGACGCGTAGCCGGCCACGAATGCGCCGGCGATGCCGGCGCCCACGATCGTGAGCGCGTTCTTCTGGAAGATGGGATTGCTCAGCTCCAGGTGCTGCACTTCCTGCATGTAGCGCGGGAACCACTGCTCGAAGCCGCCGCGCACGAGGCCGGTGCAGAACTCGGCGATCGCGATCACGATCGCGACCGGGTTCGTGAACACCTTGCGCGCGACGTAGCCGAGCGTGATCGCCTCGGTGTCGCCGCTCGTGGCGTCCTGCGGATCGAAGTGGGGCAGGCCCGCGTCCATCGGCGTGTCGCGCACGTTCAGGTAGGTGAGCACGGCGAACACCGCCACGACGGCGGACGGGATGAAGAACTTCCACTGCCACGGCAGCGCGGCGATCAGCGGGGCGCCCAGCAGCAGGAACACGAGGAAGCGCCCGCTCTGGATCATGGAGCCGAAGATCGCGCTGAACACGCCGCGCTCGCTGACGTGGAACCAGCCGCTGTTCACCTTGATCAGGGCCAGCGCGCTGTAGCTCTGGAAGTACATGTTCAGCGTCCATACCGTGGCGAAGTAGCCCAGCAGCACGGGGCCGGTGCCGAGCACGCCGAGGTAGGCGCCGAGGCCGAACAGCAGGTTGAAGACGAACGCGCCGCTCGCGCCGATCAGCATCGCCTTGCGACCGCCGAAGCGGTCGGCGATGGGGCCGTTGAACAGCGCCGAGATGCCGTAGAGCAGCGTGGCCGTGGTGATGATCAGGCCGACCTGCGCCTTGTCCCAGCCGTACGTGTCGGACAGGGCCTTGTTGGCGAGCGGGAAGTTGTACCTCGCCATGTACATCGCGGCGTAGGTGAGACCCAGCACGAGCCAGTTCTGCGTGCGGCGGGCGGTGAACGACCTGTCGTGACGGACCGCGGCTTGTGCCATGGGGATCCTCGCGAGCGCGAGCTCCGGTGGGGCCGGAAGGGGGTGACGAGCGTGTCGCTTGTACCCGTCGGCTCCGGCGCGGTCAAGCGGATCGCGGCCCGTTGCGGCAACACGTGTGCCTACGCTGCGCCGTGCGGCGGGTCGCCGAGCGCGGCACGCGCTCCGCGAACGCCGGTCCACGCGCGTGGGCACGCGGGTCGCCCTCCCTGCGGAGCAGGCGGCGCGCCGCGGGGCGTGCCGTCCCGCGCAGCGGTCGACGCCGCGGGCGCGACGCCGTCCCGCCGCGCCGAGCCCGGTGGACCACCTCGCGTGCCACGCGAGACGATCCGCGGGAACTCCCTGCGGCGACGGCGGGTAGAACCCCGTGATGATCCGCATCTCGAACCTCCGACTGGCAGCGTTGCTGGTGGCGATCTCGTGCCTGCTGGCGGTGGCCGGTGCGCTCGTCGAATGGGAACGGCTGCTCGGCGGCCACGCCCGTCTGCTCGGGCTGGAGCCGCTGCTGGACGCGGGCGACGAGGCGAACCTGCCCACGTGGTGGCAGAGCGCGCTGCTCGCGGCTGGCGCGCTCGTCGCCGCGGCGGTGGCCGCGCGGACGTCGAGGGTGGTTCGGACCCAGCGGTGGCGCTGGTGCGCCGTCAGCGCGTGTCTCCTCGTGCTCTCGCTCGCCGAGGGGGCCGCGCTCGATCAGCGTGCCGCGCCGCTGCTGGACCGGCTGCGGGCGCTGCCGGCGGGCCGGTTCGGATCGGCGCCGTTCGTGTTCGCGGCGCTGGCGCTCGCGCTCGCGGCATTCACGCCGTTGCTGCGGCCGTTCCGCGGCGCACGCGTGCTGCTGGCGATCGCCGGCCTCACGTGGGTCGCGGGCGCGGTCGGCATGCAGTGGCTGCAGGGGGCGTGGGGCGCGCACCACGCGGTGGCGAGCGCCGGCTTCCTCGCGCTGCACGTGGGCGAGGAACTGGGTGAGTCGCTCGGCGCCACGTTCGCGGTGGTGGCCCTCGTGGCCGAACTCGGCGCTCGCGGCGGGATCCGGCTGGCGATCGAGTGACCGCGCGCCGGCCTGCCGGCGCGCGCGTCTAGGCGCCGAGCCGGTCCTTCAGCGAACGCGCCCGCGCGCGCGCCACCGGCACCTCGCTGCGCGCCGGGTCGTCCATCTGCAGCCGCCACGTACCGGCGAAACCGGGGTGCAGCGCGACCGCGTGGTCGAGGTTCGCGATCGCCGAGCGATGCACGCGGACGAACCGCGCGGGATCGAGCCGGCGCTCGAGGTCGTCGAGCGTGAAGTTCACGTAGTGCCGGCCGTCGGAGGTCACCGCCACCACGAGCTTGTCCTCGGCTGCGAACCACAGCACCTCGGCCGCGCGCACGATGCGCTGACGCTGGCCGACGCGCACCGTGAAGCGCTCGAGCGTGGTGGGCGCCGACTCGCCGCCGCGCGGGAGCGTGGCGAGCAGCTCCTGGAGCCGGCGCGACAGCTCCTCGGGGCGCGCGAGCTGGGCGCGCGCGCGGTCGAGCGCCTCGGCGAGCCGCTCGCGGCGGTAGGGCTTGAGCAGGTAGTCGACCGCGTTCTCCTCGAACGCGCGCACGGCGTGCTGGTCGAACGCGGTGACGAACACCACCGCCGGCCGCTGCGGGAGCCGGCGCAGCAGCTCGAAGCCGTCCGCGCCGGGCATCTGCACGTCCAGCAGCAGCAGGTCGGGCCGCAGCCGCTCCACTCCCGCGAGCGCGTCGTCGACGTTGCCGGCTTCGCCCACCACCTCGGCGCCCCCGATGTCGGCGAGCACGCGGCGGGCGCGCGCACGCGCGAGCGGTTCGTCGTCCACCAGGAACACGCGCAATAGGGCGGAGGTCATGGCGCGGGTTCTACCACGTGAGCTGCACGCCCGCCACGAGCAGGCGACGGCTGAAGTACGAGTCGAGGGTGTAGCGCCGGGAGTAGTCGCTGTTCCACACGTATTCGAGCGTGTTGCGCGTGCCGAGCACGTTCATGGCCTCGCAGTACGCCGCGCACACGCTGCTGGCGGGCAGCCCCGCGCCGGGCGGCAGCGAGAACAGGCGCGTCAGCCGCACGTCGAGCCGGTCGTAGGCGGGGTAGAGCGCCGAGCCGTGCTCGCCCCACACGGGGTGCCAGGTGCTGGTGCCCGCGTCGTACGTGCGTCCCACCACCGGCGTGTACGGCCGGCCCACCGAGTGGCTCCAGCGCACGCCCGACATCCACCGCGGGGACAGCCGGTACTGCGCAACCGTGGTGAGCGAGTGCCGCACGCCGTAGGCCGCCGGCACCTCGCGCGGGTCGTCGTGTTCCTTGCGCGTGGCGTCCAGGAATCCGTACGAGATCCAGCCCGTCAGCCAGCGGTGCGAGCCCTGCACGAACACGTCCACGCCGCGCGCCACGCCGTGGCCGCCGTTCGCGTAGAACGTGCGCGCGTCCTGCGTGACGAGGTCGCGGTAGTCCTTGCGGAACGCCTCCACGCGCACGTTCGCGTCGTCCACCTTCCACTCCCAGCCCGCGATCGCGTGATCCGCGCGGAGCGGCCCGAGGTCGGGGTTGCCGTAGACGGGGTCCAGGTACTGCGCGTCGGCGAGCTGGTGGTAGCGGCCCGCGGCCACCCGCACGGTGTGGTGCGGGTTCACGCGCCACGCGAGCGCGCCGCGCGGGTCGGCCGTCCACGCGTCCGTGCCCGGGGCGAGATCCACGCGCCCGCCGAGCGTGGCGTACACCGGGCCCGCGACGCGGAACTTGTCCTCCAGGTAGAGCCCCGGCGACGTGGTGCGCGCATCGGTGTCGAGCGTGCGCACGGGCGCGGTCGACGACCAGTCGCTGCTGTCCGCGGCCGTCGTGCCGTGGATGCGCGCGGCCTGGCGCCGCACGCCGCCGCCGAACGACACCTCGTGGCGGTCGTTCGGGCGCCACACGCCGTCGCCCGTGAGCGAGGCGTTGCGCTCGCGCCGCGAACGATCGAACGGCCCGTACGACGAGCCGCGGTCGTACCACTGCGCCGAAGCCTGCGCGTGCACGGCCAGGTGCCGTCCGACCACGTCGGCCAGCTGCAGCGCTCCGAAGTGCGTGTCGCCGCCCGAGTGCACGAGCGCGCGCGTGTTCAGGATGTTCCACTGCATCGCGACGTCGTCGGTGGAGCCCAGGTACAGCGCGGCGAGCCGACCCGTGGGCCGGTAGCGCCACAGCAGCTTCGCGGCGCCGTCGCTGCTGACCGGGGCGCTCTCGTAGTCGCGCGTGCTGCCGTACAGGCGCATCAGCACCTCGGGCCAGCTGCGGCGCACGGTGGCGATCAGCGACAGCCGGTCGGGCACGAGCGCCCACGAGCTCGACACGCCGCCGCCCGCGAGGTTCGCGCCGGTGCTTACGGTGCGCGTGTTCATCGGGTCCTCGGTCTCCACGTCGAGCACGCCCGACAGGACGCCGCCGTATTTCGCGGAGAACCCGCCGCTCGAGAAGAACGCGCTCTTCAGCATGTACGCGTCGAACGCGCTGAACAGGCCGCCCGAGGCGCCCTCGTAGTGGTAGGGGTGCCCGATCTCGCCGCCGTCCAGCCGCACCAGCGTCTCGCTGGGATCGCCGCCGCGCACGTACAGCGCCGCGCCCTCGGCGGGTGCGTTGATGCCGGGCAGCGCGCGCAGCGCCTGCATCACGTCGGCGGCGCCGCCGGGCGTGGTGACCACGTCGAAGCGCCGGATCACGGCGCCCTCGCTCTTGCCGGCCTTGCCGAACGACGACGCGGTCACCTGCACCTCGCTCACGGGCACCGGCGCCTCGGCGAGCGTCACGCGCACGGGCGCGAGCCCGTCGGCCACCACGATCTCCAGGCGCGCGCGCTGGTAGCCGATCTGCGACACCTCGAGCAGCGCGCGGCCGGCCGGCAGATCCAGCTCGAACGCGCCCTGCTCGTCGGACACCGCGCCCATCTTGAGCGCGGGCACCGCGACCGTCGCGAACTCCAGCGGCTGGCCCTGCCGGTCGGTGACGCGGCCGCTCACCCGCAGCGCCCACGCGGGCGCGGCGATCGCGAGCAGCGCCAGCGCCACGGCGAGGCGGGCCCCGGTGCGGGCCGTCACGGCTTCGCCCCGTTCGGCGCGGCGGCCGCGGGCGGCGTCGCCACCGGCTGGCCGAGCGCCTGCGGCAGCAGCACGCGGCGCACCCAGCCGTACTCGGGCTCCAGCTCGAGCGCGCGGCGGTAGTGCGCGACGGCGGCCGTGGTGTCGGCGAGCTGCATCGCGCAGCGCCCGGCCCACAGCGACGCGTCGGCGGCGCCCCACGCGAGCGGCGAGTCGGCTTCGGCGGCGGCGTACAACTCCACGGCGCGGTCGAACTCGGGCTTCGCGCGCTGCGGGCCGCCGCCGACGAACGCCGGCTTGTGCAACGTGTGGATGGCGCGCAGGAACTGGACGCGCGGGTTCTTCGGCGCGAGCGCCGTGGCGCGGCCCATCGCCTCCTCCATCTGGGCGCCGAGCGTCATCATCTGCGACGCGTCGAAGCCCAGCCACAGGCCCTGCAGCGAGGCGCGCATCGCCAGCGCGTCGGCGGATTTCGGGTCGGCGGCCAGCGCCTTCTCGCAGGCGGTGAGCCCGTCGCGGCACACCTGCTTCGCCCGGTCGGCGTTCTGCGGCTGCAGCAGCGGCACGGCGCGCCAGCTGGCCACGCCGATCCAGTACTGCAGCGTGGCGTCCTCGGGTTCGGCGGCGGCGAGCGCGCCGAACGCGGCACGCGCCTTCATCAGCGCGGTGGCATCGGAGTGCGCCACGGCCTCGGCGAGTTGCCGCCGCGCGGCGTCCCGCTTCGCGGTGTCGGCGGCGTGCGCGGAGGAGGCGAACAGCGACAGCACGAGCATCGTCGTCAGGAAGCGCTTCATGGCGTGTCCCTCGCGGGTTCGTCGGGTGGAAGCGGGAGTCCGATCGTGAAGCGCGTGCCGCGGCCCGGCGCCGTGTCCACGTTCAGCGTGTGGCCCTCGCCGGCCAGTCGCAGGCGGTCGCGCACGGAGGCGAGTCCGAGCCCGTGGCCGGACGGCGCCGCGTCGGGGTCCAGCCCGGGGCCGTCGTCCTCGACCACGAGCACCAGCCGGTCGCCCTCGCGCCGCACCTCGAGGCCGATGCGGCCGCCCTCGGTGCGCGGCGCCACGGCGTAGCGCACGGCGTTCTCGACGAGCGGCTGCAGCAGCAGGCTCGGCACGCGCACGGCGTCGAGTCCCGGTTCGACGCGCTCGTCCACGTGCAGCCGCTCGCCGAGACGCACGCCCTCGATCTGCAGGTAGGCGCGCACGAAAGCCAGCTCGTCGCCGAGCCGGCTGGTCTCGTGCTCGGCGGAGGTCAGCGCGTAGCGGAACACGTCGGCGAGCTGCGTCACCACGTCCTCGGCCGCGCGCGGGTTCTCGGCGATCAGCGCGGCGATCGTGTTGAGCGTGTTGAACAGGAAATGCGGGTTGATCTGCGCGCGCAACGCGCGCAGCTCGGCGCGCGCCAGCTCGCCGCGGACGCGCTCCACCGCGGCGCCGCGCTCCTGGGCCACGCGGTAGTAGCCGCGCGCGGCGAACAGCCCGCCGAACAGCAGCACGAACAGGATCGTGAACAGTCCCGAGACGACCCACGCGCGCGGGCTGCCGAGGAAGTCGTGCACGACGAACTGGTTCACGAGGAAGGCCGCCACGTAGGAAGCGACCACGTTGCCGATCATGTAGTGGGCGGACTTGCCGGCCCACGGCTGGGTGGGGAACAGGTCCTCCAGGCGCTCGGAGTTGCGGTCCGCGATCTCGTCGAGCAGCACGCCCGCGTACCCGATCACCACGGTGAACACGAGCGAGACCTTGTAGGCCAGCAGGTAGCTCTCCCAGCCGCGGCCGTACAGCGTGCCGAAGAAGATCGCGAACGGCACCGCGATCAGCGGCGTGGTCCACAGGCCGGTGAGCAGGCGCCGGTGGATCGGTGCGCGTCGACGTCGAACGATTTCGGACACGGTGTTCCTCCTGGACGCGCACAGCTTCGGGGGTTCGGTGCGGGCGAACCATGGTCACCCGGACGAACGGTCGAACGGGCGGGATGGGCGGTCGGCCCGGGGGACCCGCGGGCGCGCCCCGCGGCGTTCTCGGACAGAACCTAGTCCGGGACGCGCAGGGCGAGCACCGTCACGTCGTCGCCCGCCTCGAGCTCGCCGAGGAAGCGGCGCACGCCGGCGAGCACGTCCCGCACGAGCGCTTCGGCCGACTGCTCGCGCGGCAGCGACTCGACCAGCGCCATCAGGCGCTCTTCGCCGAACATCTCGCCGGCCGCGTTCATGGCCTCGGTGACGCCGTCGGTGTACATCAGCACGCGGTCGCCGGACCGCAGCGCCAGCGTGCGCTCCGCGTAGGGCAGGCCTTCCATCATGCCCACCACGAGCCCGCCGTCCTCGAGCAGCAGCCGCGAGCCGTCGGCGCGGAAGACGATCGGAAAGTTGTGCCCCGCGTTCGTGAACGTGATCGTGAGCGCCTCCTCGTCCACGCGGGCCAGGAAGAACGTGGCGAACTGGCCCGTGGCCGGGCGCTGGCACACGAGCGCGTTGATCGTGGTCATCATCGCCGCCACCGACGGCACGCGGCCCGCCTGCGTGCGCAGCGCCGCCTGCAGCATCGACGACAGCAGCGCGGCCGGGACGCCCTTGCCGGACACGTCGGCCACCGCCACGAGCAGCGCGCCCGGGCCGGCGTCCACGACGTCGTAGAAGTCGCCGCTCACCTCGCGGGACGGCAGGTTCGTCGCGTGCAGCTGGATGCGCGCCCGCGCGGGGAACTCCGAGGGCAGGAACGAACTCTGGATGCGACGGGCGAGCTGCAGCTCCTGCTCGGACTTCGCGCGCTCGAGCGCGCGCTGCCACAGGTGCCACGCCGTGGCGAGGCCCAGGAACAGCACGGTGAACAGCAGCGAGAACATCGAGAACGTGGCGAACGCGCGCGGCCCACCGAGCATGCCCGGCGCGAGGGTGCGGTCGAGCACGATCGCGGCGAGCCACGAACCGAGCAGGCTCGCGGCGGCGTGCGCGAGGCCGATCCGCACCATGGTCGACCGGTCCCCGTCGTCCTGCCGCAGGCGCGCCGCCACGAAGTGATGCGTCGCCCAGTTGAGCACGCTGATGATGCTCGAGAAGACGAGTGACGCCAGCCAGTAGCCGACGAACTCCGACGGGCGCCGGCCCTGCAGCAGCATGAAGAAGCCGGCGAACGGCACGGCCACGAGCGGGGCCTGCCAGGCGATGCCCAGCAGGCCGCGCAGGGCGCTCTCGGGGCGGCGGGTGCGGCTCATGCGATCGGTGGTTCCATGGTCGGGACGCATCGTGCCGGGGCAGCGGGCGTCGCGCCACGGCGATCCGCCGAACGGTCGGGTGGGGCCGATGAACGGTCGGGGAGGCGGCCCGCGTTCAGGGGGCGAGGCGGTCGCGCTTCCAGCCGCCGCGCACGCGCCGGTAGCGCAGCCGGTCGTGGAGCCGGTTCGGGCGGCCCTGCCAGAACTCGAACACGGCCGCGCCGACGCGGTAGCCGCCCCAGTGCGCGGGTCGATGCACCTCGCGGCCGTCGTGCCGCGTGGTCCACGCCGCGAGCGCGGACTCGAGCGCGCGCCGCGCGGGCACGACGCGGCTCTGCGGGGACGCGAGCGCGCCCAGGCGCGCCGCGCGCGGGCGCGCCAGGAACAGGGCGTCCGACTCCGCGGGCGACACGCGGGCGATCGGGCCCTCCACGCGCACCTGGCGCTCGAGCTCGGGCCAGTAGAAGAGCAGCGCCACGCGCGGCCGTGCCTCGGCTTCGCGACCCTTGCGGCTGCGGTAGTTCGTGCCGAACACGAACCCGCGCTCGTCCCAGTGCTTGAGCAGCACCATGCGCGAGGACGGCCGGCCGCGCGCGTCGCTCGTGGCCAGCACCATCGCGTTGCGGTCGGGGCCGTCGAGCGCGAGCGCCTGCTCGAACCAGGCGGCGAACAACCGCCACGGCGAGCGCGGGGCGCGCGACTCGGTGAGGGCGTCGAGCGTGTACTCGTGGCGCAGCCGGTGGAGGCTCATGCGGGCAATCTAGCCCACGGCGGGCCCGCCGCGGAATGGGCGTGCGTCCTGCCGGCGCGCGGAAGGCCCGCGCGGGCGCGCGGCTCAGGCCGCGAGGCTCGCGCCCCTCGTTGCGGCGTCGGGGAGCACGATCGTGAACGTGCTGCCCTGGCCCTCCACGCTGTGCACCTGCAGTCGGCCGCCGTGCGCCTCGGCCACGCCCCGTGCGAGCGCCAGCCCGAGCCCGAGCCCCGCGGAGTTGAACTCCAGCGTGAGCGACGAATGGTGGTTCAGCGAGTCGCGCACGGCGCCGCCGCGTTCGAACAGCCGCTGCTGGCGCTCCTCCGACAGGCCCACGCCGGTGTCCTGCACGTCGATCCGCACCGCGCCGTCCGCGCGGCCCGCACGCACGTCCACGCGGCCACCGTCGGGTGTGAAGCGGATGCCGTTGCGCACCAGCTGCGACACGGCCTGCTCCAGGCGCGTCGGGTCGGCCCACACGCGATCGAGCCCGGGTTCGAGCCGCCACGACAGTTCGACCGCGCGTCCCGGCGCCGCCTCCTTCGCACCGCGCACGGCCGCCTCGAGCACCGACGCGAGGTCGGCGTCCGCGAGCGACAGCGCGTCTCGGGCCTCTTCGAACTGCGCCATGCGCGTGGCGTCCTCGGCCAGCCGGCCGAGCATCGCGCAGCTGCGACCGATCGCCTCGAGCGCCTGCGACTGGCCCGGCGTCACCGGGCCCAGTGAGCCGTCGCGCAGCAGCTGCTGGAAGCCGCCGATCACGCTGACCGGCGTGCGCAGTTCGTGCGAGGCCACCGCGATGAACTCGCTCTTCACGCGCGCCGTGTCCTCGAGCCGGGTCACCAGCTCGCGCTGCTTGCGGCGCATGTCGTCGAAGCGCGACGCCAGGTAGCCGAGCTCGTCGCCGGTCCGCACTTCGAGCGGGAAGTCGTAGCGGCCGCGCTCCATCTCGGTGGCCGCGCGCACCAGCCGTTCCAGCGGTACGGTCACCCGCGAGGCGATCGCGAGCGAGGCGAGCACCACGAGCAGCGCGCCGGCCGCGCCCAGCGCCGTGAGCCGCCCACGGATGTCGCGCAGGAACGCGGTCTCGCGGTCGAGCGAGCGCTGCAGCAGGTACGAGTCGCGCGCTCCGGGCGGGGCGTGCGGGATCGTGCCCACGCGCGTGAGCCACGTCTCGTGAGCCCCGCGCACCAGCTGCACGTCCGGCTCGGGCGTGTCCTCGGAGAGTCCCAGCGTCGCGACGGTGTTCGCCGCCGCGGCGCGGTCGGCGGGCTCGGCGAGCGTCGATCCCGTGGTGTGCCCGGCGGACACGAACGTGACCTCCGCGCGCGTGAGACGGCGCAGGCGGTGCGCGAGCGCGGGGCCCACCTCGGTGCCCAGCAGCAGCGCACCCACGGTGCGGTCGCCCGCGGTGACCGGCGTGACCACCACCTGGTAGTGCGCGCCCGGCTCGGCGAGCACGCCGTCCACCACTTCGCCGGCGAGCGCCGAGCGCACCAGGGCTTCGCGCGCCGCCGCGCTCGAACGCGCGCGGCCCACGGACGTGACGAGACGGCCCTCGTCGTCCACGACCTCGAACAGGTCGGCCTGCGTGAGTCGGTCGAAGTCGCGCGCCACGCCGGCGACGGTGGCGCGCGCCATCGGTTCGGCGGCCACCGCCGGCAGCGTGATCACCGAGAAGAACCGGGGATCGTGCGCGATCACGCCGCCGGCCACGCGGAGCTCGGTGGACCGCACCGCCAGGATGTTCTCGAACACGCTCGCGGCGTCGCGCAGCTCGTCGCGCAGGCGCTCGTGCACCTGCGCTTCGATGCCGCGATTGACGAGCGCCGCCGACGCGAACGACAGCGCCGCCAGCACGGGCGCGAACACCACCACGATGCGCCAGCGCAGCGGCAGCCGAAGACTCACAGCGACAGGTCCAGCGCGACGTCGCCCGTCGCGGGCACGTCGACCTCGCGTGAGCCGCCCGGCAGGTCGGGGTGCCACCAGCGCACCACGTAGTGCCCGGCCGGCAGGTCGGGGAGGGCCCACGAGCCGTCGGCGGCGGGCTGCGTGAACGCGTGGTTCGGCAGCACCAGGACGTACGCCGCCATGTCCGCGTGGATGTCGCAGTACACGTTCACGAGCCCGGTGCGCGGGAAGCTCACCGGCCGGGACTCGCCGCGGGGGTACTTGCCGAGGTCGAAGCGTCGGGCGGGCGACACGCTGAACACGTTGTGGAAGATCGGGTCGAGATTCGGGAAGTCGACGACGCTGCCGGCGGCCACCGGCAGCACGCGCGGCGAGAACGACTGGTTGCGCTGCGCGAGCTTCGGGCGGCTCGCACGGGAAGCGAGCAGCGACTCGGCACGCGCCGGGATGCGCTCCACCGAGATCACCGCGTCCACCGGGGCGCCCCGGACCACGCTGCGCGCGCCGGGCAGCGACGAGGCGCGCCCCGGGTACGCGTCCACCGCGGCGGGCGAGGCCATCACCGCGGTGTGCAGCGACCCGCGGACGATGCCGGCCCGGGCGGGCGCGACGGCCGCCAGGACGGCGAGCAGGACGTGAGCGAAACGAAGGATGCGAAGGGGCATGCCGGGTCCAGCCTCCCTGCGGATGCGGCGCGGACCGGGTGGTCGCGCGAGCCTGCCGTGTTTTCGGCCGGCGGAGCCCGATTCTGGAGCACGCGCAGCGGCCCGCCGGGCGCGGCCACCGGCTGCGGCCCGGGGGGGCGGAACGGCCGGGGCCGAACGACGACGGCCCGGGCGGTGGTCCGCCCGGGCCGTGGGGAAGGGGCGCGGTTCAGCGGTAGGCGGCGATGCCGGTGATGGTCTCGCCGAGCACCAGCGTGTGGATGTTGTGCGTGCCCTCGTACGTCTTCACCGACTCGAGATTGCACATGTGACGCATGATCGGGTACTCGGACGTGATGCCGTTCGCGCCGTGGATGTCGCGCGCGCGACGCGCGATGTCGAGTGCGATCTCGCAGTTGTTGCGCTTGGCCATCGACACGTGCTCCGGCTTGCACACGCCGCGCTCCTTCATGCGGCCGCACTGCAGCGCCAGCAGCTGACCCTTGATGATCTCGGTCAGCATCTTCGCGAGCTCGGCCTGCACCAGCTGGAACGAGCCGATCGGCTTGCCGAACATGACGCGGCTCTTGCTGTACTCGGTCGCCGACTCGAAGCACGCCATGGCCGCGCCGATCACGCCGAAGGCGATGCCGAAACGCGCCTGCGTCAGGCAGCCCAGCGGCGCCTTCAGGCCGATGCCGTTCGGCAGCACGTGCGAATCGGGCACGAACACGTCCTGCAGGATCAGCTCGCTCGTCACCGAGGCGCGCAGCGAGTGCTTGCGCTTCTGTTCCGGAGCGCTGAAGCCCTTGAAGTCCTTCTCGACGAGGAAGCCCATGATGCGCTCCTTGCCGGACGATTCCTCGAGGCCCTTCGCCCACACGATCGCGAGGTCGGCGACGGTGCCGTTCGTGATCCACATCTTGGCGCCGTTCAGGATCCAGCCGCCCTTCGTCTTCTTGGCGCGCGTGATCATGCCGCCCGGGTCCGACCCGAAGTCGGGCTCGGTCAGGCCGAAGCAGCCGATCACCTCGCCCTTCGCCATGCGCGGCAGCCACTGCTGGCGCTGCTCCTCGCTGCCGTACTCGAAGATGGGGTACATGCACAGCGCGCCCTGCACCGACGCGAAGCTGCGCAGTCCCGAGTCGCCGCGCTCGAGTTCCTGCATCGTGAGCCCGTACGCCACCGGGCCGATGCCGGCGCAGCCGTACTTCTCGGGCAGTGTCGCGCCGAACAGGCCCAGCTCGGCCAGCTCGGGCAGCACGTCCTTCGGGAAGTACGCCTCGTCGTACGCGTGCTCGATCACCGGCAGGAAGCGGTCGTCCACCCAGTCGCCGACCGCGTCCCGGATCTGACGTTCTTCCTCGGTGAGCAGCGAATCGATGTCGTAGAAATCCGTGCGCGTGGCGCGGGGCATGGCGGGCTCCTGGAGTGAGCGCGTACGCGCTCGAACGATCACGGCGTGCGCCGGGCGAGCGCGGGGCTCGCACGGTCGGAAGAGCGCGCGGAGTATAGGGGAGGCCGCGAGAGCCCCTCAATCGGACCGCGCCGCCGCGGCCCGGGCGGGGGCCGGGCGTCGCGGGGACGGGACCTCGGGGCGCGATGCGAGCCCCGACGCGCAGCACGGCCGTGCGCTCGCGGGTGGCGCGCGGCGGAGCGGAGCGGCTAACGTGCGCG
>JBGAMH010000328.1:0-3918 GCA_044223135.1 Candidatus Eiseniibacteriota bacterium | reverse complement strand
CCAGGAGCCAGCGCGTCCAGCGCGCGCGCGGGCTCGTGCCGTTCACGAGATCGGCGGAGCGGCCGGCGGCGTCGGCGCGCCGTTCGCGGTGCCGGCCGGCACCAGCACGCGCGCGTCCCACACGGGCCCGAACTGCGCGAGGAACTCGGGGCCGAAACCGCGCAGGAACACGTGCACCGGCAGCAGCAGCACGTCGCCCACGTACGGCAGGCCGAGCACGAGGAAGCCCATGCAGCACGTGGAGAAGCCGACCAGCACCACCGCGAACCCCGCGGCGACCGACACCACGATCCACAGCAGCGTGGCCGCCACGAAGTGCCCCGCGTTGCCCGACAGCAGGTCGCCGAAGCGGCTCCAGCCCTCGAACACGCTCGAGCCGTGGAGCAGCATCACCGGCATCACGAACAGCCGCGTCCACGCGTGGTAGATCGCCATCGCCAGCCCGACGACCCCCATCACGACGAGCGGAAGGATCATCCCGGCCAGGTCGGGCATGCGGAACACGCCGTCGTTCCAGATGCCGTCGAGCGTGGGCGCGAGCGGCTTCGCCAGCAGCGCCACCGCCAGCCCCCAGAACGCGCCCGCCACGGCCAGGTCGAGCAGGAAGAGCGTGTTGCCCGAGTGCGACGTGCGCCGCCACGGCTCCACGACGTCGCCGCGGCCGCGCATCACGCCGTCCAGCAGCACCATGCCGCCGCGCGCGCGCAGCCACAGGCACAGGATCGCGAACACCACCGCCGCCGTCACGACCACGCCGAACGCCGCCTGCACCCAGCCCAGGTGGAGCACGTCGTGGATCCTGCGCGCCGCGTCGTCGGCGGCGCCGTGCATCGAGTGCCCGCGGCTCAGCCGGTCGCTGCTGCTGCCCCCGCCGCCCCCGCGGCCGAGTTCGGACAGGAACGCCGAGAAGCCCAGTCCCAGCCACAGCATGAGGTCGAACGGACGGAACAGCACGCGCACCATGCGCGCCCAGGCGCGGCTCAGCGGCTCGAAGTACGTGATCGGCATGTCGGCCTCCTCGGGTCGGGTGGGCGGCATTCTCGCGCAGGGCGCGCGGGCGCGCGAGTGCGTGCGCACGCTACGTGTACACTGCTCCGCATGTTCCGCCGCCTGCTCGGACCGCTCGCACTGGTGATGGCGCTGGCCGCACTCGCTACCGTGGCCATCCGGCTCGCGCCCCGCTGGTTGCCGGGCCTGCGCCAGGCGCGTGCCCTGCAGCAGCCGGTGCCCTCGCTGGACGGCGTCGCCGCGTGGCTCGGCAGCCCCCGCCTGACCGCCGACTCGCTTCGCGACCGGCCGCTCGCGCTGCTGCTGTGGACCGACACCGACCCGCGCGCGCTCGACGCGCTGCCGGTGCTGGATGCGTGGCACCACGCGTTCGCGCCGCTCGGCGCGCGCGTGCTGGCCGTGCACGTGCCCGACTTCGCGTTCGCCGCCGACAGCACCGTGCCGGCGCGCTGGGTGCGGCGGCTGGGGCTCACGCTGCCGGTGGCGCTGGACCCCTCGCTCACGGTGGCCAGCGCGATGGGCGGCGTGCCCGACGGCCCGCACCTGCTGGTGGCCGACGCGCACGGCGAAGTGCGCGTGGACACCGTTGGCCTGGCGGGGCTCCCGGCGGGAGAACTCGCGCTGCGCGAGGCCATTCGCACGGCCCGCCCGGGCGCGCCGCTGCCGCCCGCGCTCGCCGCGCCCGCGGATCGGGCCGTGCGCGCCGTGTACCTGGGCGCTTCGCGCTCGCCCGAGGGACCGCTCGCGGGCCTCGAGCCCGGCACGCCGCAGACGTTCACCGCCGAGTTCCGCTACCAGCAGGAGGAGGGGCGGCCGTGGGTGCCGTATCCCGTCGGCGCGTGGACGCCGGGCGCCGACGGCCTGCTGGCGAGGCGGGGCGGCGCGACGGACTTCGTTTCGATCCGCTATAGTGCCGCGCGCGCCGGCGTCATCGCGAGCGCGCCCACGGCCGGTGCCTGCCGACTGTGGGTGTTGCGCGACGATCACTGGCCCGGGCCCGACACGCGCGGAGACGACGTGACCGGCGGCGCCGGCGGGGCCTGGGTGGACGTTGCCGAGCCCCGGCTGTACTGGCTGGATCGTGCGGGTGGGAACCACGTGCTGCAGGTGTCCCCCGAGCGCGCCGGCCTGGTGATTCACGCGTTCGTGTTCGACGGCGTTCCCGCGGATGCCGTGAGGAAATGAGGAGTCCCGATGCCGCTGTGCATCTACCTGTGCTACACGCCCGGCTGCAACGCGAAGATGGACCGCTGGATGCCCACCGCCGAAGAGGGCAAGAACGCGAAGATGGAGTGCCCGCGCTGCGGCGTGGTCATGTCGTGCGCCTGGACCGGCACGCAGGTGAAGACGCCGAACCTGAAGGACGTGAACTCGCCGGCGTTCCGCCGCTGAGCGCGCACCGGGCCCGCGCCACGACCGCCGCCGCGCCACCCGGCGCGGCGTTCGCGTGGGCTCAGCCCGCGGTGTCCAGCATCAGTCCGATCGTCAGCAGGCGCGCTTCCACCGCCTCGCGATCCGCCGCGTCGGCCGCCCGAGCGAGGTAGTCCCGCAGCGCCTCGCGCGCTTCGCGCAGGCGGTCGAGCTCGTACAGCAGCAGCCCCTGGTCGCGCCGCTCGCCCGCGTCCCCGGGATGCAGCATCTGCAGTCGCTCCACCGCCGACAGCGCCTGCGACAGGTCGCCCGCGCGCAGCGACGACATCTTGAGATTCGCGAGCAGCCGCGACACCACGTCGCGCGGCCCGATCGAGCGCAGCATGCGCGGCTCCAGGCGCATCGCGCCGCCGGTCGCGGCCGCGAGCAGGCGTTCGGCGTCTTCGCGGTGCACCGAGCCCGCGCGGTCGAACGGATCCAGCAGCAGGTCGCCGGGCTCGCCCGCGAGCCGCACCAGGAAGTGCCCCGGCAGCCCCACGCCCTCCAGCCGCATGCCCGCGTGCGCGCCGAGCTCGATCAGCACGATCGCCAGCGTGAGCGGGATCCCCGTGCGACGTTCGAGCACGGAATGCAGCAGCGAGTTGCGCGGATCGAAGTAGTGTTCGCGGTCGCCGTGGAAGCCGAGCTCGTCGTACATGTACGTGCGCAATCGTGCGAGCCGCTGCAGCGCGTTCCAGTCGGGCTCGAGCCGCGCCGCGAACACTTCGCCCCAGCGATCGAGCGCGGCCAGCGCCGACGGCGGGTCCAGCGCCGGGTCGCTTTCGGCCGCGATCAGCAGCGCGGCCTCGGCGAGCCGCCACTCGGCTTCCGGGTGCTGCGTCATTCGGGCAAACTGCGCCCTCACCTCCGACGGATCCGACACGATGACCCCGATCTCGACCGAAACTCCGAAGCTGCCCGACGCGCCGGCCGTGCGCCGCGCGCTGCTCGCGTGGTACCGCCGCCACCGGCGGGACCTGCCGTGGCGGCGCACGCGGGACCCGTACGCCATCTGGGTGTCCGAGATCATGCTCCAGCAGACGCAGGTGGCGACGGCCGAGCCATACTACCGGAGGTTCCTCGAACAGTTCCCCGACGTTCGCGCGCTGGCCGCGGCGCCGCTCGACCGCGTGCTCGAGCGCTGGGCCGGGCTCGGCTACTACCGGCGCGCGCGCTTCCTGCACGAGGCCGCGCGCCTCGTGGTGCGCGAGCACGCCGGCCGCGTGCCCGACGCGCCCGAAGCGTTCGCGGCGCTGCCCGGCGTGGGGCGCTACACGGCGGGCGCGGTGATGAGCATCGGCTTCGGCCGCGCGCTGCCCGTGCTGGACGGCAACGTGGCGCGCGTGTTCGCGCGCTGGACCGCGCGGCCGCTGTCGGTGAAGTCGCCCGCCGGGGCGAAGGCGCTGTGGGCGCTCGCGGAGTCGCTCGTGCCGCCCGCGAGCCCCGGCGACTGGAACCAGGCGCTGATGGAACTGGGCGCCACCGTGTGCACGCCGCGCG
>JBGAMH010000327.1:0-3941 GCA_044223135.1 Candidatus Eiseniibacteriota bacterium | reverse complement strand
CTCGCGCACCAGCGCGCGGGCGCGCCGGCCCATGGCCTCGCGCCGCTCGTCCTCGCGGATCAGTTGCTCGATCGCGGCGGCGAGCCCGGCGGGATCCTCGGGCTCGAGCAGCCGGCCGGTCTCGCCGTCGACCACGATCTCGTCGAGCCCGCCGGCGCGCGTGCCCACGCACGGCACGCCCATGGCCATGGCCTCGGTGATCACGTTCGGGATGCCGTCGCAGCGGCCGTTCGGCAGCTCGCGGCTGGGGGCCACGATCATCCACGCGCGCCGGTAGAGCGGCACCAGCTTCGGCTGCGGCATCTCGCCCTCGAACACGACCTGCGCGGCCACGCCGCGCTCCTGCGCGAGCCGCTGCAGCCGCTGCTTCTCGGGGCCGTCGCCGATCAGCACCAGCGTGGGGCGCGGGCCGCGCGCGGCGAGCACCGCGAGCGCCTCGATCGCCACGTCGAAGCCCTTGGTGCTCGCGAGCCGCCCGACGGCCAGCAGCAGCGGCGTGCCCGCGGGCGAGCGGCCGCGGCCGTCGAAGCGCTCGGTGGAGACGCCGTGGTAGTGGCACTCGATGCGCGCGTCGGGGCCGGCGAGCGTGCGCAGCAGCCGAGCGTTGCGCTCCACGCACGTCGTCACGAACCGCGCGGCGCGCGCCTTGTGCCCCAGGTAGGCCTGCGTGCGGCGCAGGTCGGAGCCGGCGTGGCCGGCCATGCTGAACGAGCGGTCGGTGAGGCGCGCGGCGAGCAGCGCCACGCTCGCGGGGAAGTGCGCCCACGCGCCGTGCAGGTGCGGGACGCCGCGACGCTCGATCAGCGACGCGAGTCGCGCGCCGGCGGGCAGGTAGGCGACGTGGCCGAGCAGCGCGTAGGCACTTCCGCGCGAGGCCCACAGCATGGCGGCGGCCGTGCCCAGCAGCACGCGCGGCCGGCGCACCAGCCAGCGGAACACGGCCGCCCACGCCCGCAGCGACCACACGGGCCCGAGCCACTCGGTGCGCGGCACGAGGTCCTCGTGCTCGGGCTGGTGGTGCGTGTCGAGCGGCCGCAGCGTGTACACGTGCACGTCGACGCCGCGCTCGACCAGGCCGCGCACCTCGTTCTCGAGAAAGCTCGCCATGGTGGGGAAGAGCGTCGTCACGTAGGCGACCGACGGCCGCGACGCCGCGGACGGCTTCGTGCGCTCGGCCTCGGTCGGACCCATCTCAGGCTCCGCCCGCGTGCGCGTCCATGACGCGGCCCTCGAACATCACCTCGCACGCCTTGAGCAGCGCCATCGGCGTGCGGCGCCACGGCGAGCGCAGCGTGCGCTCCCAGCGGTCGGCCGTGCGCGCGAACGCCTCGCGCCCGGTGCGGCCGGCGAGCAGTCGCAGGCCGCTCACGTGCAGCCGGTGGTAGTGCGCGCTCGACAGCAGCGCGTGGCGCCGCAGGCACAGCGCGTAGCGCGACCACCCGAGCGCGGCCTCGAAGCGCGGCAGCGCGCGCTCGAGCGTGTGCTCGACGTCGCGCGCCAGTGCGCCGGCCGCGGCGTGCCCGAGCGCGTCCTCGAGGTCGTAGAGGCCGCACAGCGCGTAGATCGCGCCGTTCAGCACGTGCGACGGCGGCGACGAGGGGTACTCCTCCAGGAACGCGCCGCCGTCCAGGCGCGACACGGTGCCGCCCTGCTCGACGGGCGCCGCGAGCCGCGCGAACGCGCGCTCGATGACGTCGCGCACGCGCGGGCCCGGCGCGCCGTGCGTGAGCCGCACGAGCGCCGACAGCGCCACGCCCTGCACCAGCGCGGACGGCCGGTCGGTCGACATCGCGTCGGCGCGCGACGCACGGCCCCACGCGCCGGTGCTCGCGGCCGAAGCGAGCAGCGGCTCGAGGGCGCACTGCGCGCGGCGCGCGGCTTCGGCGTCCCCGTGCTCGCCGGAGACGGCGTGCATGCGGATGCCGTAGCGCGCCACCACGAGCGGGTCGTAGAGCGGGCCGCCGCCGGCTTCGCCGTACGGCACGCCGCGGTCGTCGAAGCGGTAGAGGCGCGTGTAGCCGCCGTGACCGTCGGGGTCGTCGAGCGCGTGGGACAGCGGGTATCGGAGCACCTGCGGCTCACGCCAGGGAAACGGCGTCACGCGCAGGCCGGGCAGGGCGCCGGGGCCCAGCATCTGTCCGAATTGCCGCAATCGACGAGCCAACATGCAGCGTCGCTCCCATCCAGGGTGGATGCGCATCCACACCCCACCCGCGCTGCCGCGGCCGGAGCGAAGGGGGATGATAGCCGACGGGGTGCGCGGGAACAGCGCTTATTCGCCCGGGGCGACGGCGCCCGGCCGGGAAACGCGCCCCGGCACCGCGTGTCGGCCGCGGCGGTCAGTGCCTCCTTCCGGGCCGCCAGATGCTGAGCAGCAACAGGATGCCCAGCACGAGCGAAGCCCCGAACGCCGCCGCCAGCACGCCGCCGGCCACGCGCGTGAGCCCGGCCGGGTGCACCACCACCATGGCCAGTCCCAGGGCCACGATCGTCGAACCGAGCAGGATCGCGAGCGCGAGCTGCCGGGTCATGCGCTCGAGTTCCTCGGAGAACTCCTCCAGCCCCTCGTGCTTCACGCGCAGGTCGAACTCGCCCTGCTCGGCGCGTCGGGCCAGTCGTTCGAGGCGGCGCGGCAGCAGGGGCAGCGACTCGGCCACCTGCTCCACGATGCGGAAGCCGCGCTGCAGCAGAGCGCGCGGCGTGTGCCGGCGCGCCCAGGCCTGCTTGAGCAGCGGCGCCGCGAACTCGAAGAACCGGAACTCCGGATCCACGCGCAGGCCGAGCCCCTCGCTCATCACCAGCACGCGCACCATCTGCGCGAGTTCGCCCGGGAGCTGCAGCCGGTGGCGGAACGCGAGATCGGTGAACTCGCGCGCCACGTCGGTCGCGGCCAGCTGGTTCACGCTCAGGCCCGCGTACCGCTCCAGCAGTCGCTCCACGTCGCGGCGCACGTCGTCGGGGCGCGCGGTGCGGCTGACCAGGCCCAGCGAGAACAGCCCGTCCGTCAGCGCCTCGGCGTCGCGGCGAACGGCGGCGAGCCCGGTGGCGAGCAGCCGTTCCTGCAGCTCGGGCGAGACGCGGCCCACCATGCCAAAGTCCACCAGTACGAGCGAGCCGTCGGGGCGCACGAAGAAGTTGCCCACGTGCGGGTCGGCGTGGAAGAAGCCGGCTTCGAACACCTGCCGCAGGAACAGTCGCACGGCGTTCTCCGCCACCGCGCGGCGCGGGATGCGCTCGCGGTCGAGCGCGGCGCCGTCCGTGACGCGCAGCCCGCCGAGGCGCTCCAGCGTGAGCACGCGCCGCGTGCTGTGCGACGGGTGCACGAGCGGAATGCGCACGAGGGCGTCCACGCACAGCGCGGCGCGCAGGCGGTCGGCGTTCGCGGCCTCGAGCCGGTAGTCCAGCTCCTCGCGGATCGTGCGCGCGAACTCCTCGTGCAGCACCTTCAGGTCGTATTGCCGTCCCAGCTCGGTGTGCGTCGACGCCCAGTCCACGGCCATGCGCACGATCTCGAGATCCTGCTCGATCTGCGCCTCCACGCCCGGGCGCTGCACCTTCACCACCACGTCGCGGCCGTCGGGCAGCGTGGCGGCGTGCACCTGGCCGATGGATGCCGAGGCCAGCGGCGAGGCGTCGAACGACGCGAAGTGCGTCTCGAGCGGTGCGCCCAGCTCGCGCTCGACCACCGTGCGCACGGCATCCCACGCCACGGGCGGCGCGTCGTCGGTGAGGTGCGACAACTCCGCGATCATGTCCTCGGGCAGCAGGTCGGGTCGCGTGCTCAGCATCTGCCCGAGCTTCACGAACGTGGCGCCGAGTTCGCCGAGCGCCAGCCGCAGCCGCCGGCCCTGCGTGAGCGCGGGCCGGTGCACGTGTGCGAACGTGGCGAGCGGCGGGGGCAGGCCGGCCGAGTCCAGCAGCCAGCCCAGGCCGTGGCGGGC
>JBGAMH010000019.1:21284-29970 GCA_044223135.1 Candidatus Eiseniibacteriota bacterium | reverse complement strand
GCGAAACTGCTCGTCCCCGGAGGGACGCCGGTTCAGGCTTCCTTGCGGCGCTTCTCGCGCTCCCCGCGGAACGTCAGCAGCGGAGGCGCGCCGTTCTGGATGCACTCCTTCGAGATGGTGCAGCCGATCACGTCGGCCCTCGAGGGAATGTCGTACATCACGTCCAGCATCGCCTCTTCGATGACCGCACGCAAGCCTCGAGCGCCGGTCCCGCGGGCGATCGCGTGCTGCGCGATGGCACTGAGCGCGTCCTCGGTGAAATCGAGCTTGACGCCCTCCATCTCGAGGAACTTCTGGTACTGCTTCGTGATCGCGTTCTTGGGCTCGGTCAGGATCCGCACCAGCGAGTGCTCGTCGAGCGAATCGAGGGTGCCCACGACCGGCAGACGGCCCACGAGTTCGGGGATGAGCCCGTAGCGCAGCAGGTCGTCGGGCTCGACCAGCGCCATCAGCTCGCCGGTGTTCCGCTCGGCCTTCGTCTTGATGTCGGCGCCGAAGCCCAGCACCTTCTTGCCCACGCGGCGCTCGACGACCTTGTCGAGGCCCTCGAACGCGCCACCGCAGATGAACAGGATGTCCTTCGTGTTCACCTCGATGTACTTCTGCTGCGGGTGCTTGCGGCCGCCCTGCGGCGGCACGTTCGCGACCGTGCCCTCGAGGATCTTCAGCAGCGCCTGCTGCACGCCCTCGCCCGACACGTCGCGCGTGATGCTGGGGTTCTCGCTCTTGCGCGAGATCTTGTCGATCTCGTCGATGTACACGATGCCGTGCTCGGCGTTGACCAGGTTGAAGTCCGCCGACTGCAGCAGCCGCACGAGGATGTTCTCCACGTCCTCGCCCACGTACCCGGCCTCGGTCAGGCTGGTGGCGTCCACGATCGCGAACGGCACCTTCAGGAACTTGGCGAGCGTGCGCGCGAGCAGCGTCTTGCCCGTGCCCGTGGGCCCGATCAGCAGGATGTTCGACTTCTCGAGCTCCACCTCACCCGGAGGCGGCGGCGAGTAGATGCGCTTGTAGTGGTTGTAGACCGCCACCGACAGCGTCTTCTTGGCGCGGTCCTGCCCCACCACGTAGTCGTCGAGGATCTTCTTGATCTCGGACGGCTTGGGGAGCTGGCCCGACGACGCCGGCTGCTCGCGCTCGACCTCGCCTTCCAGGATGTCGTTGCACAGCTTCACGCACTCGCTGCAGATGTAGACCGACGGCCCCGACACGAGCCGGGCCACTTCGTCCTGCCCACGACCACAGAACGAGCAGCGGATGGGATGCGGCGTGGCGATGCGCTTCTTCATGTCTGGGTCGTCCCCGGGTGCTGGAACGCTTCGTTGGGCGGCCGGCTCGCGCCGGTCGCCCCGGGTGTCAGCGACGCTTCTCGATGATCTCGTCGATGAGGCCGTACTCCTTGGCCTCCTCCGCCGAGAGCCAGTGGTTGCGGTCGGTGTCCTTGAGGATCTTCTCGATCGGCTGGCCCGTGTGCTTGGCCAGTATGCCGTTGAGCGCGTCGCGGGTCTTGCGCATTTCGAGCGTGGCGATCTCGACGTCGGTGAACTGCCCCGAGGCGCCGCCCAGGACCTGGTGGATCATCACGCGCGAGTTCGGCAGCGCGTACCGCTTGCCCTTGGCGCCCGCCGCCAGCAGCACGGCGCCCATGCTCGCCGCCTGCCCCAGGCACAGCGTGGACACGGGGCACTTCACGAACTGCATCGTGTCGTACATGGCGAGGCCGGCCGAGACGATGCCGCCGGGGCTCTGGATGTACAGGTTGATGTCGCGGTCCGGGTCCTCGCCCTCGAGGAAGATCATCTGGGCGATCACCAGGTTCGCGATGTAGTCGTCGATCGGCGTCCCGATGAAGATGATGCGGTCCTTGAGCAGCCGCGAGTAGATGTCGTAGGCGCGCTCACCACGGCCGGTCTGCTCGACGACGAACGGTACGGATCCCATCCGGTTCCCTTTCTGCTCGACTTCGGTCCGGAAGCGACACCCTGTCGCCTCCCTGTCGTGGACGGAGAGCCTAGCGGCCCGCCGGAATCACCATCGGTTCGGTGAGGGGCTCGTCGGTGACCCGCGCCGCCTCGATCAGCCAGTCGTACGCCTTCCGCTCGAGGATCGTGTCGCCCAGTGCCCGGCGCTGATCCGCGTTCTGGTACCGCGCGCGAACGCGCGACGCCTGCCGCGGGTCGGCGGCCGCCATGCGGTCGATGTCGGCGGAGATCTCCTCGGCGCTCACGCTCAGGTTCTCCTGACGCGCCACGCCGGCCAGCAGGATCTCGCGCCGCAACGAACGCTCGACGCCCGGTCGATAGTGCTCCTCGAGTTGCTTGTGCAGGTCTTCGCTGACCGACCGTCCGCCGGTCTGCTCGTGCACGACCCGGTCGAGCATGTACTCGACGAGCCGCGGCGGCAGATCGAACGGGTTGAGGCGGACCAGCTCTTCCGTCACGAGACCTTCGAGTTCCCGGCGAACGCGCAGCCCGTCCTCGGCTTCGAGGTTCTGGCGGACACGCTCCCGGAGGGCTTCGAAGCTCTCCAGGCGGAACACTTCACGCGCGAAGTTATCGTCCAGGTCCCGCAGCTTCTTCTCCTGGATTTTTCGCACTTTCACGATGTACCGCATGGACTTGCCGGCCAGCTCCGGGTTCGGCTGGTAATCGGCCGGGTAATTCACGGTGATCGTGCGCTCCTGGCCCTCCTCGGCGCCCATGAGGCCGGCCTCGAGGTCGGGGTTCAGGTTGGGCGCTCCCAGCAGGATCCGGGCCCCCTTGGTGCGGGTGCCCGAGAGCCGACGGCCGTTCGCGTCCAGGCGCTGGGAATCCAGGAACACCATGTCGCCCTTGCCCGCGGGCCGGGCGACGTCCAGGAAGATGGCCGATTCCTCGCGGAGATTCTGGATCATCGCGTCGACGGCCGCGTCGTCCACCGGGCGCACCCGGCGGCGCAGCGGCAGCCCCTTGTAGTCCTTCACCTGCACGTCGGGCGTCAGCTCGACCACCGCCTCGAACGCCATCGGCTGGCCCGGCGAGAACCGCAGGCTCTGCACGAGCGGCGGCACGATCGGATTCAGCCCCGCCTCGCGCAGCGCTCGGCCGGTGACCTCGGGGATGAAGCTCTCGAGGAACTCCCGCTCGACCGTGTCGGCGAACTGCTGCCGCACCTTGTCGATGGGGACCTTGCCCTTGCGGAATCCCGGCATCGCCACCTGCCGCTGGATGCGGCGGGACACCACGTCGAGCTGGAGCTCGACTTCCTCGACGGGCACTTCGATGTCGAGCGTTCGCTGCCACTGCCCCGTTTCGCGCACGGTATGCGTCATCGGACCAAAGACCTCGTGGATCGCAGGGTGGGAAGTGCGAGAGGGGGGACTTGAACCCCCACGAGTTGCCTCACCGGAACCTAAATCCGGCGCGTCTGCCAGTTCCGCCACTCTCGCGTCGTCGTGTCTGCCGGCCGCGAGCCAGCAGCAGGTTGGCGAGCGAGGGGCGCTGCGTCGGGCGCCGGGCGGCCGCAAAGAAGATGTGTCGCGGAAAGAAACGCGCGGGAGTATAGCACAGGGATTCGAGCCCTCCGGCCGGCCATCGGACGACGCCACGACCTCGCGGAAGCCGTCGCACGAACGGCGCGACGGCCTCGGCGAGGACCCGGCCCCGTCAGAAGTGGAAGCCCACCGAAACCACGCCCCGGTCGTCGTGCGAGCTCGGCTCGTTGCCGCGCGTCGTCGTGCGGCGCATGACCGCGGCGTCCACGGTCATGTCGCCGTCCACCCAGCCGAAGCCGATCGCCACGTGCCCGGCGCGGTACTCGTTCGTGCCGGGCATCTGCTCCTGCCCCACGCCGAGACGCGCCGTCCACGGGCCGTCGGGATCCCGCAGGTCCACGGCCAGCCGTACCTCGGCCTGCGCGCCGGGCGACAGGCCGAACCCGTCCCACTCGCGCGCCGAGGCGCCGCCGAACGAGGCCAGTGCGCGGACGCCGCGGCCCACCGTCACGCGCACGCCGGCGCCGCCCTCGACCCCGCTCGAACGCGTGGCCGTGAACGCGGTGCGGGACGCGCCCCCCACCTGGTCCGCGGTCGCGGTGCCGTCGGTGGACAACTCGCCGTTCCAGCGCAGGGACGCGCCGGCAGTCCAGCCCCACATCGCGTCGGGATCGCGCTCCCACCGCGCGCCGACCGCGGCGGCCACGCCGCTGCCGGAGAACTCGGCGTGGGTGGTGCCCGCGTCCGGCGAGCCGGAGACTTCCTTGCGTTCGTACGTGTCGTCCCGGTTCACCCACTCGCCCGCGACGCCCACGCGCCCGCCGAACGCGGCGTGCGAGACCGCGAGACCCGCCCGCATCTCGCGCGCGGTGGCGTCGATCGACACGGCCGCCGGCGAGCCCGACACCGGCAGCGTGCGGCCGACGATCCACGACACGTTGTCGGTGCGCAGCACCGGTTGCGAGACGTACAGGCTCAGCGAGAGCCCGCGGACCACGGCCGACGCGCGCGCTCCACCGACGTCGAACACGGGGCCGCCGTCGTCGAGTTCGCGGTTCGCCGCGTGCAGGTCCTGCCGGCTCGTCAGCGCGATCTGCGGCGTGAGGCGGAATCCGAGCCCGGTGGCCGCGGCCGGGTTGTCGAACGGTTCGTCGCCGACGAAGCGATCCGCCATGCCGACACCGGCGGACGCGGCATCGGCCGGGCCGAGCACCGCGGCGGGAAACGGGAACAACCCCGAGGACAGGGGCGCCGGCAGCGTGGCGGCGGTGGCCACGGCGACTGAAGCGGCCAGCAGCACCGCGCAGGGCAGGGCGAATCGGATTGGGGTCATTCAGGCTCCGTACTTGTCGAGCCGCCCGGCGTTCGCGAGCAATACCGCCATCAGGTGCCGGCTGGCAAGGGTTCCGAGGCTGCCGGCCCGGCACGCCTTCTCGTGGAAGCGCGGGTAGCCGTCGGCGAAGCAGAACGCGCCGCTGACCAGCACCGGCACGGGATGCCACGAGTGCCCCTTCATGGGCACCGGCGTCGAGTGGTCGCCCGTCACGCACAGCACGTCGGGCTTGAGCGCCAGCAGTTTCGGCAGCGCGGCGTCGGTCTGCTCGATCACCGCCACCTTGGCGTCGAAGTTGCCGTCCTCCCCCGCCATGTCGGTGCCCTTCACGTGCACGAAGAAGAAGTCGTAGTCGGCCCACTTCTGGGCCGCGAGCGCGAAGGCGTCGGCCGCCGCCTCACCGGCCGGCACGTGCAACTCCATGCCCGCGAGCTGCGCGACGCCGCGATACATCGGGTACGCCGCCACGGCCGCGGCGCGCAGCTGGAAGCGCTCCTGGTACCCCGGCAGGTGCGGCCGCGCCGACAGGCCGCGCGCCAGGGCCGCGTTCGCCGGGGCGTCGCCCGCGAGCACTTCGCGCGCCTTCGCGACCCACGCGTTCACGATGCGCGCCGTCTTGTCGTTGGCGGCGCCGGCCACCAGCGCGTGCGCGGCCGGGATGGGCTTGCCTTCCTTGTGCGGGTCCGCGTCGCTCACGTCGCCGCCCATGCCGGGGCCGCGGAACACCGCCACGAAGCGATGACCCTTGCCGGCCTTGAGCACCACGTCGACGTCCTCGATGCGCGACGCCGAACCCTTGAGCTTGTCCACGAGCTTCGCGCACACCTCGCTCGCGATGCGGCCGGCGCGCCGGTCGGTGACCACGCCCGCCGCGTCGACGGTGCAGAAGTTCGCGCGCGCGGCGACGTCGCCGGGCTGCAGCTCGATGCCGGCGCCGAGCGCCTCGAGCACGCCGCGGCCCACCTGCGTCTCGACCGGGTCGTAGCCGAACAGCGCCAGGTGCCCGGGGCCGCTGCCCGGCGTGACGCCCGGCTCCACGGGCAGGATGCGGCCCATCGCCGCCGCGGGCGCGAGCGCGTCGAAGTTCGGAGTCTTCGCGGCCTCGAGCGGGGTCTGGCCGCCGCGCGAAGCGTTCGGCAGGTCGCCGAGGCCGTCGAGCACCAGCAGCACGATCTTGGAGTCGTTCTTCAGGACGAGTGATTCGAGCACGGACGGCGTCACGACGGCACCTCGATGGAAATGGGGATTCGGTCGGGAGGCGAAGACGTTCGGTGCGGCGCCGGGCGCCGCGGTCGGGGCGACTCTAGAGGTCCGACGCCATGCCGACCAGCCCTGCGGCCGCCCCGCGGGAAACGCCCGGGGGACGGCCGCCACCCCTCGCGCCGGCCTGCGGGTCCTGTAGGATGCGGCCGATGCCGAATCCTTCCGCGACACCGCCGCGGGTGACGCGTCTCGAAGGCGCGGTGCTCGCGCTCGTCCTGATCGCCGCCGCCATCGTCCGCATCCGGCTCGCGGCCAGCACGCCGCTGTGGTTCGACGAGCTGTACTCGCTCTCGGCCTCGTCGCGACCGCTGGCCGACGTGCTCGCCGTGGTGCGATCCGACGTGCACCCGCCGCTGCACTTCCTGTGGCTCTGGGCGTGGCATGCCGTCGGCGGCGGCGGCGACCTGTGGCTGCGCCTGTCCAGCATCGTGTGCGCGCTCGGGGCCATCTCCGCGGGGTGGGCGCTCGCGCGCACGCTGTTCGGCCGCTACCCCGCGGCGCTCGCGGCCGCGATGCTCGCGCTCGACCCGGCGCACGCGACCGTGTCCCAGGAGCTGCGCTCCTACCCGATGCTGTGGCTGTGGGTCACGCTCGCCGCGCTCGGGGCCGCGCGCTGGCACCTGTGGGGCCGGCGCGGCGACGCGGCGCTGTTCGTGATCGCGGCCGCGGCGGCGCTGTGGACCCACTACCTGGCCGGCGTGGTGCTGTTCGTGCAATGGGTCTGGGGCGTGTTCCGGCTGGGCCGCGACGGGCGCCGGCAGCTCGAGTGGTCGGGCCTGCACGCGGCGGTGGCCGTGCTGTTCGCGCCGCTGCTGCCGCTGTGGTGGGGCCAGCTGCACCGCGTGTCGGCCGACCACTGGATGCCCAAGCCGTCGTTGTTCGACCTCGGCGACCTCGGCCGCCGCGCCGCGTTCGACGCCTGGTACATCCTGCCGGTGCTCGTGGCGCTGGCGCTGCTGCCGTTCCGGCGCCCGCGCCGCCGGCCGGCCGCGTCGTTCGCGTGGGCCGTCGGCCCGGGCACGGCGGCGCTGTGCTGGACGCTGCACCAGGCGGGCACGCGCCTGTTCATGGTCAAGTACATGCTGCTGATCATCCCGTTCCTGCACGCGCTCGCGGCGGCGGGCATCCTGCAGTTGCGCTGGCCGCGGCTGCGCGTGGTGGTGGCCGTGCTCGTGCTGCTGTTCGCGGCGCGCGCGACGCTGTTCGTGCACCGCGTGGGCGAGCCCGAGTCGCTCGCGCGCCTGCGCGACTTCCTCGCGCCGCGCGCCGAGTCGTCCGACGTGGTGATGCACGCCGACACGCACACGCTGCTCTGGGGCTGGCGCTACGTGCCGCAGGCGCGCCACCGTCTCGTGCTGGTGACCCCGCTGCACTACTACGACGGGTCCGCGGTGATCCCCGACTCCAGCGTGACCACGCCCGACGAGGTGCGCAGCGTGGCCGGGCAGGGCGACCACTGGTGGGGCCTGGCCACCGACCAGGCGGGTATCGACGTGCGCCCCGTGGCCGCGGTGTTCGACTCGCTCGCCCCGTCGCGCACGTTCGGCCTGATCCGGCTCTGGAGACCGCACCTGGCCCCCTGAGCGCGGCGGGCGCCGCGTCCGGACGCTCGCGCTTGTCGCCGCGCACGCCCCTCTCTATGTTCCCGGCCGTTCCGACGCAGGCTGCCGCGCCGGCCCGCGCCCGCGTGCCGCCGGTTCACGTTTCGCACGGAGGTCCTCCTTTCCATGGCCATCCAGAAGGTGGGTGTCGTCGGCTGCGGCCTGATGGGCAGCGGCATCGCGCAGGTGAGTGCCCAGGCGGGTTTCTCCACCGTCGTGCGCGAGGTGTCTCCCAACGCCCTCGAGAAGGGCATGGGCATGATCACGAAGTTCCTCAAGGGCGGCGTCGAGAAGGGCAAGGTGACGCAGGAGGCGATGGACAAGACGCTCGCCAACCTGAAGACCACGACGGAGCTGAAGGACCTCGCCGACTGCGACATCGTGGTGGAGGCGATCGTCGAGAACCTGCCCGCGAAGCGCGAGCTGTACGGCGCGCTCGAAGGCATCGTGAAGAAGGACGCGATCTTCGCTTCGAACACGTCGAGCCTGTCGATCACCGAGATGGCGAACTTCTCGCAGCGGCCCGACCGCTTCCTCGGGCTGCACTTCTTCAATCCCGTTCCGCTGATGAAGCTGGTCGAGGTGGTGAAGACGGTGCGCACCGACCCGGCCGCCGTGCAGGCCGCGAACGCCTGGTGCATGGCCATCGGCAAGACGGTGGTGAACTGCGGCGACTCCACGGGCTTCGTGGTGAACCGGCTGCTCGTGCCCTACATGCTGGACGCCGTGCGCGTGTTCGAGCAGGGCCTCGCGAGCCGCGACGACATCGACAACGCCATGAAGCTGGGCTGCGGCTACCCCATGGGCCCGCTGTTCCTGACCGACTACGTGGGGCTCGACACCACCTACTACATCAGCGAGATCATGTTCGACGAGTTCAAGGAGCCGCGCTTCGCCGCGCCGCCGCTGCTGAAGCGGATGGTGCTCGCGGGCATGCACGGCCGGAAGACCGGCCGCGGCTTCTACGACTGGACGCAGAACCCGCCGGCCTAGGTTCTGGCCGCCAACTCCGAA